>JBBSKI010000038.1:0-18882 GCA_038256425.1 Sphingomonadales bacterium
GTAAAGCACCGGCCCCCACCACTCGATCATCGCGCGCTTGATCGGCACCGGGCAGGGCGCGGCGGCATGGATCGCGCAGCGCAGCGTCGAGACGTCATACCGCGCGCGCGTTTCCGCCGGCAGCTTGAGCATCCGCACGAAGTGGGTGGGGACGAATTGCCCGTCGGTGATCTTGTACTTCTCGATCACGGCCAGGGCGTTTTCCGGATCGAACCGTTCCATCACCACCACGGTCCCACCGATCTTGTGGATCGTCATCGACCAGCGCAGCGGTGCAGCGTGATAGAGCGGGGCGGGGCTGAGATACATCGCCTCGGGCTTGATCCCATAAGCCGCGAGGGTAAGCTGGACCAGCACCGTGCTGGCATCGATCGCCGGATCGACGGGCAGGGGGAGCTTGACGCCCTTGGGCCGCCCGGTGGTGCCGCTCGAATAGAGCATGTCGGTTCCTGCGCGTTCGTCGGCAATCGGCGTTTCGGGCATGGCGGCAAGCGCGGTTTCGGCGCTGCTCTTGCCCGGTGTGTCGAACCGCAATTGCGCTACCTGAGGTGCCAAAGACGCCACCGTATCGAGCACCGGGGCCAGATAGGCCGAGCCGAACAGCAGTTTCGCGCCGCTGTCTTCGAGGATGTAGGTAACTTCGGGCGCGGTCAGGCGGCTGGAGATCGCGACGAAGTGGACCCCAGCGCGTTGGAACCCCCATGCCAGCACGAAGAACCAGGGGTGGTTCTCAAGGCACATCGCCACGCAATCACCGATTCCGATCCCGTGCTCCCGGATCAGATGCGCCACCTGGTTCGAGCGCGCATCGAGTTCACCATAGGTGATGGTTTCACCGCTGCCCGCCATGATGATCGCAGGCTTTGCCGGATTGGTGCGGGCGTGGATGAACGGATGCATGATCTCTCCCAGGCGCAAACGGTTGGCCCGCCGCGATTCAGGGGATGAGCTTAACTGTTCGATTAAATCGGGCCAAGCGAAAGCGGCACAAGGCGAGCACCATATCAACCTTGTCGAAGCCGGGTGCTACTTCAATCCCAATGGGAAGCCCCAAAGAAAAAGGCGGCGTCCTTATGGACTGCCGCCTTCCCTTGGATCGCACCCTCTCCGATGCGGAATTGATTTGCGAGGTTACTCGGGACCACCCTTACCGGTGGCGACAACGAGGGCGCTGTTTGCGGCAAAAGCCTGCTGGAACTCGCCTGCCTGCATGTACGGAACGGGGTTGACCGCTTCACCCGCGATGCGAACTTCGTAGTGGAGGTGCGGGCCGGTCGAGCGCCCGGTCGAACCGAGGTAGCCGATCACGTCGCCCTTCTTGACCCGCTGTCCGGCCCCGACATTGAGCCGCGACAGGTGGCCATAACGGGTCTGCAGATTGCCGCCATGCTCGAGCTGGATGTAAAGACCATAGCTGGAAAACCAGTCAGCCTTGGCGACCAGTCCGTCAGCAGTCGCGTGGATCGGGGTACCGGTAGGCCCGGCAAGATCGACGCCCTTGTGGGCGCGGCGACCGCCGCTGACCGGGTGCCAGCGCATGCCATAATCGCTGGTCAGGCGAACGCCTTCGACCGGCATCCGCGAGGGAATTGAAACGGCGCTGCGGATGGCGGGGGAGGCGGTGGTATCGGAAGACTGCCAGCTGGTGAACAGATTGCGGAACTGCTCGTCGCGTCCACCAAGGGCCGTGGCCTTTTCGCCTTGGGCCGAACGGAGCGGCGCGGCGATGTCGGCGGTGGCGCTGGAATTGGCGAGCGCGGGGCTCGCCGAGACCGTCGCGGCGAGCGCTGCAAGAGCGCCCAGAACCGTGCGGTTAAAAGAAAAAATCATGCGAAACCCGGTTCCCGTTCTATCCTGCGGCCCCGGCATTGGCTTGAAATCCAACACCTTGAACCGCTGCAACCCACATAAAAGGACCCTTCCGGCGCAGCCTTGAGGATGCGCTGGTAAATTGTCCTGAGATAGATCGGAACCCCCCGCCCATCTCGTGAGTTGGCTATCCAGGGGTATGCTTTACAAAGCAATACCGCCGTAGAGTTCGCGCGGTAAACCGGCTTTAGCCCGCGCCGAGTCGTTGAACGGCGGCTTAATCGAGCCGGTGAAGTGTGCTGCGACCAGGCTGCGCCACGTTTGCGCAGAGGGTATGCCACGGCTTTCGCACAGCGTTGCGAAGTGCGTTGTGCCGAACCGCACATGGCGGATTTCATCTTGAAAAATTCTTTCCAGCACCCGCGCACTGGCCTCGTCATCCGCTGCCCGGAACCGCTCGATGGTCACTGGTGTCACATCGAGCCCACGTGCTTCCAGCACCATGGGGACGATCGCGAGCCGCGCCAGCACATCGTGACGGGTGGCATGGGCGCTTTCCCACAGCCCGTCGTGCGCAGGCAGCGCACCGTAGTGGCTCCCTAAGGTCCGTAGCCGCCGTTCGAGCAAGGCGAAGTGCAGCGCCTCATCGGCAGCGACCGAGAGCCAGTCCGAAACGAAGTGCGGCCCTTCTGTCCCGCCGAAACGGCCTGCCATGTCGAGCGCAAGGTCGATCGCGGTGAATTCGATATGGGCGAGCGCGTGCAACAGCGCGATCCGCCCACGTTCCGAACCGCCCTTGCCGCGCCGCGGCATGTCGCGCGGACGCAGCAGCAACGGCTGCTCGGGCCGGGCCGGACGTTCGGGCATGGCGATATCGAACGCAATACCGCGTGCGGGGGCCAGGCGCCCTAGCCGCCATTCGCGCGCCACTTTGCGCGTCGCCATCACCTTGGCGGTCGGCTCGCCCGTCAGCAGCGCGGTGCGGATCGCGGCGGCGACACTTTCGGTCTCGATCAATGGCGAGTCTTTCGTCAAAGATCCCGGGCCGCCGCCAGAACCTCGTCGGCATGTCCCTTGACCTTCACCTTGCGCCAGACCCGCGCGATCCGCCCCGCCGCATCGACCAGATAGGTCGTGCGCTCCATTCCCATGTACTGCCGCCCGTACATCGATTTCTCGACCCATATACCCAGCGCATCGGACAGCCCCGCGGTCTCCGCATCGGAAGCGAGAGGGGTGGTCAGGCCGTACTTGGCGATGAATTTGGCGTGCCTGGCGGGTGGGTCCTTGCTCACGCCCAGCAGGACGATCCCGGCCTTGGTGAATTCGCCTGACAGCGCGGAAAAATCCTTGTTTTCGGTGGTGCAGCCCGGCGTGTCGTCCTTGGGGTAGAAGAACAGTACCAACGGCTTGCCCCGAAACGCGGAGGGCAAAACCGCTGCGCCATCCGCACCGGTCAGCGCAACTTCGGGCAGCATTTCGCCAACGTCTGCCCGACTTGGGCCTGCCTGCTTGCTCATTCGCCCGTCTCCAGTTCCTCGCCGAACACCCCGGCCCAGGCCAGCGCGACCGCCTCGCGCGCGCCGGCGAATTCGTCAAGCAGGCCGTTCCATGTGGCGACCCCGGCAGCCTTGGCCACCACGCTGCGGCTGGCCTCGGGCGGGAAGCCGGCATCGGGCGCGAACAGGCGCCCGGCGACCAGCATCCGGGTCATTAGATCATGTGCGGCGCGCAAGGACGAAGGCAGAAGGTCCGCCGTGACCAGCGCGTCGATGGCCGTGCCCAGATCGGGATTGTACCCGACCTGTTCGCGCAGCTGGACGAAGTGGACGAGGAATTCCAGATCGACCAGCCCACCGCGCAGCAGCTTGGCATCGAGCGGCCCGCGTGGCGGCTTGTGCGCCGCCATCTCTGCCCGCATCGCCAGCACGTCGGTGCGCAGCTTGGCCGGATCACGCTGCATGGCCAGGATATCCGCCACGATCCGATCCAGTGCCGCGCAGGCCTGGGCCGAGCCGAACACCGGGCGGGCGCGGGTCAGCGCCATGTGCTCCCAGGTCCAGGCATCCTCGCGCTGATAGCGCTCGAAGCTGCTCAGGCTTACCGCGATCGGCCCTTGCGCGCCGGAGGGACGCAGCCGCACATCGATCTCATACAGCGCACCCGCCGCCGTCGGGACCGACAACGCGGCGATGATCCGTTGCGCCAGGCGATTGAAATAGAGCGTCGCGCCGAGCGGGCGGGCACCGTCGCTCTCACCGGTGTGCTCACCGGAAAACAGGAAGACCAGATCGAGATCGGAGGCATGGGTCAACGCGCCGCCGCCCAGCCGCCCGAGCCCCAGCACCGCGATGGCCGAGCCAGGCACGCGTCCGTGGATCGCCTCGAACTCAGCCACGGCCGCGGTGCCGAGCACTTCGATTGCGGCCTCGGCAACCCGCGACAGCGCCCCGGCAACCGCCAGCGGATCGCTCGATCCCTCGACCAGCTGGACGCCCAGCGCAAACCGCCGTTCGCCGATTTCGCGGCGGACCCGGTCGAGCAGCCCCTGATAATCCTCGTCGTTTTCACCCCGCCGCAAGGTATGTGCGATTTCAGCGACGGTTCCCGGCAGGTCGAAAGCGCTTCGGTCGATCAGCGGATCGAGCAATTCGGTACGCCGCGCCAATTCGTCCGCCAGCGTGGGTGCGTGCGCGAGCACTCGCGCCAGCAGCGCCAGCAGCGCGGGCCGCGCTTCGAGCAGGCGAAACACGTTGATCGCGCTCGGCAGCGCGGCGAGCAATTGCTCCCAGCGGGTTAGCGCGCGTTCGGGATCGGGGCCATTGGCGAAGGCTTCGAGCGTGGCGGGCAGGATGCGGGCGAAGGCGGCGCGCGATTCTTCGCTGCGCAGCGCTCGGAACTGGCTGGTCCATCCGGCGATCCGCCGTTCGAGCGCTGGGTCGCCCGCAGCGATGCCCGATGTCACGCCCGGCCGATCGGGCGCGACGGGCCGGTGCGCCGCGCCGCCATAGCTTTCGATCAGCGCGTCGAACCGTTCGCCGACCGCTTCGGAGATCGCGGCCAGCTCGGCTTCCAGCGCGACCCCGCTTGCCAGCCCGTCGAGCCGCGCCACCGCGTCGAGCGCGGCGGGATCGGTTGGCAGGCTGTGGGTTTGCTGATCGCCAACCATTTGCAACCGGTGTTCCAACACGCGCAGCCGGTCATAGCTGTCGCCCAGCAGCGTGGCATCGGCCATGGTGACCAGCCCCGCCACAGCCAGCGCATCGAGCGCGGCGCGGGTGCCGCGCAGGCGCAGTTCGGGGCGACGTCCGCCATGAATCAACTGGTGGGTCTGGGCGAAGAACTCGACCTCGCGGATGCCGCCGCGCCCGCGCTTGAGATCGTAACCGGGGCCGACTGCCTGCCCCCCGGCATAGGCGTCGCGGATCCGCGTGGTGAGTCGGCCGATTTCGTCGATCGCGCCGAAGTCGAGACTGCGTCGCCACACGAACGGACGAATTGTGCGCAGAAAAGCATCGCCCGCCGCGACATCGCCCGCCGCCGCACGGGCGCGAATAAAGGCAGCGCGCTCCCACGCCAGCGCGCTCGATTCATAATGGATGATGGCGGCTTCGAACGGGATCGCCGGAGGGCTGATTTCGCTCGCCGGGCGCAGCCGCAGATCGACCCTGAACACATAGCCCTCGTCGGTCTGGCGCTGGAGCAGTTCGACCACCCCGCGCGCGACCCGCTCGGCCGCCTCGCCCGGATCGTCGCGCGCGCGGCGCGGCAGGCGCTCGGGATCGTAGAGCAGGATCGGGTCGATGTCGGACGAGTAGTTGAGCTCCTGCGCGCCGTGCTTTCCCAGCGCGATGGCCGAAAAACCGGTGGGTTCCAGATCTGGCGCGCGGCGGCGGATCGCCTCGGCAATCGCGGCGTCGAGCGCGCGATCGGCAAAGGCGGAAAGTTCGGCCGTGACAAAGGCCAGCGGCAAAGCCCCGGCCAGATCGCCGATCCCCAGCGCCAGTGCCAGTGCCAGTCGTTCACGGCGCAGCGCGGCGGACAAGTCGGGTGCGTCGGCGCCCGCACCGCGCGCCATGACGAGCGCTTCGTCCCAGTGCCCGGCAGCCAGCGCTTCGCCCAATTCGGGGAGCCGTTCAAGCGCATCGGCGAGGAACGGCGCATAGGCGCGCGCGCGCTGAATTGCGCCGGGCCAGTCGGGGAGCGGATGCGCCATGCCATCGCGATGCCCGTTCGCGGCGGCAGGATCAACCGGCGCGCTTGCCGGTCCCGGTGCGCTCTGCCAGTGCTTGCACACGTAACCGGTCAAACAAGGTCGCCCGATGATCCGTTCTGTTCTGCCCATCTTCGCGCTGGCGCTCGCCGGTTGCGCCACCACCACCATGACCGGGGAAGCGCCGCCAGCCACGCTGATCGTCCCGGTGGTCCCCGAAGCGGCGATGCGCGAAGTCGTCGCCGAGTTGTCGTCCGACCGGTTCGAGGGCCGCGCACCCGGCACTCCGGCGGAAGATCGCACGATCACCGCGATCGTCGACCGGTTCAAGGCGGCAGGGCTGCAGCCGGGCAACCCAATGTCGGACGATGGGGGCCAGTGGTTTCAGGAAGTGCCGACGGTCGAGATCACCGCGGGCAATGCCTCGCCGCTGAAGGTGACCGGGGGCAAGGTTCCGCTCAGCTTCGCTTACGGCTCCGAGTTTGTCGCCGGAAGCTATCGGGTGACACCCACGACGCGCCTCGCCGACAGCGAGATGGTGTTCGTCGGCTATGGCATCGTCGCGCCCGAACTGGGCTGGAACGACTACGCGGGTGTCGACATGAAGGGCAAGACCGCGATCATCCTGGTCAACGACCCCGACTATGCGATGGAAGGCGAAGGCGGGCTCTTCAAGGGCCGGCGGATGACTTATTACGGCCGCTGGACCTACAAGTTTGAAGAAGCCGCGCGCCAGGGCGCAGCCGCCGCGCTGATCGTCCATGACACCTTCCCCGCCGCCTATGGCTGGAACGTGGTCAATTCGAGCTGGACCGGCGCGCAGTATCATGTCGCCTCGGCCAACAACGCGATGGACCAGACGCAGGCGAACAGCTGGATCCAGAAGCCCGTCGCCGAAGCGATCCTGAAAGCGGCAGGGCAGGATCTGGCCACGCTTTCGGCAGCGGCGGGGCGCAAGGGTTTTCGCGCGGTGCCGCTGGGGCTGAAGGCTTCGCTGTCGTTCGACAATACGATTCGCAAAGCCATCTCGCGCAATGTCGTCGGGGTCTTGCCGGGGACGACGCGGGCCGACGAATATGTGCTTTACACCGCCCACTGGGATCATCTCGGACGCTGCACGGCGGATGCCAGCGGCGATGACATCTGCAACGGCGCGGTCGACAACGCGACCGGGATCGCGGCGATGACCGGGCTGGCCGAGATGCACGCCAAGGCGGGCCGCACGCCGCGCAGCCAGGTGTTCCTGGCGGTGACGCTGGAAGAATCGGGTCTGCTCGGATCCGAATGGTACGCGCGCAATCCGCTGTTCCCGCTCGCCCAGACGGTCGGCGGGGTCAACATGGATGGGCTGGCTCCCACCGGCCCGACCCGCGACATTTCGGCCAGCGGCGGCGACAAGTCCGAACTGACCGCGATTCTTGCGCCCGTGATGGCGACGATGGGCCTGACGATGAGCCCCGAAAGCTTCCCCGAGCGCGGCGGCTATTACCGTTCGGACCATTTCAGCCTGGCCAAGCGCGGGGTGCCGATGTTCCGCGTCGGCCGCGCACTCGATCAGGTCGAGGGGGGCAAGGAGCGCGGCGCGGCGCTGTCCGAGGACTACACCAAGAACCGCTACCACCAGCCGAGCGACGAATATTCGCCCGAATGGCGTTGGGACGGAATCACCCAGGAAATGGAGCTTTATTACCGCCTCGGCCGCGCACTGGCGACGGGTGACACCTGGCCCAACTGGCACCCGACCGACGAGTTTCGCGCGGTGCGGGACACAAGCTGTGCGGCTTCGTCGGTCGGTTGCTGATGCGCCTTCCAGCCGAATGGCATCCGCAGGACTGGCTGTGGATCGGCTTTCCACATCTGGCCGACGAATGGCCCGGCGTGCTGGATCGTGCGCAGGAGCAGATTGCGGCTTTCGCCAATGCGGTGGCAGCAAGCGGGCAGGAAGTGCGGCTGCTGGTTCGCGATCCGGATAACGCGGCGCGGGCGCGAGCCCTGGTTTCGGACGCAGTAAGGCTCGAACGCCGCGTATATGGCGATGTGTGGCTGCGCGATACCGGGCCGTTGGTGGTGTCGGACGGTAACAATCACGAGGCGCGACTGTTCGGGTTCAATGGCTGGGGCGGCAAATATCTGATGCCCGGCGATCAAGCCATCGGCGCCGATCTGGCGGAGAGTGCCGGGCTGCCGGTGCGGCGCGGCGACTGGATTCTGGAGGGCGGGGCGATCGATGGCGATGGGACCGGGTTGGTCGTCACCACCGGGCAATGCCTGCTCAACCCCAACCGTAACCCGCACCTCTCGCGCGGCGAGATCGAAGCGCGCCTCGCGTCCGATCTGGGATTCGACCGCGTGCTGTGGCTGGGCGAGGGGCTGATCAACGACCACACCGACGGCCACGTCGACAACCTCGCGCGGTTCGTCGGGCCGAACCGGCTGGCGCTTCCCGTCGCTACGGGCGCGGATGATCCTAACGCGGCGATCTATGCCGACGCCGCAGCCCGCGCGCGGGCGTTCGGGGTCGAGGTTGCCGAAGTGCCATCGCCTGGGCGGATCGAGGTGGATGGCATAGTCCAGCCCGCCAGTTACATGAACTTCGTCATCACCACGAAGCTGGTGGTGGTGCCCGTGTTCGGCTCGCCGCAAGACGATGCCGGGGTAGCCGCCATCGCCGCGCTGTTCCCGAACCGCGACACCGTGGGCCTGATGGCCGATGCGGTGCTGGCGGGGGGCGGCGGCTTCCACTGCGCCAGCCAGCAGATGCCGGTTGCACGTGCTTAAACAGGGTCTAGGGGGCAGCTGCGGCTGGTTCCTCGGGAGACCCGGTTGAGGCAGCCGCAAACGCGGTTGGAACCCGGCGCGCTGCAACCTCAAGTGTGGTCCGGTCCAGCACCGCGATAAACGCGGCAAGGGCTTCGCTCAGCACGCCGCTGGTGCCGCAATCGAAGCGCAATGAGCAACGGCCGCAATCGGCCAGCCGCATCCCCGGCTCAAGCGCCCGGACGACTTCGCCGACCGTCAGCTTGGCTGGTGCACGGGCCAGAGTGACCCCGCCATTGCGTCCGCGCTGGCTGGTGATGAACCCGGCCCGGATCAGGCCTTGCGCCACTTTGGCGACATGGTTGTAGGACAATCCCTGCTCGGCGGCAAAAGTCGGCAAGGCGATCGACCCGCGCTCGCTCCGCGCGAGGACGATCAACAGGCGCAAGCCGAAGTCGGTATGCTGGGTCAGTTGCATCCCCAACTATGTGAAAAATACGCTTGGCAAATTCAAGTATCAAATATACCGGTATAAGAGATACCACATTTGAACGGGAGTTTTTCCGATGCGTACCGCCTCTGCCTCCGCCATGGAAATCGTCAAATCCACCGCCCCGGCGCTGGAGAAGTATGGTGTGGAAATCACGACGGCCATGTACGTCCGCTTGTTCCGCAATGCCGAGGTGAAGGAGATGTTCGACCAGGCCGCGCAGGAAAGCGGCGAGCAACCGCGCCGGCTCGCCGCGGCGATCCTGGCCTATGCGAAAAACATCGACAAGCTGCAGAACCTTGGCCCGGCGGTGCAGCGAATGGTCGCGCGCCATGTCGAAGTGGGAGTGAAGCCCGAGCATTATCCCTATGTGGCTGAGGCCCTGCTGCCAGATCCAGGACGTTCTGGGCGCCGAGATGGCGACCGACGCGGTGCTCGCGGCCTGGGGCGAGGCCTACTGGATGCTAGCCGACATTTTGATCGGCGCCGAGGCCGAGGTCTATGAAAAGAAAGTGATGACTATTTGATCACCTTTGCGCCGAGCTGCGGGTTTAGCCCCGTCACCCGGTTCAACCAGGCCTTTGGCTTGCGGATGAGGCCTTTTGGATAGTCCACTTTCAAACCTGCCAGCTCGGCCATGCGTCCGACGAAGTGGACGCAGTTGTTCTCGTCGAGGCGGTAGGCCTTGCCCGGGGCGTCGCGCCATTTGGCCACTTCGTCCCTGATCCGGCGATACTGCGCGTCGCTGATCGGCACGGTGAAATGCCGGTTGGTGGTGGTCAGATACTTGGGCTTTTCGGCCAGGATTGCGTGCTCGACCGGACCGGCCAGAACCGCCGGGCTGGCGCTCTTGGCGGTGTAGCCATAATTCTCGTTGATCGCGGTGCCATCTGCGAGGCTGCCTGCCAGGACAATGAAGGTGTGCGGATAGCGCCCGCCAAGCAGCGAGCCGTTGAAGCTGTGGAACGCCAGCGTAACTTGCGCGAGGGCGGGGCTCGCGATCAGCGCGAGCAGCATCGCTAAAGCGGTGAACAGGTATCGCATACCGGGCCTGTGCCAACCGCCACCTTGCCCCAAGCTGACCGTCAGGCCGAAAGTCATTCGCGCGAGAGCAGAAACACCGCATGTTCGGCGCGGAAATTGGCCGCCGCAGCGCTGGTCGAACGGTCGCCGTTGAGGAACCACGCCTGCTCGACCTTAACTCCGCGTGTCGTGAGCAGCGCGCGGAAATCGTCGATGGTGACGTGGTGGATGTTCTGGGTCGCATACCAGGCGACGGGCAGCAGCCGCGTCACCGGCATCCGCCCGCCCCACAGCAGGCTCAGCCGCACCCGCCAGTGCGCGAAGTTGGGAAAGCTGACGAAGGCCTTGCGCCCGATTCGCAGCAGTTCTTCCAGCACGATGTCGGGGCGCTTGGTGGTCTGGAGGGTCTGGCTGAGGATCGCATAGTCGAATGCACCATCGGGATAGTCGCCCAGATCGGTGTCGGCATCGCCCTGCATCACCGAAAGTCCGCGCGCGACGCAAGCCGCGACATTGGCCGAATCGATCTCCAGCCCGCGCGCGTCGACCTGCCGCGCATCGCGCAGCGCCGCCATCAGCGCACCGTCCCCGCAGCCGACATCGAGCACGCGCGCGCCGGCTGCGACATTGGCGGCGATTACCGCGAGGTCGGGGCGCAGGTTCATTGGTTCAGGAATCCGGCGATGACCCGGTCGAGTTCGGGGACATCGAGCAGAAAGCTGTCGTGGCCATAAGGTGCGGACAATTCGACACAGCTCACCGCCGCGCCTGCCGCATTGAGCGCGTGGGCGACATGACGTGATTCGGCAGTTGGGTAGAGCCAGTCGGTGTCAAAGCTGACCAGACAGAACCGTGCCTTGGTGCCCGCGAACGCTTCCGCCAGCTTCCCGCCATGTTCCTCGGCCAGATCGAAATAGTCCATCGCGCGGGTGATGTAGAGGTAGGAGTTGGCGTCGAACCGGTCGGTAAAGCTCAGCCCCTGATGGCGCAGATAGCTCTCGACCTGGAAATCGGCATCGAAGCCGAAGGTCTTGGTGCCCTTGGTCCCGTCGGGACGGTCCTGCAGCCGCCGCCCGAACTTTTCGGTCAGCCCGGCTTCGGACAGGTACGTGATGTGCGCCGCCATCCGCGCGACCGCGAGGCCGTTTTCGGGACCTTTCCCGCCGCCGTAATCGCCGCCCTGCCACTTGGGATCGGCCATGATCGCCTGGCGCCCGACCTCGTGGAAGGCGATGTTTTGCGCAGAGTGCCGCGCCGTGCTGGCGATCACAAGTGCGGCTCGCGTCCGCTCGGGGAAGTTGGCGGCGAGGCTGAGCGCAAGCATCCCGCCCATCGATCCGCCGACCGCGGCGTGGATCCGTTCGATCCCCAGCGCGTCGAGCAGCGCCACTTGCGCGCGGACCATGTCGCGGATGGTGATGACCGGAAAGCGCATCGCATAGGGTTTGCCCCCAGCACCATTGGCGGGAGCGGGGCTGGCGGGGCCGGTCGAGCCCATGCAGCCGCCCAGCACGTTTGCGCAGATCACGAAAAAGCGATCGGTGTCGATCGGCTTGCCCGGCCCCACCGAATTGCGCCACCAACCCGGCTTGCCGGTGCGCGGATGGGTGCTGACGACATGCTGGTCCATCGTCAGCGCATGGAACAGCAGGATCGCGTTGGACTTGTCGGCGTTCAACGTGCCGCAGGTTTCATAGGCGATCCGCACGCCCTCCAGTTGCTGTCCGCCGTCGAGTTCGAGGGGCGGGGCAAGGTCCAGCGTGTGGCTGGCGGTGAGGGGCGGGGCGTTGGTCATCGGCGCGCGCGGCTTGGCGGGAAACCTGCGGGGCTGTCAATCGCCGCCTAAACCGCTAAGGCCCGGCGCGCGATGCCTGAAGCTCCACAAACTGCTCCGCAGATGAAGCCCTGGATCGAGGGCATCCACGCTTACGTTCCGGGCAAGGCGGAGACGGCCGACGGGCGTCCGCTGATCAAGCTCTCAGCCAACGAGAACCCGCTGGGGACCAGCCCGGCGGCACTTGCGGCACGTGCCGAGGCGCTGGCACCGTCGCTCTATCCCGATCCCGATTCGCGCCGGTTGCGTGCCGCCATCGGCGCGCTGCATGGGATCGACCCGGCGCGGATCGTGTGCGGGACGGGTTCGGACGAACTCCTCAATCTGGCTGCGCAAGGATTTGCCGGGCCGGGCGACGAGGTGCTGTACGTCCGTTACGGCTTCGCGGTGTACGACATCGCGGCGCGGCGCTGCGGCGCGACCCCGGTAATCGCGCCCGATGCCGATTTTGGCACCGATGTCGATGCCTTGCTCGCGCTGGTGAGCGAGCGGACCCGCGTGGTGTTCCTCGCCAACCCCAATAATCCGACCGGAACGTCGATGGACGCGAGCGAGATCGCCCGCTTGCACGCGAACCTGCCCGGCAACGTGCTGCTGGTGCTCGATCAGGCCTATGCCGAGTATTTCGAGGATGGTGAGGACGACGGCGGGCTTGCGCTGGCCGCGGCCCACCGCAACGTCCTAGTCACCCGCACATTCTCGAAGATTTACGGACTGGCCGGTGAACGGATTGGCTGGGCGACCGGCGATGCGGCGCTGGTCGATGTGCTGAACCGTATCCGGGGCCCGTTCAACGTGACCGTCAGCGGACAGGCAACAGCGCTCGCGGCGCTGGGCGATCAGGATTTCGTCCGCGCCTCGCGCCTCGCCAATGCCGAAGGGCGCGCGACGTTAACCGCCGCCATCGGCGCGCTGGGCAACCACGGTCTGCGCGCGGTGCCGAGCAAGGCCAATTTCGTGCTGGTGCTGTTCGAAGGCGCGCTGAGCGCCGAGGCCGCGCTGGAGGGGCTGGCGGGCGCCGGTTACGCGGTGCGCTGGCTGCCCGGACAGGGCTTGCCGCGGGCACTGCGGATCACCATTGGAACACCCTCTCAGATGGCCGAGGTCGCAGCCACACTCCGCACGATGGCAGAAGCGGCGCGGTGAGCTTTCAGCGCGTCGCGGTGATCGGGCTGGGGCTGCTCGGTGGGTCGATCGGCCTGGCGGTGCGCGCGCATCTGCCCGGCGTTGCGACCAGCGGCTACGACGCCGATCCTGCCGCGCGTCAGCGTGCGGGCGAGCGCGGACTGGTCGGGCAGGTTTGCAGCACCGCATCAGATGCCGTCGCCGGGGCCGATCTGGTGATCTTCTGTGTCCCCGTGGGCGCCATTGCCAGCGCAGCGGGTGAACTTGCCGACTTGATCCCGTCCGGCGCGGTCATCAGCGATGTCGGTTCTTCCAAGGAGGGCATCGCCAAGGCACTGGCCGAGGCGTTGCCCGGCCACACGGTGATCCCGGCGCATCCGGTCGCCGGGACCGAGCACAGCGGGCCCGATGCCGGTTTCTCCAGCCTGTTTCACAACCGCTGGTGCATCCTGACCCCGCCCATGGATGCCGACCCCGATCAGGTCGCGCGGCTGTCCGCGTTCTGGGAAGCGCTGGGCGCCCGGGTCGAGACGATGGACGCGGGCCACCACGATCTGGTCCTTGCGGTCACCAGTCACCTGCCACACCTGATCGCCTATACCATCGTCGGCACCGCATCGGATCTCGAGGGCGTCACCCAGGGTGAAGTCATCAAGTATTCCGCAGGCGGCTTTCGCGATTTCACCCGCATCGCCGCCTCCGACCCGACGATGTGGCGCGACGTGTTCCTTGCCAACAAGGACGCGGTGCTCGAGATGCTCCAGCGCTTCAGCGAAGACCTCACCGCGCTCCAGCGCGCGATCCGCTGGGGTGACGGAGATGCCTTGTTCGACCTGTTCACCCGTACCCGTGAGATTCGCCGCTCAATCATCGAGGAAGGCCAGGATGACGCGCGGCCCGACTTTGGGCGAGGCGATCACGGCGGTTAGGGGTCAGCGCGCACCAGCGCCTGGATCGCCGCCGCCACTCGCGCCTCGGCCTCGTCGCGCTTCAGGCCCGCCGGGACCGGTTCGCCGAACTTGTAAGTGATGGTTCCGGCCTTTTTCCACCAGCGGTGATACAAACGTCCACTGTCGACCGCGACCGGGATGACCGGCTGCCCGAGCAATTTGTAAAGCCCGGCGAACCCCGCCTGCAATGGCACCCGGCTACCGGGCGGAACACGCGTGCCCTCCGGGAAAATCGCCAGCGGACGACCGGTGCCCGCCAGATCGCGCGCCGCTGCGATCATTGCGCGCAGGGCCTTGGCGCCGGTCTCGCGCTCCACTGGAATCAGCCCGAAGCGGTGTCCGACAAATCCCCATAACGGGATGCGGATGAGCTCGGCCTTGGCGAACACCCCCGGATTGAGCAGCAGCCGCGGCAAGTCGATCGCTTCGAAAAAGCTCTCATGACGGATGGCATAGAATGCCTCGCCGGATGGCGGCTTACCCTCGATGCGGATGCGGATGCCCAGCAGCCAGCGCGCGCACCAGCGGTGCCACGCCGACCAGCTGCGTACCGCCTTGCGGAACGCGCGCAGGTTGAGCGGCAGCATCGCCAGCGAGGCGAGCACGATCGGCACGCTTCCGAAGTAGAACACCGGATAGAACACCAGGCTCCGCAACACGTCGCCCGCTGTCGTTGGTTCCGTAGCGCGGTCAGTAGCCAAAGAGACTGCCGATCCGCCGCGCGAGCAGCTTGTGATATTCGAGGAACAGGATGCGGAAGCTGGGGCGGGTGGGAACCGCATCGCGCGCGAAGACGGTACCCGGCGGCGCGGCCTGTTCCAGTTCCCACGCCGCGCGCCGCATATGCCAGTCGCTGGTGACCAGCCGCACCGAGCGTACGTTCTCAGCGGCAATCCAGCGCGCCGATTCGCTCGCGTTGGAACGGGTATCGACCGATTTCGATTCGAGCGTGACGCAGCAGGCCATGCGTGCCCGCTTCACTTCGAACTCCACCGCAAATTCGCGGCGGCGGACCTCGGGATCGACCCCGGCCACCAGGATCTGCTTTGCCCAGCCTTGGTCGAGCACTTCGAAGGCGCGGGCAATGCGCCCTTCGCCGCCGGTCAGGACGATGACTGCGTCGCTTTTTCCAGCGCCAAGCGGCAAAGGCAGGATCAGGGCAAACCAGGCGAAGCCCAGCGCCCAGACGATCAGCACCAGCGAAGCGGCGCGACGGATCATGACCCGGTAACAGGCGTTGGCTGGCTCACAGGATCTGCCGAAGCGCGCGCAGCACCGCCAGCCGCGCGGTCAGCGTCGCCAGCGCGACTGCGGCGAGCGGGACCACCCCCAGCAGCAGCCAGTCGCTCCACCCCAGCCCAGCGCCGCCGACCAGTCCCGAGCCAAGCGCAGAAAACCGCTGCCCCATGGCGAGGATCACGGTGACCGCCAGCGCCAGCCCAAGCAAACCCCCAGCAGAAGCATCGATAGCGAACGAGCGCTGGAAGATGCGGGCGATCTGACGGTCGGTTCCACCCAGCATGTGAACGATCTCGATAGTGTCGCGGTGGCTGTTAAGCGCGGTGCGCGCGGCCAGCAGCACGGCGGCCGAGGTGGTCACGGCGAGCAATCCGACCAGCGCCAGCGCCAGCCAGCCAAGCGCTTCGACCGCCCCGAACACCGGTTCCAGCCAACCCGACTGGGCATCGACCCGCGCCTTGGGGGCGACCCTGGCGAGCCGCGCGCGTAGATCTGCAAGGCGCGCGGCACTGACCGGGCCATCGAGCCGCGCATCGATCAGCGCGGGGATTGGCAAGGCCTCTGCATCGCTGCTGCGCGTGCCGAGCCATGGCTCGATCAGCGCATCGACTTCGGCTGCCGGGACCAGCCGAACCGTATCCACGCCGGGTGCCTCGCGCAGCGCGGCGAGCGCATCGTTGGCCTGGCGGGCGCGTTCCTCGGGCGCGGCAGACACCACCTGGACGGTAACTCCACCCGCCAGGTCCGCGCTCGCCTGCCCGGCCAGATTGGTCAGGGACAGGCCCCCGGCGGCGGCCACCACAGTCAGCAGCACCATGATCGCAATGACCCACGGAATCGGCCCAGACAGGCGGGTCTGCGGCACCAGCTGTGCCTCGGATGCGCCGGAAAACGCGTCACCGACGGTGCGAAGCCGGGCGACCAAAGCTGCTGGCAGAGCGCGGGGCAGGGTGGGCGGTTCGCTCATCGTGCGGCAGTCGCGATCCGGCGCGGCGGATAGCGCAGCGCTCCGGTCGGGTCGGACAACCGCCCGCGATCGAGCCGCATGATCAGCGATTCGGGCACCTTCTTGAGCAGGTGGATGTCGTGGGTCGCCACAACCACGGTCGTGCCCAGCCGGTTGAGCGCCTCGAACAGCCGCAGCAGCTTGACCGCCATGTCGGGATCCACGTTGCCGGTCGGCTCGTCCGCCACCAGCATGTCGGGGCGGGTGATGACCGCGCGGGCGATCGCCACGCGTTGCTGCTCACCGCCCGAGAGCGTGGCGGGGCGGGCGTGGCTGCGATCGCCCAGGCCGACCCATTCGAGCGTATCGGCGACCGGCTTGCGAAGATCTTCCTCCTCCACCCCCGCGACCCGCAAGGGGAGGGCGACATTATCGAAGGCCGAGAGGTGCGGGACCAGCCGGAAATCCTGGAACACCACGCCAAGGCGGCGGCGAAAGCCGGGCAGGCGATCGCGCGACAGGGTGATAGCGTCGGTCCCGAACATCCGGATCATGCCCCGCGACGGCCGCTGGGCGAGATAGAGCAGCTTGAGCAGCGATGTCTTGCCCGCACCGCTCGCCCCGGTGAGGAAATAGAAGCTGCCCGGAAACAGCGTAAACGAGATGTCGGTAAGCACTTCCTTGCCCGTGCCATAGCGCAAGCCGACATTGTCGAACTGGACGATTTCCCCCCCCGCGTCGGTCATGGCCCATTCTCGCTCATGGCAGGGAGGTCGTGAGGGCGGTGGGCATGGGCAGGGTTAGGGCTTTCGGTTAACGCCAATAAGGCGGCGAGGCGGGCTATAGCCAGCAATCGGTGTGGAAAAAAGGCCAAGCACCACGATGCCATGCCCTCTAGCCCTTGTCGGCGATGGATGGCGCGTGCTTTACCCCAGAGATGATCATCGCCTGCCCCGCCTGCGCGACCCGTTATGTGGTGCCCGACAGCGCAATCGGCGTCGACGGGCGTACCGTGCGCTGCGCCAAGTGTCGCCACAGCTGGTTTCAGGACGGACCGGAGCCGCCAGCCATACCTTCGGCTCCGGTTTCTGCGCCTCCTTCAGCCCCAGTTCCAGCCCCAGTTCCAGCCCCTCCTCCGGAACCGGTCTCCGAACAGACGACCCAGTTCACGCCGCAGTCGCCTTCGGCTGAGCCCGTCTCCGAGCAGACGACCCAATTCACGCCGCAGCCGCCGGGGGACGGGCCACAAGGAGTTCCGCTCTCCGAACAGCACACCATATTCGCACCGCAGCCTCAATCGCAAGGCGAGCCGCTGCCGACCTTTGCCGAGACCGCGCGGGCCCCGGTTGTTCCCTCTGCTGCCGAGCGTGGTTTTGAAGACAGTCCATCGAGCTTTGCCCACGAACCGCCATTCCGTCCGCGCCGCAATCCGGCCAGATTGTGGACTGCGGCAGCGATCGGCTTCGCGCTGCTGGTTGCCGCCCTGATCGGTGCCGTGAGCATCTGGGGCATGCCCGGCTGGGTGCCGATCGCTCGCCCGACCTTTGCCGAGGCACAGCCCGATCTTGTGCTCGAATTTCCGCCCGAGCGACAGGACCGCCGCACCCTTCCCAATGGCGCGGCCTATTTCGGGGCAAGCGGCACCGTGACCAACGTCGGGCGCGAGAAGCACAGCGTGCCGCCGATCCTGATTGTGCTGCGCGATGGACGCGAGCGGATCGTTTATACCTGGGAGGTGCGCTCGCCCAAGGCCGAGCTGGCCCCCGGTGAAAGCGTCACGATCAACGAAGCGGTGACCGATGTCCCGCGTTCGGCCAAGATCGCCGAAATCGGCTGGAAGCCGGGATAACGAAAGCGACCGTACGCCATGTCGGGCGAAACGCGGTTGCCCCTCCCGGACCCCTTTGCTAAGGGCCCGCTCCTACCCCCCCGGGCGCCCGTCTCGAGAGAGAGCGAAGCCCGTCGATTTAGCGGTCGTGGCGGAATTGGTAGACGCGCAACGTTGAGGTCGTTGTGGGCGAAAGCCCGTGGAAGTTCGAGTCTTCTCGACCGCACCAAACAGTCAAAAAGCCTTCTAGAACAATGACTTAGCCCTTCGGGGCCCTCGTTTTTGGCGGACTTCCGCGCGGTTCTAGCGCCAGATTTTTGCTGCTGCAGTCAGTATGGTCTCTGTCTCGCGAGCTTTCCCATGAGAATTGCGCCGCCGTCTCTGGTCGAAAAAAACTGACTGCAGTCAAAAACGTCTCAGGGGCGTCAATCCGGCGTCCTGCTAATCATTCTGTCGCGAACCAGGATTTGCTTTGCACCTGAGGCAGCTTGATCGGGTATCTGTCTACAATGTTTGCCCATTTCTTCAGGTCTTCAACCGGTAGCCCGTCCTGAAGATGAGCCACACGGTCGCGAGGCAAGCCACCAAAAACACTCCCGTCATCGCCAGACTGATCCCAACATCGACATCGGCGGTGCCGAAAAAGGTCCAGCGAAAGCCGCTGATCA
>JBBSKI010000039.1:0-18516 GCA_038256425.1 Sphingomonadales bacterium
CAGTGGCTGCGCACCGGGACGACGATGACGGCGGCTCTCTTGATCGCCGCGCCTGCGCTTGCCCAGAACGCCCCGGCCCGGACTCCGGCGACGGGAGCAACCTCTCCCGCGCCTGTCGATCTGATCGAACCGGCGGTCCAGCCGCTTGCGACGCCGACCGCGACCCCGGTGCCGGTTCCGCCGCCGCCACCGCCGCCCTGGCCGCTGCGCGATGCCCAGGCCCTGCTCGGCGCGATCCAGACGGTGGGCGATGAGGGGCTGATCCCCAAGGATTATGAGCCTGCCACGCTCGCTGCCGCGATCACCGGCGGCGAAGGCCCGGCGCTCGATGCGGTGGCGACCCGGTTGTTCGCGTGGCTGGCCGAAGACCTGCGCGATGGGCGCACCCCGATGGATGCGCGCGTCCAGTGGTTCGCAGTCGATCCCGATCGCGATGTGAACCCGACCGCTGCGATCCTTGCCCGCGCGCTGGAACGCAGCGACGTGAAAGGCGAGCTGGCCGCGCTCAACCCGGCGCACCCCGATTACGCCGCGCTGCGCGACGAACTCAGGACCGGCACCGGAACGGCGGCAGAAAAGGCGCTCGTCCGCGCCAACATGGATCGCTGGCGCTGGCTCGCGCAGGACATGGGCAGCCAGTACCTGCTGACCAACGTGCCCGAATACATGCTGCGCCTGACGGTCAACAACAAGGTGATCACCAGCTATCGCACCGTGGTCGGCAAGCCCGGGCGGACCGCCACGCCGCAGTTGGCGGAGACGGTCGAGGGGGTGATCTTCAACCCGACCTGGACGGTGCCGCAGTCGATCGTCAAGGGCGAGGGTCTGGGCGCGCAGCTGCTCGGCAACCCGGCGCGGGCGGCGCGCCAGGGCTACAAGGTGACCAAGGGTGCGGATGGCTTCGTCACCGTGGTCCAGCAACCGGGCAAGGGCAATTCGCTCGGGCTGATGAAGCTCGACATGCCCAACCCGCACGCGATCTTCGTCCACGACACTCCGGCCAAGGCGCTGTTCGCCGCGCCCAACCGCGCGTTCAGCCACGGCTGCATCCGCGCCGAGCGGGCGAGCGAGCTGGGCATGTTGATGGCGATGCTGGGCGGCGGGCTGACCAAGGAGGAAGGCGTCGCGCACAGCCTGTCCGGCGTTTACACCAAGGTGCCGATGACCAAGACCTTCCCGATCTACATCACCTATTTCACGATGGCGCGCGATGTATCGGGCGAGATGCGGAAGTTTACCGACATCTATGGTCGCGACGCCCCGGTGCTCGCCGCCTTCGGCAAGCCGCGCACCCTTCATACCGACCAGCGCACCACCAGCGAGAAAGTGGTCGAGATCGTCGACGATCTGAGCTGAGGTTCGCGCTTGCCGCCGGGTGGGCCTGCAGGTTCCTGCGGGTCTGCAATCCGCTATGGTCGGCCGCCACTTTGGGCTAGCGCCATCGGAAAATTCGGCAGCGCCGCCGAACCATCGGCGCGCCAGGAGATTTCATGACCGAACAGAACCCCGCCGCGCCCGGCAAGGCTCCCTTGCCCGAACCGGTTCCCGCCGATCGCGACCTGACCATGCGCAAGTTCCACCGCGCGCGGACCGATGCGGCCTATACCGAATTGCAGGCCCCCGACACGCCGCAGACCCGCGACCCGGCCTATCGTCTGGCCTATCGCGACACCGAATTCCTGCTGCGCGAAGAACTGCGCCCGGTCCGCTTCCAGCTCGAACTGCTGAAATGCGAGATGCTGCTGGAGGAAAGCGGGATCGGCTCGACGCTGGTCTGCTATGGCTCGGCGCGGATTCCCTCGCCCGAAACCGCCGATGCGGCGCGCGCCACCGCCACCACGCCCGAACGAAAGAAGGTGGTCGAGCGGCTGGTCGCCAACTCACGCTATTACGAGGAAGCGCGCAAGCTGGGCCGGATCGCCAGCGAGTGCGCGGTGGTCGAGGACGGCAAGCGCCAGTTCGTGATCTGCTCGGGCGGCGGTCCCTCGATCATGGAAGCTGCCAACCGCGGCGCGGCCGATGCCGGGGCCGAATCGATCGGGCTCAACATCGTCCTGCCGCACGAGCAGGCGCCGAACGAATATGTCACCCCGCACCTGTCGTTCCAGTTCCACTATTTTGCGCTGCGCAAGATGCACTTCCTGCTTCGGGCGCGCGCGGTGGCGGTGTTCCCCGGCGGGTTCGGCACGCTGGACGAATTCATGGAACTGCTGACCCTGATCCAGACCGGCAAGATGAAACCGATCCCGATCCTGCTGTTCGGCAAGGATTATTGGAACCGCATCATCAACTTCGAGGCGATGGCCGACGAAGGCGTGATCAACCACGCCGATCTCGAGCTGTTCCGCTGGGTCGAGACTGCGGACGAGGCCTGGGGGCATATCAAGGCGTTTTACGAGCTGGATTGCTGACGCACCGCTTGATGCCCAAGCGGTCCTGAGCCGGCGCCGAAACCGGGCGCGGCGAGCAGCGCCGCACGGACGAATTGGCGGGCGCGCTCGACCGCTTCCGGCATGGCCGATCCCATCGCCAGATGCGTCGCGATCGCGCTCGACAGGGTGCAACCGGTGCCGTGGGTGTGGCGCGTGGCAATGCGCGGGGCAGAGAGGCGCAGCGGATCGTGTCCGGGGCAGTGGAGGGAGTCCTCGACGTGTTCGCCGGGCGCGTCACCTCCCTTCGCAAGGTACGCGATCCCCCGCGCGGCCATCGCCTCATCACCGCCCAGCGCGGCAAGTTCGGCTACGTTGGGCGTGGTCAATGTCGCGAGCCGCATCAGCCGCTCGAACGCCGCCACTGTCGCCGGATCGGCGAGCGCCGCGCCGCTGGTGGCGACCATCACGGGATCGAATACGATCGGCACAGCCAGCGCCGCCAGCCGCTCCGCAACCACTTCCGCCACTGCCGCCGAGCCAAGCATCCCGATCTTGACCGCATCGACCCCGATGTCGCTCACGCAGGCGTCGATCTGCGCCGCGACCATCGCCGGGTGGACCGGATCGACCCGGGTAACGCCCAGCGTGTTCTGCGCGGTCAGCGCGGTGATCGCGGTCATCGCATAGCCGCCCAGCATCGTGATGGTCTTGATGTCGGCCTGAATACCCGCACCGCCGGAGCTGTCCGACCCGGCGATGACCAGGATGCGGGGTGGCGAAGAACCTCCGCCGCTCAACCCTTGAACTTCCGCGCGATGCCCGGCGGAGCCTTGCCATGCAGCGCCTTCGCCCGCGTCGGCCGGTCGACCAATTCGCCGCCGCAATTGGGACAGCGCTCGTCCAGCGCCTCGGCACATTCGGCGCAGAAAGTGCACTCGAACGAGCAGATAAACGCCGCCGGAGCCTCGGCCGGGAGGTCCACGCCGCAGCGTTCGCAATACGGGCGCATTTCCAGCATCAGGCGGCCGCTCTTTCCACCGCCGCACAGATCGAGGCCACCACAGCTTCGACCTGCGCGCCATCGTCACCCTCGGCCATCACCCGGATCACCGGTTCGGTGCCCGAGGGGCGGATAACCAGGCGGCCCTTGCCGTTCAATTGCGCTTCGGCATCGGCGATAACCGATTGCACCCGGGCATCATCCAA
The DNA here is from genome assembly GCA_038256425.1 of Sphingomonadales bacterium. Taxonomy (GTDB): domain Bacteria; phylum Pseudomonadota; class Alphaproteobacteria; order Sphingomonadales; family Sphingomonadaceae; genus Novosphingobium. The sequence continues at coordinate 3,579 of JBBSKI010000039.1, forward strand.
AGGTTTGCCGCCCTTGAAGCGGACGTTGCGGAGCAATTGCGGTACAGGATCGAACAGGTGCAACAGTTCGCTCGCCTTCTTGCCCGACTGGACCAGCGCGGCCAGCACTTGCAGCGCGGCAACCGTGCCGTCCCCGGTGGTCGCGTGATCGAGCAGGATCATGTGCCCCGATTGCTCGCCGCCGACGTTGTAGCCACGCTTGCGCATCGCCTCGAGGACATGGCGGTCGCCCACTCCGGTGCGCACCAGATCGAGGCCCTGTGCGTTAAGAAACCGCTCGAGCCCGAGGTTCGACATCACCGTCGCCACCACCCCGCCGCCGCGCAGCCGGCCCTGAGCCGCCCACTGGCTGCCGATCAGCGCCATCAGCTGGTCGCCATCGACCGTCCGGCCGGTCTCGTCGACCACGATCAGCCGGTCGGCATCGCCATCCAGCGCAATGCCGATATGCGCCCCGCTCTCGACCACCTTGGCGCGGATCGCGGCGAGGCTGGTCGATCCGACGCCCGCATTGATGTTGATGCCGTTGGGTTCGACCCCGATCGCGATCACCTCGGCACCGAGTTCCCACAACGCCGAGGGCGTTACCTGGTAGGCCGCACCGTTGGCGCAATCGACCACCATCTTCAGTCCGTCGAGCCGGATCGTATCGGGCAGGCTGGCCTTGACCGCGTGGATATAGCGCCCGCGCGCATCGTCGACCCGGCGCGCGCGGCCGATCTCGGGGGCGGCGGCCAGCGCGATATCCTCGCCCATCGCCGCCTCGATCGCCAGTTCGGCGGCGTCGGACAGCTTGTAGCCGTCGGGGCCGAACAGCTTTATGCCGTTGTCCTCGTAAGGGTTGTGGCTGGCCGAGATCATCACGCCGAGGTCCGCGCGCATTTCGCGGGTCAGCATGGCGATCGCGGGGGTCGGCAACGGCCCGGTCATGATCACGTCCATGCCGACGCTGGTGAAACCCGCGACCAGCGCGTTCTCCATCATGTAGCCCGACAGGCGGGTGTCCTTGCCGATGACGACGCGGTGTTTGTGGCTGCCGCGCAGGAAGTGCCGGCCCGCCGCCTGGCCGACCTTCATCGCGGTCGCGGCGGTCATCGCGCCTTCGTTGGTGCGCCCGCGGATCCCGTCGGTGCCGAAATACTTGCGCGTCACGCGTGCCAACCCTGTTCTTGAGCGTTATCGCCCGATTCCATCGTTATCCGGCAATGGCGCGCCATTGCGCCAATGTCACGCCCGCAAGCGGAGCCAAATGCCCATGACAACTCAGCCACCCGCAACTGCCAGCAGTTTCATCCCCGACCTGCGCGTTCCGGTAAAGCTGACGCTGGGCGGGCTGGCGGCGGGTCTGGGCCTCGGCATCGCGCTCGAGGGCAACGAGGCAGCGGGATGGGTGCTGCCGGCCGCCGACGTGATCGGCACGCTGTGGCTGCGCGCCTTGCAGATGACGATCGTCCCGCTGGTTGCCGCGCTGCTGGTGATCGGGATCGTCCAGACTGTCGCGGCGGCGCGCGCCGGACGGATCGCGCTGACCGCGCTGGCGCTGTTCGCGGCGGTGCTGACAACGGTCACGGTGTTCGCCGCTTTCGCCATGCCCGCATTGCTCGAACTGGCTCCGATCCCCGAAAGCGCGGCAGCGGCGCTGCGCGGATCGTTGGCGGCGAGCGAGGCCGGACCGGTCCCCTCGGTGAGCGATTTCCTCAAGTCGCTGGTCCCGGCGAACATCGTCAAGGCCTCGGCCGAAACCGCGATGATCGGGGTGATCGTGTTCTTCAGTTTGCTGGCGCTGGCCATCACCCGGCTGCCCGATCTCCACCGCGCCCACTTCGTCACGCTGTTCGAGGCGATCACCGGGGCCATGCTGGTGATGATCGGCTGGGTGCTGTGGATTGCGCCGCTGGGGGTCTTCGCGCTGTCGCTGACCGTGGCCGGGGCGAGCGGCACCGCCGCATTGGGCGCGCTGCTGCATTACATCCTGAGCGTCACGGCGGTCGGCGTGGCGGTTCTGATCGCGGCATACGGCGTGGCGGTGCTGGTCGCGCGGCAAGGCCTGCTGCGGTTCGCGCGCGCGGTGCTCCCGGCGCAGGCGATGGCGATTTCGACCCAGTCCTCGCTCGCCAGCCTGCCCGCGATGCTGGTGAGCTGCAAGGCGCTGGGCCTGCGCGACACCACCGGCGAGCTGGTCCTGCCGCTGGCGGTCGCGCTGTTCCGTGCGACCGGCCCGGCAATGAACCTGGCGGTCGCGATCTATGCCGCGAAGCTGGCGGGGATGGAACTGACCCCGCTGATGCTGGCGACCGGAGTGGCGGTGGCGCTGGTCACCACCATCGGTTCGGTTTCGCTGCCCGGCGCAATCAGCTTCTTCACCGCGATCGGCCCGATCGCGATTGCGATGGGCGTGCCGGTGGGCCCGCTGGCGCTGCTGGTCGCGGTCGAGGTGCTGCCCGACATCATGCGGACGCTGGGTAATGTGACGATGGACGTGGCGGTGACAGCGGCGGTGGACCGGAGGACAGGTGAGCCCACCAAGGCCGCGGAAGCCTAATCCCCTCCAACTCGCTCCACATCAGCGCCCAGCAAGGCCAGCTTTTCCTCCAGCCGCTCATACCCGCGGTCGAGGTGATAGAGCCGGTGGACCTGGGTCTCGCCCTCGGCCGCCAGCCCGGCGATCACCAGGCTCATCGAGGCGCGCAGGTCGGTCGCCATGACTTCGGCCCCGTGCATCCGCGACACGCCGTGGACGATCGCGGTGCGTCCCGAAGTTTCGATCTGCGCGCCCATCCGGTTGAGCTCAGGGACGTGCATATAGCGGTTTTCGAAAATCGTCTCGTTCAGCACGCTGGTGCCCTCGGCGCGGCACAGCAGCGCCATCAGTTGCGCCTGCATGTCCGTGGCGAAGCCGGGGTAGGGCGCGGTCGACAGGTTGATCGCTTTGAGCGCACCGTTGGCAGCGACGTGGAGCCCGTCCTTGACCGCCTCGACGTGAACCCCGGCGTTGCGCAGCGCGTGGATCGTGGCGCTCATATCTTCGGGGCGCGCGCCCTTGAGCGTCACTTCGCCGCCGGTGATCGCCGCCGCGCAGGCATAGGAGCCCGCCTCGATCCGGTCGGGCATCACCCGATAGGTCGCCCCGTGGAGCCGCGACACGCCGTGGATCACCAGATCGGACGAGCCGATGTGCTCGATCTCCGCACCCATCGCCACCAGCAGGTTGCAAAGGTCGACAATCTCGGGCTCGCGCGCCGCATTTGAGAGCTGTGAGGTGCCTTTGGCCAGCACCGCCGCCATCAGTGCGTTCTCGGTCGCGCCGACCGAAACCACCGGGAACGCATAGTCGCCGCCGGGCAGGCCGCCGTCGGGGGCATGGGCGCGGACATAGCCCGCCGCCAGCTCGATTTGCGCGCCGAATGCCTCGAGCACCTTGAGGTGAAGGTCGATCGGGCGATTGCCGATGGCGCAGCCGCCGGGCAGCGAGACGGTCGCCTCGCCCATCCGCGCCAGCATGGGCCCGAGCACGAGGATCGAGGCGCGCATTTTGCGGACCAGCTCATACGGCGCGGTCGAATTGGTGATCCGCGGGGCCTCCAGCGTCATCACCCGGCCGAAATCCTCGGGCCGTCCGCCCGCGATCGTGGTCGAGACGCCGAACTGGTTCATCAGGTGCTGGAACCCGTCGATGTCGGCCAGCCGCGGGAGATTGCGCAGGGTCAGCGGCTCGTCGGTCAGCAGCGCGCATGGCAGCAATGTGAGCGCCGCGTTTTTTGCGCCGGATACCGGGATCGTGCCCGACAGGCGCTTGCCGCCCTGAATGATGATCTTGTCCATCAGGAGCGTTTAGCCGGTTTGAGTGAACCGGCAAGATTGGTTCACAAGAAGAGCGTGGAGGTGTGGTTCGCAACGCAGCCGCTTGTGTTTTCAGCGGGGAGCCGCGCACACGTCATTGCAGCGTCACAACTGACCTGCAGTGGGCGAGAGGCTGCGAATCTAGGTAAAATCCCTTGGCCGAACAGGTTGACGTTGCACTTGCCGGCTGCGATGCGAGAAGACCATGAGCACCCGGAAGCCCATCAGAAAAGCCGTTTTTCCCGTCGCCGGCCTCGGCACGCGGTTCCTCCCCGCCACCAAGGCGATCCCCAAGGAGATGCTGCCGATCATCGACCGGCCGCTGATCCAGTATGCGGTCGACGAGGCGCGCGAGGCGGGGATCGAGCAGATGATCTTCGTCACCGGGCGCGGCAAGGTGTCGCTCGTCGAACATTTCGACATGGCCTACGAACTCGAAACCACGATGAACGAGCGCGGCAAGGACATGTCGGTGCTCGAACCGACCCGCCTTACACCCGGCAACCTCGTCGCGGTGCGCCAGCAGTTGCCGCTCGGCCTCGGCCACGCGATCTGGTGCGCGCGGGCGATCGTCGGCGACGAACCGTTTGCGATCCTGCTCCCCGACGAATTGATGATCGCCAATGCGGACGGTGGCCCAGGCTGCATGAAGCAGATGGTCGAGGCTTACGAGCAAACCGGCGGCAACCTGATCTCGGTTCTCGAAGTGCCGCACGCGGAGGTCTCGTCCTATGGCGTCATCGATCCCGGCACCAGGAATGGCGCACTGACCCAGGTTAGGGGTCTTGTAGAAAAGCCGAAGTTGGAAGACGCGCCCAGCAACCTGATCTTATCGGGCCGCTACATCCTCCAGCCCGAGGTCATGGCGACGCTCGAGCGCCAGGAAAAGGGCGCGGGCGGCGAGATCCAGCTGACCGACGCGATGGCGCAGATGATCGGTCAACAGCCGTTCCACGCGGTGACCTTCTCGGGCAAACGCTATGACTGCGGCAGCAAGACCGGCTATGTCGAGGCAACCCTGGCGCTGGCGCTGCAACGACCCGACATGGCCGAAGAAGTGCGCCGGATGGCGACCAGGGTGCTGGCGGAGTAAGAGCGAAACACGCTCCCTCACTCCCAGCGGGTAGAAACTCCGCGCAGACCCTTACCGCAGCAATCCCCCCAGCAACCCCCTCGCAAACCGCCCCAGGGCAGCGCCGCCCAGCGCGGTGCCGATCGTTCCCGCCACCGCGCTTGCGGTGGAGGCGGCGATGTTACCGCTCGACTTGCGCCCGGTCATGCTGCGCGCGACCATCGTGCCGGCCGAGGACGCCGCCGCGCCCAGCGCCGCCTTGCCGGCCTTTTCCCACAGCGATGCAGACTTGCGCGGCTGGGCGCGGACCGCCTCTTCGCCCTTTTCCTCGACCTCTTGCGCCACCGCCACCGCATCGGCGGTTTTTGCCGCAAGCACTTCGGCCGCGCTCTGCCGGTCGATCTTGTCGTCGTACTTGCCCGCAGCCGGGCTGATCGACTGGATGATCGCGCGCTCCTTTGGCGTGATCGGCCCCAACCGCGAGCGCGGCGGAACGATCAGGGTGCGCTGGACCACCGAGGGGCTGCCATCTGCCTGCAGGGTGGAGACCAGCGCCTCTCCCACTTTCAGTTCGGTGATCGCGGTCTCGACATCGAGCTCGGGGTTGATCCGGAAGGTCTCGGCCGCCGCGCGGATTGCCCGCTGATCGCGCGGGGTGAATGCGCGCAGCGCGTGCTGGACCCGGTTGCCGAGCTGACCTGCGATCTTCTCGGGAATGTCGATCGGGTTCTGGGTGATGAAATAGACGCCCACACCCTTGGAGCGGATCAGCCGGACAACCTGCTCGACCTTGTCGAACAGCGCCGCCGGGGCATCGTCGAACAGCAGGTGCGCCTCGTCGAAGAAGAACACCAGGATCGGCTGTTCGGGATCGCCCAGCTCGGGCAGCGCATCGAACAGTTCGCTCAGCAACCACAGCAGGAAGGTGGCGTAGAGCTTGGGGCTCTGCATCAGCTTTTCGGCGGCGAGCACGTTGATGATGCCTTTTCCAGTATCATCGCACTTGAGAAAATCGCCGATCTCGAACGCGGGCTCGCCGAAGAACATGTCCGCGCCCTGGCTCTCGAAGGCGAGCAACTGGCGCTGGATCGTGCCGACGCTGGCGCGGCTGACGTTGCCGTACTTGCCCGCCAGCTCCTTGGCGTTTTCGGCGCAGGCCATCAGCACGGCCTGCAGGTCTTCGAGGTCGATCAGCAGCAACGCGTTGTCGTCGGCATAGCGGAACGCGATGTTGAGCACGCCTTCCTGCGTCTCGTTGAGCCCCATCAACCGACCCAGCAACAACGGCCCCATTTCCGAAATCGTGGTGCGGATCGGGTGGCCCTTCTCGCCGTAAAGGTCCCAGAACACCGCCGGGTTGTCGCGGTAGGCATAGTCGGTGACACCCAGCTCCTTCGCCCGTGCCTCGAGGCTGGCGGCGTGCCTGAAGGAGGAACTGCCCGGCACCGAGATGCCGGAGAGATCGCCTTTGACATCGGACAGGAACACCGGAACCCCGGCGGCCGAGAACTGTTCGGCGATGGTCTGCAAGGTCACGGTCTTGCCGGTACCGGTCGCCCCGGCGATCAGCCCGTGGCGGTTGGCCCGGCCCAGCAACAGCGACTGGCGTTCACCGTTCGCCGTGCCGCCCAGAAAGATCTCGTCCATGGTTTGCTCCCGTTACCAGGGATTGGATAGGGGGCGGTGCGGCGCGACGCGAGAGGGTTTTTGCAACGTGGGAGCCGCGCGGCTATCGACCCGCTACCGATGCCCGCCCCCTTCATCCTCCTCGACGACGCCCGCAGCGAGGGCGCGAGCGCCGCACGGCTGTATCGCGCGCCGTCCGAGGTGGTGATCGCGCGGCGGGCGGAAGAGGTCGCCCCGGCGCTCGCCCGGATCGAGGCGCTGCGCCGCGACGGCGCTGCGCTGGCCGGCTGGCTGGCTTACGAAGCCGGCCTCGCGCTCGAACCGCGCCTTGCCGGGCTGGCCGCAAGGCGCACCGGCGCGGCGGGGCCGCTGGTGTGGTTCGGGGCGTTCGCTGGGTGGGAGACTATCCCCGCCGCCGAGATCCCCGCCTGGCTGGAACGTGAAGCCGGCCCCGGCACCCCCAGGATCGGTCCGCTCGACCCGCAGCTGTCGCCCGGCGGCTATGCCCGTGCCTTTGCGACTTTGCGCGAGGCGATCCTGGCGGGCGATATCTATCAGGCCAACCTCACCTTCCCGCTGGCTGGAACCTGGCAAGGCGATCCGCTTGCGCTCTATGCCGCGATTCGGCCCCGCGCGGCGGCGGGTTATGGCGGGATCGTGTTCGATGGCTCGCACTGGCTGCTCAGCTTCTCACCCGAACTGTTCGTCGCGGCCAAGGCCAACGACTTTGGGACTGCGGTGACGGCCAAGCCGATGAAGGGCACGCGGCCGCGCAGCCGCGACGCGGCGCAGGACGCACAATTGGCCGTCGACCTGGTTGCCAGCGTCAAGGATCGCGCCGAGAACCTGATGATCGTCGATCTGATGCGCAACGACCTCTCGCGCATCGCCGCACCCGGCAGCGTAAGGGTCGAACGGGCCTTCGCGGTCGAAAGCTATCCCACCGTCCACCAGATGACCACGACCGTGCGTGCGATGCTGGGCGAAGGGCGCGGGGTGGCCGATCTGCTGGCCGCGCTTTTCCCCTGCGGATCGATCACGGGCGCGCCGAAAATCCGTGCGATGGAACTGATCGCCGCAGTCGAACGCGATGCGCGGGGTGCCTATTGCGGCGCGATCGGGCGAATCGACCCGGCGCTGCCGGAATCAAAGAGCAGCGGGAACGCTGGCGAGGCGGCGTTCAATGTGGCAATCCGCACGCTGCGGCTCGATCCCCAGAACGGCACATCTGGTGGTCGCGCGACGATGGGCGTCGGCTCGGCCATCGTCGCCGATTCCGACGCATCGGACGAGTGGCGCGAGTGCGTGGTCAAAGGGGGTTTCGTGAGCGTTTCGGCGGCGGCGCAATGCGATCTGATCGAGACCATGCGGTTCGACCCGGCGCTCGGCATCGCCCGGCTCGAAGCGCATCTCGCGCGGCTTGGTGCCAGTGCCGCCGAACTGGGCTTCGCGTTCGATCGCCACGCGGTGCGCAACGCGCTCCAGGCGCTGTGTTTCGACATTGCCGCGGCTTCCAGGGTGCGGCTGCTGCTGGCGCGCAGCGGCGCACACGCAATCGAGATTGCCCCGCTTCCTGCGGTGTTCGATGGCCCGGCGAAAGTCGCGCTGCTGCCGCTGCCGGTCAGCCCGGGAGACTGGCGGCTGCGCCACAAGACTAGCGACCGTGGATTCTATGACGATGCCCTGGCTGCCGCGCGCGCCGCCGGAGCGGACGAAGCCGTGTTCGTCGATGCCGAGGGGCGCGTGACCGAGGGCAGTTTTACCAACCTGTTCGCGGGGCAAGACGGCAGGATGCTGACGCCGCCCGCCGCGCTTGGCCTGCTTCCCGGCGTGCTGCGCGGTGCGTTGATCGACGAGGGCCGCGCGGTCGAAGCCGAACTGCGGATCGCGGATCTGGCGGGCGGCTTCCTGATCGGCAATGCCTTGCGCGGGCTGATCCCGGCCAAATTGCTGGGGACGTGAACATCTCGCAAGCCGTGTCGCGGATCGCCCCGTCGCGAACCAGCGCAATGACCGACCGCGCGACCGAACTGCGCGCAGCGGGGCGCGACATCATCTCGCTGTCGGTCGGCGAGCCCGATTTCGCCACCCCGCCACATGTCGTCGCCGCCGCCAAGGCCGCGCTCGATGCGGGGCAGACGCGCTATACGCCGGTCGGCGGGACGGCTGCGTTGAAACGCGCCGCCGCGCTGCATTTTGCGCGCGATCTGGGCATCGAAGCGCCGGTCGATCGGATCACCGCCAGCGCCGGGGGCAAGCAATCGATCTTCCACGCGCTGCTCGCCACGCTCGATCCGGGCGACGAGGTTCTGATCCCTTCACCGTGGTGGGTCAGCTATCCCGAAATCGTCCGCTTTGCCGGGGCCGCAGCGGTGCCGCTGGCGACCACGGCGGCGGACGGCTATCGCAACACCGCCGCGCAGCTTTCAGCCGCGATCACCCCGCGCACCCGCTGGCTGCTGCTCAACAGCCCGGGCAATCCGACCGGCGCGGTCTATACCGCCGCGCTGCTGCGCGAGTTGGGAACTGTGCTGGCCGCGCACCCGCAGGTGATGGTGCTGAGCGACGACATCTACGCGCCGCTGCGCTACACGCTGGGGAACCACGCAACCATGGCGGTGGAATGTCCTGACCTCGCGGAGCGTATCCTGACCGTGTCGGGAGTATCGAAAAGCCACGCGATGACCGGCTTTCGCATCGGCGTTGCCTGCGGACCCACCTGGTTGATCCGCGCGATGGAGCGGTTGCAGTCGCATTCTTCGGGCAACCCCTGCTCGATCAGCCAGGCGGCGGCGGTCGCGGCTTTCGAAGGGCCGCAGGATTTTCTGGCCGACTGGCGTGAGCGGTTTCGCGCGCGGCGCGACACGGTGGTGGCGGCGATCAACACGGTTCCCGGCCTGTCGTGTCCGGTCCCCGAGGGCGCGTTCTATTGCCTCGTCGATGCCGCGCCGTTGATGGCAAGGTTCGGCGACGATGAAGCGCTGGCTCTGCACTTGCTCGAACACGGGGTCGCGGTGGTCGCAGCCTCGGCATTCGGTGGCGCGCTTAGTGGCATCGGGGGATTCCGCATCAGCTTCGCCGCAGACGAAGCTGTGCTCGACGAGGCTCTGCAGCGCATTACGAAAGCCCTGAAATGATAACTGATCAATGATTGCCGGCTGGAATCCCATCGAAGCGATCCTGTTCGAGGACGGCGAGGCGCTGGTGATCGACAAGCCCGCCGGGCTGCCGGTCGATGCCCCGCGCGATGGCGGGACCAGCTTGGAATCCTATGCCGACGTGCTCAAGCTGGGGTTCCAGCGCGCGCCGCTCGCGGTTCACCGGCTCGACCGTGACACCTCGGGCTGTTTGCTGCTCGCGCGCAATCCCAAGGCGCTCAAGCGGTTCGCCGCCGCGTTCGAGGCGCGACAGGTGGACAAGCGTTATCTCGGGATCGTCGCGGGCGAATTGAGCGAAGACGCGGGCACTATCGACCTCGCGCTCGCCAAGACCAGCAGCGCCGCCGAGGGCTGGCGGATGATCGCATCGGCCCGGGGCAAGCCCTCGGTCACCCACTGGCGGCGGCTCGATGTGCGCGATGGGCTTACGCTGGTCGAGTTCCGGCCTGAGACCGGGCGAACCCACCAGATCCGGATCCACGCACTCGCCGGGCTGGGTGCAGCGCTGGTCGGCGATCCGGTTTATGGGACAGGAACAGGCGCAACCCGGACGATGTTGCACGCCGCCGGGCTGACCCTGGATCGTGGGGCCAAGCCGCCGATTGTGGCGCTCGCCCCGCTGCCGGCCGATTTTACGGCCTTCGGTTTCAGCGATGGATGAGGATGTTACCGAGCGCGCGCTGGGGCTGATGCGCGAAAGCTTCATCGCGGCCACCGGGCCGGGCGGGCAGAATGTCAACAAGGTGGCGACGGCGGTGCAATTGCGGCTCGATCTGTTCGCGCTGCGGCTGTCGCCCGAAGTCTTCGCGCGGGCCAAGACGCTGGCGGGCTCGCGGCTGACTGGGGGCGGCGAAATCGTGATCGCCGCGCGCCGGTTCCGCACCCAGGAGGCCAACCGCAGCGATGCCCGCGCGCGGCTGCTCGCGCTGCTCGCAGAAGCGCACGACCTGCCCGAAAAGCGCGCCAAATCGCGGCTCAACCGGGTGGGTAAGGAACAGCGCATCGCGGGCAAGAAATTGCGCGGCACGGTGAAGGCCGGGCGCGGAAAAGTGCGCGAGGACTAGGGGTCAGCCTGCGGCCGCGCTCATCACTTGCCGCCCATCCGCCGCATAGGCACCCAGCTCCCATGCTGCACTTTTGCTGCGGAGCACGAGGTGCAGCATTTCGCCGCAGATCGCCGGCGACACCCCGCGAAAGGCAAAGCTTTTCAGCGCGTTGTCACCCAATTGGCGGCGCGCCAGATCGAGCAGCAATGTGGCGGTCAACGGGCCGTGGACGACCAGCCCGCGATAGCCTTCCTCCCCGGTTGCATAGGCCAGATCGTAATGGATCCGGTGACTGTTGAAGGTCAGCGCGGAGAAGCGGAACAGCAGCGGTTCGCTCGGAACGATGCTGTGGTGTGCGTCCCACCCGGTGGATTCGAAGCGCGCCTCGCCGATTGGTGGCGGAACGGGCGCAGTGTTGGCGGGCGCAGCATCGCGATAGACCAGGCTTTGTACCTCGCGCACTGCCAGTGCGCCTTCGCCGAAAGTCTGGTGCTCGACCTCGACGAACACCAGCGGCCCGCTGCCGCCTGTTTTTGCGGTAATCGACAGCACCGTGCTGCGCCGCTCTACCGATTGCCCGACACGCAGCGGCGCGAGGAATTCTACCCTGCTCGCCGCCCACATCCGGCGCGGTTGCGGGATCGGGGGGAGGAAGCTGGCTGCACTGTCATCGCGCTGCGGGTGCCCGTCGGGGCCGAGCGCGGCGGTTGCCGCATCGGGGGTGCACAGCGCCCAGTGATAGCCCTGCGCCACCGCCGCGCCCTCGGGCGCAGCCCGGTCGATCGTGGCTAGCCACCGGGTATAGGCGGACGCCTCGATCCGGTCGGCGCGGGTTTCCGTGCGCCCGATCCAGGCACCGTAATCGCTCATCGTGTCACCGTCATTGGGCGCGTTCGAACAGCGCCGCGATCCCCTGACCGCCGCCGATGCACATGGTCTCCAACCCATAGCGCCCGCCGCGCCGGTGCAGCTCGCGGGTCAGGTTAGCGAGGATGCGTCCGCCAGTGGCGCCGATCGGATGGCCCAGGCTGATCCCCGAGCCGTTGACGTTGAGGATTTCGTGGCGCGAATCGTCCTCGCTCCAGCCCCAGCCCTTGAGCACTGCGAGCACCTGCGGCGCGAAGGCTTCGTTGAGTTCGACCAGATCGACATCGCCCCAGCCGAGGCCGGAGCGCGCGAACAGGCGTTCGGTGGCGGGGACCGGGCCGATCCCCATCCGGCTCGGCTCGCACCCTGCCGCCGCCCACGAATGGAACCACGCATCGGGTTCGAGGCCCAGTTCCTCGAGCTTGTCTTCGGCCACCACCAGGCAGGCGGCGGCCGCATCGTTCTGCTGGCTGGCGTTACCCGCCGTCACCACGCCCCCTTCGAGCGGGCGAAGCTTGCCGAGCGATTCGGCGGTGGCATCGGCGCGATAGCCTTCGTCGTGCGCGAAGATGAGGGGATCGCCCTTTTTCTGCGGCACCGCCACCGCCACCAACTCGTCGTCGAACAAGTGCTGGTTCCACGCCGCCGCTGCGCGCTGGTGGCTGCGTGCGGCATAGGCATCGGAAGCCTCGCGGCTGATGCCATAGTCCGTGGCGAGGTTCTCGGCGGTCTCGATCATTCCCGATATGGGCCCGAACCGTTCGATCGGCTGCGACATCACGCGGCCCCGGGTCAACCGATCGTGCAGCGTCAGCGCGCCGGCGCGCACGCCCTTGCGGATGTCGGTGGTGTAATGCTCGACGTTGGACATCGATTCGACCCCGCCCGCGACCACCACGTCGCTGGCCCCGGTCTGGACCATCATCGCCGCATTGACGACCGCCTGAAGCCCCGAGCCGCAGCGCCGGTCGAGCTGGTAACCCGGAACATCGAGCGGCAGTCCGGCAAGCAGCCACGACCAGTGCGCGATGCACGGCGCCTCGCCGCTGCCATAGCCTTGCGCGAAGACAACGTCGTCGACCCGGGCCGGATCGATCCTGGTGCGCTCGACCAAGGCCTTGAGCACCACCGCGCCCAATTCCCCGGCGGTCAGCGAGGACAGCGAACCGCCGAACTTGCCCACGGCGGTACGGATCGGGCTGACGATGGCGGCGCGGCGTAGGGTCATGACAATTCCTTGCAAGAAAATCCGGGTCGGTTCGAGGCGATCATAACGAGCTGAAAGCCTTAACCAATTCCGACCACACCCGCGTCTATCAGCTTACCGATTTCGCCGCTGGACAAACCCAGCCGCTCGCTCAGCACCTGCTCGGTATGTTCGCCGTTGCGCGGGGCGGGGCGGGGCGGCAGTCGCTCGCTGGCCGGAAGCGTGGCGAAGGACCCGGCGGCGGGATAAACGAACCCGCTGGGGTTGTCCGTCAGTTCGGCAAACATCGGGTTGCGGGTGACAAGCCGCGGATCGCGCGCCGCCTCGACCATCGTCTGGTAGCGGGTGTGAACCACCCCGCTGGCATCGAACGCGGCGGCGAGATCGGCGTGGTCGCGAGCCGACACTTCGCGCGCGATCATGGCAAACAGCGCCTCGCGATGGGTAAAGCGCGCGCCGTCGTCCTTGGCGAACACCAGCCCCAGCAGGTCCTCCAGCCGGGCAACGCCGTCGTCGAGCCCCAGCGACTTGACCAGCCCGGCCCACTGCCGGTCGTTGATCGCAACGATCATGATCCGCACCCCGTCGCGCGTGGTGAAATCGCGCCCGATCGTCCCGAACACCGCATTGCCCAGCCGCTCGCGGTCAGCGCCGGTATAAAGCACTTCGGCGACCCGCCCGAGGTTGGCGACCGAGCCGATCGCGACGTCGGACAAGGGGAGCCGCACCTCGCCGCCTTCGCCGGTCGCTTCGCGGCGGCGGACGGCGGCGAGCAGCGCGAAGGCCGCATAGGCCCCGGTGAGCAGGTCCCACGCGGGCATGACGTGGTTGACCGGGACGGGATCGCCCAGCGGGCCGGTCAGCGCCGGATAGCCGACCGCGGCGTTGACCGTATAGTCGAGCGCCACCGCGCCATCGGGCCAGCCCATCACCCGCACGGTGACGAGGTCGGCGCGCTGTGCGGCCAGCTTGTCATGCGCGAGGAAGCCGCCTGCGGGCAGGTTGGTGACAAGGTTTCCGGTGCTCGCGACCAGCGCGGCCAGCAATTCGCGCGCTTCCGGTTTCGCAAAATCGAGCGCGAGGCTGCGCTTGGCGCGATTGAGGTTTTCCCAACTGAGCGAATCGTTGTTCGTGGTGACCGGCCAGCGGCGGAAGTCCTGCCCGCCGCCGATCTGGTCGACCCGGATCACCTCGGCACCCATCTGGGCCAGATAGAGCCCCGCGCTGGGCGAGGCGACGAACGACGAGACTTCGACGACCGCCAGGCCGGGGAGGAGATCGTACATCTAGGGCCGGCCCATCATGCCTGCGCCCCGGCCGCGAAATCGCGCAGCATGGCCTTGGCGATCACCAGCTGGAGGATCTGGGTGGTGCCTTCGTAGATCCGGTAGATCCGCGAATCGCGAAAGAACCGCTCGGCCTCGTATTCGGCGAGATAACCCGCGCCCCCGTGAATCTGGACACAGCGGTCGGCCACGCGCCCGCACATTTCGCTGGCGAACATCTTGGTCGCGGCGGCTTCCTTGAGCACCTTGATGCCCTGGTCGGCCTTGGCCGAAGCATCGCGCAACATGCATTCGGCGGCATAGATTTCGGCCATCGAATCGGCCAGCATCGCCTGGATCAACTGGAACTGGGAGATCGGCTCGCCGAACGCCTTGCGCTCGGTCGAATATTTCACCGCGCTATCGAGGATCCGCCGGGCATAGCCTGCGCTCGCCGCGCCGACCGAGAGGCGGCCATTGTCGAGGCTCTGCATCGCGGTCGCAAAACCGCGCCCTTCCTCGCCGCCGAGCAGCGCATCGCCGGGAACGTGGACATCGTCCATCACGATATCGGCGATGTGGCTGCCGGCCTGACCCATCTTCTTGTCCGATTTGCCGGCGCTGATGCCGGGCAAATCCATCGGCACGATAAAGGCCGAGACGTGCGCGTTCTTGGGCAGCGCTTCCTTGCTGGTCCGCGCCATGATCAGCGCGACCTTCGCGAACGGCGCGTTGGTGATGTAGCGCTTGGTGCCGTTGAGCACATAGCCGTTGCCCGAGCGGGTTGCGGTGGTCTGCATCGCGGCGGAATCCGAACCGGAACCGGGCTCGGTCAGGCCGAAGCTGGCGATTTCGCC
>JBBSKI010000040.1:0-18287 GCA_038256425.1 Sphingomonadales bacterium
GTGGTACGTGAGCTGGGTTCAGAACGTCGCGAGACAGTTTGGTCCCTATCTGCCGTGGGCGTCGAAATTTGAGAGGAGTTGACCCTAGTACGAGAGGACCGGGTTGAACATACCTCTGGTGTACCTGTCGTTCCGCCAGGAGCGCAGCAGGGTAGCTATGTATGGACGGGATAACCGCTGAAAGCATCTAAGCGGGAAGCCTCCCTCGAGATAAGATTTCATCGAGCCGTAGTAGACCACTACGTTGATAGGCCGGGTGTGGAAGCGCAGTAATGCGTGAAGCTAACCGGTCCTAATAGCTCTGTTCGCGCTTGTTGAATCCCGCCATCAATGACAGTTCTGGTAACTGTCCGAGATGCGGACGATACAGCCGGATCCCACATGAATAGTCTTCACACGGTATCGATTAAAACCCGCAACGCGCTGGCCCCATTGCTTGGTGGCCATAGCATCAGTGACCCACCCGATCCCATCTCGAACTCGGCCGTGAAACCTGATTGCGCCGATGGTACTAACGCTCAAGCGTTGGAAGAGTAGGTCGTCGCCAGGCATTGAAGCCAGCGCGCTGCGGGTAAGAAACCCATTCACAAGTCAAAGGGCTGTCCTTAATTGGATGGCCCTTTTGGCGTCTTTGAACGTTGCGATCCCTGCCTGGTGCAGGTGATCGAAGTGGTGACGCGGGGTGGAGCAGTCCGGTAGCTCGTCAGGCTCATAACCTGAAGGTCGCAGGTTCAAATCCTGCCCCCGCAACCAAACTAATGGCATCCGTGCCAGCAAAGGCCCCCTTCATGGGGGCCTTTTTGCGTTTGTAGTCTCGGCTCAGTCTTCGAAACCTACAAATACCGCCGCTTCGTCGATCGATTTTCGCTGAGAGACAACTGCGTTCGGCGCGAACGTCTCGTCGGGCCAGCCCAGCGCGATGCTTTTCATGATCACCTGATCGTCCGGGATGCCGGCATGTTCGCGCACCACGGGGCTCTGCATGATGCCCTGGCTGTTGATCACCGTCCCCAGCCCGCGCGACCAGGCCGCGTTGACCAGCGCGGTAGCGGCCGCGCCGCAATCGAACGGCGTATCGTCGCTGCCGTCGAGCACGCGATCGTAAGTGATGATCACACAAACCGGAGCATCGAACTGGCGGAACCCGCGCAACACCCAGTCCTGCCGCCCCTCCTTGTCGTCGCGCTCGATCCCCATGGCGGCGAACAATTGCTTGGCGACCCCGATCTGTCGTTCGCGGTGAGTGCCGGCAAAGGGCTGGCCCTTGCGGAATTCCCGCGAGTCCGGTGCTCCGGCAAGGATCCGCTCGGTGTTACCCCGGCGGATGCGGTCGAGCGGCTCACCCGTCACCACGAAGAAATTCCATGGCTGCGTATTCATCGATGACGGGGCGCGCATGGCCAGTCCGATGATTTCTTCGATAAGCTGCCGGGGCACCGCATCAGGCTTGTAACCGCGGCAACTGCGTCGGCCCTTGATCACCTCGTCGAATGTCATCCTGTTATCTCCCTTTGAAGGCGATCGCCTTTGCATGGGAGACTGCAAAGCGTGGTCCGGTGCTTTTCGCAACCCTTGCGCGCATCGACGGCAGCGATGATATGGCTGCGATGGAGCCAAATGCCGCTATTTCGCCTGACAACGTCAGGCTTTCGACCCAACGCGATTGGCGCGGGCTGGCGTCGATGGCGGTGTTGCTTGTGATAGCGCTGGCGCTTGTCGTTGCCACGGTCTGGCTTTGGTTTGGCCCCGGCTTCGATGCCGCACCGCAGGAGGCGGGCGCGGCTCCGCCTATCGCGGCACTTCCGGCCCGCGCTGTCGATGCCCCTGTGCTCGCCGGCCTTCCGCCATCCAGCCCTGTCGATGCCCGCGCCCGCAACGCCGCAGCTCCGTTCTGGACCGGCGCGCTGTCCGCAGCTGCCCCATTCCGTCCACCTGCGTCTGACACCGACCGGGCCCGCGCCACCGAATGCCTCGCACTTGCGGCCCTGGCCGAAGCGGGGGCCGACGATGCCGGGCAGCGTGCGGTGATCCAGGTGATCCTCAACCGCGTGCGCCATCCTGCCTTTGCGCGGACGGTGTGCGGCGTCGTGTTCGAGGGCTCGCAGCGCGCAACCGGCTGCCAGTTCAGCTTCACCTGCGACGGATCGCTCGCCCGCCGATATGGCGAGGCGGCCTGGGCGGCGGCGCGGCGCAGGGCGCAGGCGGCGTTGGGCGGTGCGGTCTTTGCTCCGGTCGGCGGGGCGACGCATTACCATACGGACTGGGTCCATCCGTGGTGGAGCCCCAAGCTGGTCAAGCTCGCGCAGGTCGATACGCACCTGTTTTTCCGCTGGCCGGGTTACTGGGGCAGCGCCGAGGCCGCTCGCATGGCCTATCGCGGCGGCGAGCCTGACCCCTTCGGCGTGCCCGCCACCGTCACCGCTGTATCGCCGCCGCTGGCCGTTTCGCCCGCCGCGCTGGAAGGGGCCAAATTGCTCCCCAAGGGTACCCGCGCGGTAGTGGCGATGCGCGACGCCACCGGTCGGGCCAACTTCCTGCTGCTCGATCCCGGGGCCGGGACTGCCGGAGCGCTCGATCAGGCGCGCAAGCTGTGCGGCACCAGCGCGACCTGCCGGGTGATGGGCTGGACCGATCGCGCGGCGATCCCAGCCGCGCTGCCGCTTCCCGCCGATGCGCGCGCGCAGCTGCAATTCAGCTATTCGCGCGATCCTGCCGGTAGCGAGATCGTGCTTTACGGGTGCGATACGTTCAAGGGCCTGGCCCGCGAGAACTGCATACCCCGTTCGCGCTCATCAGGTGGCGCGCTCTAGGCACGGGCGGATCGACGTGCCACACCCTTGCGCAATGAGCTGGGAGCCGGAACTCGAAGAACTGCGCAGCCGCCAGGCACTGGCCGAACGGATGGGCGGGGCGGAAAAGCTCGCCCGCCAGCACGCGCGCGGCAAAATGGACGCACGCGCGCGGATAGCTGCGCTGGTCGATCCCGGCAGCTTCCGCGAAATCGGCAAGATCTCTGGCAAAGGGACTTACGCCGACGATGGAGCGCTGAGCGATTTCACGCCCGCCAATTACCTGTTCGGTCGGGCGGATATCGAAGCGCGCCCGGTGGTGGTCACTGCCGACGATTTCACCGTCCGCGGCGGATCGGCCGATGCCTCGATCCATCGCAAGATGCTCCAGGCCGAGAAGATGGCGCATACGCTGAAACTGCCGTTGATCCGGATGATCGACGGGACCGGCGGCGGCGGTTCGGTCAAGACCCTCGAGACCATCGGCGCGACGTATATCCCCGCGGTCCACGGTTGGGGCGACGTGGTGAAAAACCTCGATACCGTGCCGGTGGTTGCCCTGGCGCTGGGGCCGACGGCGGGGCTTGGCGCGGCGCGTGCGGTGGCGAGCCACTATTCGATGATGGTCAAGGGCCTGTCGCAACTGTTTGCCGCGGGTCCCGCGGTCGTCGCCGCTATCGATGGCACTCAATCGGTCGCCGACAAGGAGGGGCTGGGCGGCAGCGGAATCCACACCCGCAACGGCGTGATCGACGACGAGGTTTCCAGCGAGGCCGAGGCCTTCGCGCGAACCCGCCGGTTCCTGTCCTATCTTCCCTCCGCCGTGGGTCAGCGCGCGCCGCACCTTCCCGCCACCGATCCCGCCGGGCGCCGCGACGAAATGCTGCTCAGCGCGGTCCCGCGCGATGGGCGCGCAGCTTATTCGATGCGGCGGATCCTCGATGCGGTGTTCGATACCGGCAGCCTGTTCGAGATCGGCCGCTTGTGGGGCCGCGCCGCGATTACCGCGCTGGCCCGTCTGGAAGGGCGGCCAGTGGCGGTTCTGGCGAGCGACCCCAGCTTCCTGGGCGGGTCGTGGGAAGCCAAGACCTCCGAAAAGGCCGAACGGCTTGTCCGTCTGGCCGATCAGTTCCGGCTGCCGATCATCCATTTGGTCGACAATCCCGGTTTCATGATCGGCGAGGCGGCGGAGCGCGCCGGCACGATCCGTTATGGCGTCATCACGATGAACGCGATCTACCGCGCGACCGTGCCGCTGGCCTGCGTGGTGGTGCGGCGCGCTTATGGCATTGCGGGCGCGGCGATGAGCGACGGCGACGCGTTCCAGTACCGCTTTGGGTGGCCGAGCGGCGATTGGGGCAGCCTGCCGATCGAGGGCGGGATCGAGGTTGCCTACAAGTCCGAGCTGGAAGCAGCGGATGACCCGGCGGCGCGGCTCGAGGAGATCCGCGCGCGGCTCAATCTCGTCCGCTCACCGTTTCGCACCGCCGAACGGTTCGGGGTCGAGGACATCGTCGATCCGCGCGATACCCGGCCGCTGCTGTGCGAATTCGCCGAGCTGGCCTGGCGACAACTCCCCTAAACAGGGTCTAAGGCACCGGCACTTCGCGCGGGACGCCGATCGGGTGCAACCGCCGGAACAGGTTGCCACGTTCGCTGAACAGCACGCCCGCGAGGCACAGCAGCCCTGCAACCAGCAGGGCCAACGCCAGTGGCCGCGCGGTTCCGTCGTAGGCCTGGCCGATCAGCGCGCCGAGCAGCGAGGCGGTGACCATCCGCAGAAACGCCTGGACCGAGCTTGCCGCACCCGCGATCCGCGCGAAAGGTTGCAGCGCGATCGAGCCAAAATTGGCCCCGATGAACCCCATGAAGCACATGTTGAGTGTCATCACCGGCACGAATTGCCACAGTGTCTGATGCTCGCGAGAGGCCAGCCACAATTGCAGCGCGGCCACAAGGATGAAGCCGAACATCGCGGTGTGTGACACCCGCCGCGCGCCGAACCGTTCGACGATCCGGCTGTTGGTGAAATTGGCGGCCGCCATGCACAGCGCCATCCCGCCGAAAATCGCCGGGAATGCCGCGCCCGCGCCGAAATGTTCCGCGACCAGCTGCTGCGAGGACTGGATATAACCCCACATCGCCCCGAGGATCGCCGAACTGCCCAGGACATAGCCGATCGAGGCGCGCGTGGTCAGCGTGGTTCCCATGTTGCGGCCGATCGTGCGCAGATTGATCCGCTGGCGATAATCGGGGTGCAGCGTCTCGGGCAGCCGGAGGTAGACCCAAATGCTCACCATCACGCCGAACACAGCGATCAGCGCGAAAATCCAGCGCCATCCGGCAACGGCCAGCACGGCTTGGCCAAGGCTGGGCGCGAGCATGGGAACGACCATGAAGATCACGAAGATCAGCGATTGCAGCCGCGCCATCTTGTCGCCTTCGAAGCGGTCGCGGATGATCGCCATTGGAAGGACCGCCAACCCGCCGCTGCCCGCCGCTTGCAAAAAGCGCAGCACCAGCAGCACGGTGAAATCCTGCACCAGCGCACAGGCTACCGACATCCCGATGAAAATGCCGAGGACGGTCAGCAGCACCCGGCGCCGTCCGAAGCGATCGGCGAACATTCCCGGCAGGATCGCGCCGACCCCCGCGCCGATCAGGAACACGCCGATGATCAGCTGGCGCTGGTTCGGGTCGTATTCGCCCAGATCGCGCGCGATTTCGCCGATCCCGGGCAGCATCATGTCGATCGCCAGCGCCTGAAGCGACTGGGTGAAGGCGAGGATCGCAATGAATTCGCGCTCGCCCATTGCGAACGGCGGCGGCGCGGCAGAGGGCGGGGGAGGGGACATGGCGCTGTCCTTGGCGGTTCGGACGGTGACTGGCCACCCCTGCGCGTTGCAAATTTCGCGTTTGCGCGTGCCCGCTGCGCAGGATCGATCGACTCCGGGGGACTACCAGTTTGTTGAAGATGGGAACGATCGGCCGCCGGGCCTGCTTACATAAGGAGCCGCTCGGTGCCGTGCCGGCGGTCGTAAGGAAAATCCGATGAGCGATGCCGATACCCCGATCGACCCGAACGAACTTCGCCAACGGGCGCTCTCCAGATGGGATAATGAAGGCGGTGCAATTACGGCTCTCACGAAGGAAACGCTCGGAATTGTTCCGGACCTGTCCAATTCCGAATTGGTGCAGCTTCGGGTCAGGGTCATCGCGTTGGAGAACATGATGATCGCAACCCTGATCGAAGGATCGGAACGGCAGCTGCAGGTGGCTCGCGATATGGCGGCTCAGATTGCGCCAAGGCCCGGCTTCACCCAGCATCCCCTGACGACACAGGCTGCGCACCACATGAACGACCTTGTCGACCGCGCGATCCATTTTCGTACGGTGCCGCCGCAATGACGGCATCGGAGCCTTACAAGTGTACGCCTGTGTTCGATGAAACCACGCTTCCGGCAGGGCTGCGCCGTGAACACCGCACCAAGCCGGGGGTCTGGGGGATCATCCGCGTGCTGAGCGGGCGCGTACGCTATCGTGTGCTCGATCCTTTGTCCGATACCGTTCTCGATCCCGACAATCCCGGCCTCGTTCGTCCCGATCAGCCCCACCTGGTCGAGCCGCTCGGTGTCGTTCGAATGCAGGTAGAGTTTTACGATCACGACCCGCAATCACACTTTGCCTAGCGCATCGATTTGAGTCCAATAGTCGGCAATGGACACGGATGAGGCCGATACCGAAACCGGCGACGGTCTGCGCAAGATCGTCCACGTCGACATGGACGCCTTCTTTGCCAGCGTGGAACAGCGCGACGATCCCTCGTTGCGCGGCAAGCCGCTCGCGGTCGGCGGCTCATCGGCACGCGGGGTGGTGGCGGCGGCGAGTTACGAGGCACGCGTCTTCGGGGTGCGTTCGGCGATGGCCTCGGCCAAGGCGGTGCGCTTGTGCCCCGACTTGTTGTTCCGCAAACCCCGCTTCGAAGTCTACAAGCAGGTTTCCGACCAGATCCGCGCGATTTTCCTCGACTATACCCCGCACGTCGAGCCGCTGAGCCTCGACGAGGCCTATCTCGACGTCACCGACGATTCACGCGGGATCGGTTCGGCGACGCGGATCGCCGAACTGATCCGGGCGCGGATCAGGGCGGAGACCGGGCTGACTGCCAGCGCCGGGGTCAGCTACAACAAGTTCATTGCCAAGCTCGCCAGCGACCAGAACAAGCCCGATGGGCTATGCGTGATCCGCCCCGGCGAGGGCGCGGCGTTCGTGGCGGGGCTTCCGATACGGCGCTTCCACGGGATCGGACCGCGCGGCGCGGAGAAGATGGCGGCGTTGGGGATCGCAACCGGGGCCGACCTGCGGGAGCACGATCTGGCGTTCCTGCGCCAGCATTTCGGCTCGATGGCCGAATACCTGTTCCGCGCGGCCCGCGGCATCGACCTGCGCCGGGTGAAGGCGCACCGCGCGCGCAAATCGGTCAGCGCCGAGCGCACCTTCGAGCGCGATCTGTCATCCGGCTCGGCGCTGCGGGAGGCGCTCGACAATATCGTCGCGGCGGCGTGGGAGCGGATCGAAAAGTCCGGATCGCGCGGCCGCACGGTGACGCTCAAGCTGCGGCTTGCCGATTTTTCCGCCCTAACCCGGTCGAAATCGCTGCCGCGCGCGGTGGCCGGTCGGTTGGAGTTTGCGGCGGTCGGCGAGGAACTGCTCGATGCGCTGCTCCCCCTGCCGCAGCCGGTCCGGCTGATGGGGCTGGGGCTGTCATCGCTGGAAGGCGAGGAGGATGAGGCGGAAGGGGAGCCGGGCGGTGCGGGGGATCAACTGGCGTTGTTTTGAGTGGAGCAATCCAAACCACCTCATTGCATCCAATCCCGCTCGTGCTGAGCCTGTCGAAACACTGTTTTTATCTTGGTGGGTTTCGCACTGCGGCACTAAGAAAAGTGCAGTGCTTCGACAAGCTCAGCACGAGCGGGTCAGGGTGAAAGGTTCTGGTCCCACTCCACCCACCGCGCAATCCGCGCCCGCGCTGCAAGCGTGACCGTCGGCGGCAGGTCATCGACCGCGAAGAACTGAGCGGCGAGGATTTCGCGCTGGTCGGGGCGGGGCGCATCGGCGGTTTGGCCCGACACGAGGTGAATGTGGTTGCTTGCCCCCGCGAGCCCTACAACTTCGATCGCAAAGCAATTCGCACCAGTCAAGCGACACCCGGCTTCCTCCAGCAATTCCCTGCGGGCGGCATCCTCGGCCTGCTCTCCGGGTGCCATTCCCCCGCCGGGCAGCATCCATTTGCCGGGCGATTGGTAACTGTGACGGACCAGCAGGACGCGGCCGCGCGGGTCCGCTGCGATCACGTTGCAACCGAGCAACTCGGGCCGACGCACGCTCCACCACGCCAATCGCGCCCCATGCGCCAGTTTCAGCACAAGGCGATGGAACGGGGCGGGCAGGCGAGCGAGCATGGCACGGCGATAGACGGTTCGCCCCCGCTCAACGAGCCGCTATCGCCACAATCGCTGCGAGCCGCTATCCCAAGGTGATGCAGCCGCCCGCCGTTATCCTCGCCCAGGGCACATCGCGGCGGATGGGGCGCGACAAGGGGCTGGTGCCGCTGGGCGGCAGGCCGCTGGTCGCGTATGTCGTGGAGCGTCTCGCGCCGCAGTGCGGGGCATTGGCGATCAACGGCCCCGCAGCTTTTGAAGCGGTTGCGAAGACATCCCGCGCCACCCTGATCGACGAAGCGCCATTTGCCGGAAAAGGCCCGCTCGGGGGCATTCGCGCCGGGCTGGTCTGGGCACGGACCGTCATCCCGGCCGCCAGCCATCTGTTGATCGCACCGGTCGACACGCCGTTCCTGCCCGCCGATCTGGTGGAGCGGCTGCGCGATGGGCTTGCCTTGGGCGTGGCGGCCATCGCCATGTCGCCCGATGGTCGGTCTGTCCCGGTGCTGGGGCTGTGGCCGCTGTCGGCGCTCGAACCGGTCGAGCGGGTCTTGCGCGGCGGCGAAATGTTGTCAGTGCATAGGGTGCTTGATCTGATCGAGTGGCGCGGCGTGGAATTTCCAGCCGGGGCTTTGGCCGATGTCGACGATCCGGTTGCGCTCGCTGCTGCCGAGGCGCGTATTGCCGCCGCCCCGCCCCGTCCCTAGAACCCCGCCCCTGAGGAGGCCACCGCACCTTGCGATTCGCCCGTGAAAATATTGTTTTATGGGGCAGGCGGTTGCCCGTGACCGGGCTGCACGATCTGCTGTGGTGGGGGCTTGCCGCGGCAATCGCGGTTCTCTCTGCCGTGCTGCTGTGGATGATCGTAACCCCGGTTTCGCCGCTCGGAGCGTGGCGTCCTGCCGAGGTCCGGGTGATGAGCCCGGCGGCGCGTGCCACGCTGTTCGGCGCGTTCGATCCGTTCAACCGCACCAATGCGCCCGCTGCGGTGACCGCCAGCGAAACCGTGACCAGCCTGGCGCTCACGCTGTTCGGGGTGCGGGTCAATGCGGCGACCGGTGGCGGCAGCGCGATCATCGCGGGGGCCGATGGCGTGCAGCAGGTCTTCAAGTCCGGGGCCGAGGTGATGCCCGGCGTGCTGCTGGCCGAGGTTCGCTTCGATTACGTAAGTTTGTCACGTAACGGCAGCAAAGAGCTGCTTTATCTCGATCAGTCCAAGCCCGCCCCGGCTGCGGAGACGGTGCTTGCCGGCTCGCCTGCCGGCCCGGTGGGCGAAACAGGTTCCTCCCCGCTCACTGTTCAGGCAGTACGAAGCGGAATCAATTTTCAACCGCAGGCAGCGGGAGGCCGGGTGACCGGCCTTCAGGTCAGCGCAGGGGCCGATGGCGCAGCATTCCGCGCCGCCGGGTTCCAGCCGGGCGACGTCATTGTCGGCGTCGGCGGCAAACCTATTGCGAATGCAGGAGACGGCGTGACCTTGCTTAATTCCCTGAAGCCGGGCGGTTCGGTCTCGGTCACCGTGCAGCGCGGCGGCCAAGAACTTCCTCTTGCGATCAGCGTGGCACAATGAGGCTGCTGCGCACCCTGGCGACCGCCGCTGCGGCACTCGCCCTTGCATTACCGTCGGTGGTTCAGGCGCAATACGTGCTCAACGTACGCGAAGCCGATGTGCGCGCATTCGTCGCCGATGCTGCCGAGGTTACCGGCCGCACCTTCATCGTCGATGGGCGGGTGCAGGGCAAAGTCTCGGTGGTCAGCGACCGCCCGCTGAGCCGCTCCGAATATTTCGAGGTGTTCCTTTCCACCCTGCGCGCCAACGGGCTGGTCGCGATTCCCATCGGCAATGGCGGATTTCGCATCCAGCCAGCCGAGGGCGCCGCTTCGCAGCCCAGCCGGATCGGAAGCAAGGGCGCGGCGCGCAACCAGCTTGTCACTGAAGTGATCCGGCTGCGCGCAATCGACGCCGCGCAAGCGGTCGAGACATTGCGCCCCTTGGTCAGCCGCGAAGGCTCGCTTACCGCCAACCGCGCCGGGCGCAGCCTGGTGCTGGTGGACTATGCCGATAACGTCCGCCGGATCCGCGCGCTGCTCGCCGAGATCGACCGGGCGACGATCGATTCCACCCAATCGATCGCGCTCAATCATGCCGGGGCGCGCGAAATTGCCGAGGCGCTGACCCAGCTCATTCCGGCAGCGGGGGAGGGCGGGGCCTCCTTGGCGACAGTGGTCGCGGTCGACAGTTCGAACACCCTGCTGCTGCGCGGTGATCCGGGCACGCTCTCGCGCCTGGTCGGCATCGCCCGTCAGCTCGACGCACGCGCCGCGACGGGCAGCGAGATCAAGGTGCTGTGGCTCGATTATGCGGACGCAGCGCAGATGGTGCCGATGCTCGAGCGGCTGGTCGGCGGGCAGGGCGGGGGCGAGGTCGTTTCCGGCTCGCCCGCGCCGATCAGCCTGGGCGGGGTTTCGGGTACTACTGGCGGAAGCACCGGCGCGGTGGGTGGCCAGGCCGTTTCAGCCACGGTCGGCAGCGGCGCGCCTGCGACCATCGGCGGCGGTCTGGGCAATGGCTCGATCCAGCTGGCGGGCGGGCGTGGCACGGCGGTCATCACCCGGTACCCCGGTGCCAATGCGGTGGTCATTTCGGCCCCGCTCGATATCCAGCGGCGGTTGGCCGAAGTGGTCCGCCAGCTCGATCAGCGGCAGCCCCAGGTGCTGGTCGAGGCGATCATCGTCGAGGTTAGCGACAGCGTGGCCAAGCAGCTTGGTGTCCAGTTCCTGTTCGGCGGCAAGGACGTGCCCTTCGCGGTGACCAATTTCAGCAACATCGTTCCCAACATCATCGACCTGGCCGGTGGTTTGCTGGCCGGCGAGTTCGAGGAAACCACAACCGTCATCAACGGCAATACCGTCACCACCAGCACCAACAGCACGGCGGGCGATGTGCTGCGCCAGAACGCGATCGCGGCGGCGGGCCAGGCGCAAGGCGGTTATTTCGGCGGGATCGCCGATATCGGCAACAACCGCGCGCTGGGAGTGCTGATCAACGCGGTGAAGGCCGACAGCAATTCCAACATCCTCTCGACCCCGCACATCACCACCAACAACAACGTCCCTGCCTCGATCCTGTTCGGACAGGAAATCCCGGTCTCGACCGGCGAGGCGCTGAGCGACAATTTCGACAATGCCTTCCGCACGATCCAGCGCCAGAACGTCGGCATCGAACTCGACGTCACCCCGCAGATCAATGCGGATAACGAGGTGCGGCTCGACCTGCGGCAAGAGGTCAGCTCGATCGTCGGGCCGGTCTCGAACGATTTCAACGAACTCATCATCAACAAGCGCGAGATCAAGACCACGATCACGGTGTCCAGCGGCGAGATCGCAGTGCTGGGCGGATTGCTCGACGACAACGAGCGTCGCACGATCCAGAAAATCCCGCTGCTCGGCGATATTCCCTTCATCGGCGAATTGTTCAAATCGCGCGGCAAGAGCCGGGTAAAGACCAACCTGATGGTGTTTATCCGCCCGACCATCCTGCGTAGCCAGGCCGAACGCGAAGCAACCGCTGCGCGCCGGTATGGCGTGATCCGCGAGGCGCAGCGCCGGTTCAATCCCAAAGCCGAACCTTCGATCGACGAACTGGTGATCGACTATATGGGCGCGGTGCCGCCGACGCTGCTCGCCCCGGCGCAAGGCGATGCGGTTTTCGGCCCAAGGCCCCAGCCGGTCCCGATCGCGCCGATCCCGGTCGCGCCGAGCGGAGAGTGAGGCAGTCATGGCGGGTGAGGCAATAACCATCCGCACCGGCGAGGAAATCGCGCTGGCCGACCATGTCGCGCTGGTCGAAGGCGTGACCGTCGCCGAAGCCCCCATCACCGAAGCCCCGCTTGTCGCCACCATTCCCTATCCGCTCGCGCGCGATAGGGGCTTCCTCGTGCTGGGCGAGGATGAGAGCGTCGTCCGCCTCGCAATGCGGGAGGGCGCAGATCCGCTGGCCCTGCTCGAACTGCGCCGCGTGTTGGGTCGCCCCTTGGCGCTCGAACGGGTCGATGTGGCCGCGTTCGAAACGTTGCTGGGCGAAACCTATGCGTTCGAAGGTGGAGCGGCGGCAGTCGCCGATGACATGGGCATCGCGCGCGACGGCCTCGATCCGCTCGCGCTCGGGCTGCCCAGCGCCGAGGACCTGCTCGACAGTGCCGACGACGCCCCCGCGATCCGCCTGATCAATGGCCTGATCGCCGAGGGATTGCGCCAGGGCGTGTCCGATATCCATATCGAGCCCTATGAAACCGCGCTGGTGGTGCGGATGCGGGTCGATGGCGTGCTGGCGGAAAAACTGCGGATGCCGCCGCATGTCGCCCCTGTGCTGGTCAGCCGGATCAAGGTGATGGCGCGGCTCGATATTGCCGAGCGTCGCGTGCCGCAGGACGGGCGGATCGGGCTGAGCCTGGGCGGCAAGCTGGTCGACGTGCGCGTTTCGACGCTGCCCAGCCGCGCGGGCGAGAGGGTCGTGATGCGGCTGCTCGACAAGGATAACGCGGGCCTCGATCTCACCCATCTCGGTCTCGCGAAGGGCGCTGAGGCGGTGCTCCAGCGCGCGCTGGCGGAGCCCAACGGGATTGTGCTGGTCACCGGGCCGACTGGTTCGGGCAAGACCACCACGCTCTACGCCGCGCTGCGCCAGCTCAACGACGGGGCGCGCAACATCCTGACTGTGGAGGATCCGGTCGAATATGCGGTCGACGGGATCGGCCAGACCCAGGTCAATCCCAAGGTCGGGCTGAGTTTTGCCGCCGGGCTGCGTGCGATCCTGCGACAGGACCCCGACGTGGTGATGGTCGGCGAAATTCGCGACCGCGAGACTGCCGAGATCGCGGTCCAGGCTTCTTTGACCGGGCATCTGGTGCTTTCCACCGTCCACACCAACGATGCCCCCGGAGCGCTGACCCGGATGCGCGACATGGGGGTCGAACCTTTCCTGCTCGCAAGTACGCTGCGCGCGGTTATCGCGCAGCGGCTGGTGCGTCGGCTGTGCGCCAAATGCGGCGGGCGCAAGGTCATCGAACCCGCGCTCGCGTCGATGCTGGGGATTGCCGAGGGCACCGAAGTCGGCGCGGCAACCGGCTGCGCGGCTTGCGGACAGGGCGGCTACGACGGGCGGATCGGTGTGTTCGAAGCGCTCCGGGTCGACGATACCGTGCGCCGGATGATCCACGAGGGAGCGGACGAATCGGCGATGGCCGCGCACGCGTTCCGCGATTCGCCAAGCCTTACTCAGGCCGCGCGCGATCTCGTGCTGGCGGGCAAGACCACCCCGGAAGAAGC
This sequence comes from Sphingomonadales bacterium, assembly GCA_038256425.1. Lineage (GTDB taxonomy): Bacteria > Pseudomonadota > Alphaproteobacteria > Sphingomonadales > Sphingomonadaceae > Novosphingobium. The sequence goes on from JBBSKI010000040.1 coordinate 13,559, forward strand.
TGCCCGCGTGGCGCGGCGCGAGGACGGCTGATGCCCCGCTTCTCCTATCTTGCGATCGACCCCAAGGGTTTGGAGAAACGCGGTGCGATCGAAGCCGGGTCCGAAGCCCAGGCCGTAGAAAAGCTGGCCGCGCGCGCCTGGCATATCGTCCGCCTCGGCCCCGATGCCGCCACCTCTGCGCGCCGTGCCGCAATTACCACCAGCGGGCTGGGCTGGTTCGCACCCAAGCTTTCGGACAAGCAGCTCTCGCTGTTCACCCGCCAGCTCGCCTCGCTGATGATCGTCTCGCCGCTGGAAGAATGCCTGCGGACGATCAGCCGCCAGACCGAGAAACCGAAGGCTCGCGCCATCCTCGCCCAGGTTCACGCCGGGATCGTCGAGGGTCTGCCGCTGGCAGAAGCGATGCGCCGCGAAGAGCCGAGCTTTCCGCCGATCTACCGCGCAATGATCGCCGCGGGGGAAAACTCGGGCAGCCTGCCCAACATCGCCGACCGGCTCGCCGATCTGCTCGAAAAGCAGGCGGCGGTGCGCTCGAAGATCCTCTCGGCGCTGGCCTATCCGATCGTGCTGTCGCTGGTGGCGATCGCAGTCGTGATGGGGCTGATGATCAAGGTGGTGCCGCGCGTGGTCGAACAGTTCGACAATGCCAGCCGCCAGCTGCCCACGCTGACCCGTGTGACGATCACGCTGTCGCGGTTTCTGGCGGAATGGTGGTGGGCGTTAGTGTTGCTGCTGGCGCTGGCCGTGCTGCTGTTCGGGCGGGCGCTGCGCAATCCGGGCTTCCGTTACCGCGTCGATGCCTTCGTGCTGCGGATCCCGTTCATTGGTCGCCTGATCCGCGACATGCACGCGGCCAGCCTCGCCCGCACGCTGGCGACCATGATCGAGGCGCGGCTGCCGCTGGTCGACGGGCTGCGACTGTCGGCGCGGACCGTTTCGAACACAGTCCAGAGAAAGGCGCTGGAAGCCATCGTCGAGCAGGTCCGCGCGGGTGGCTCGCTTTCCACCGCGTTACGCGATGCCGGTCGGTTTCCGCCGCTGCTGGTCTATCTGGCGGCAAGCGGCGAGGCGGCGGGTCAGCTCGGCCCGATGCTTGAACGCGCCGCCGATTATCTGGAGCGCGAGTTCGAGAGCTTTACCAGCGCCGCACTGGCGCTGCTCGAACCCGCGATCATCATCGTCATGGGCGGCGCGGTGGCCACCATCATCCTTGCGATCCTGCTGCCCATCCTCCAATTGCAGAACCTCACCGGACTATGAAAATCATGCCTCTACCTAACGCCCCTACTGACGAATGCGCGCGCGACGAACGCCGCAACGGCTTTTCGCTCGTCGAACTGATGGTCGTGCTGTTCATCATCGGGCTGCTCGCCACAGTCGTCCTCATCAACGTTTTGCCGAGCCAGGACAAGGCGATGCGGGTCAAGGCGCAGGGCGATATCGCCACGCTGGGCCAGGCGCTCGAAATGTATAGGCTCGACAACATGGCCTATCCCGGTCCCGCCGAAGGACTGGCCGCGCTGCGCCAGCCGCCCGCCAACCTTTCGCTGCCGCAGAACTATCGCTCGGGCGGCTATATTCGCGATTTGCCCGAAGACCCGTGGGGCCGCCCCTATCAGTACAAGGTGCCGGGCAACGACGGGCGAGCGTTCGACATCGTCTCGCTCGGTGCCGATGGTCAGCCCGGCGGGCAGGAAAACGATGCCGACATCACTGCGGATGCGCGCTGAGCGCCCGTGGCAAACGCTGTGCCATCAAACGATCCGGCCGGCTTCGGGCTGATCGTCCAGCTTCCCGCCTCACCCGGTGCGGTGTGGCGCTGGTGGCGGGTGGAGAACGGCGCGCTCGGCAACGACCACGGGTTTTCGTCGGGTGAGGATCCGCCGTGGGGCGGGCTTGACGAAGCCGCCCGGACAGTCGCGCTCGTCCCGTCGGCCGATGCGCCGGTGCGGACCCGCCCGCGCGGGACGATGCCCTTGGCTCAGGCGCTCGCTGCAGCGCGGCTCGAGGGGACCGGCCTGGGCGGCGATTTGCACACCGTGGCGAGCCACCAGGGCGACGCGATCCTCGTCGCCAGCGCCGCCAAATCCTCGATGGACCTGTGGCTGGCCGAACTCGCCGCCGCCGGGCTGGAGCCATCGGCAATGGTCCCCGCCGCGTTGGTACTTCCCGATCCGGGTCCGAATTCTGGCGGCGGCGCGGTGATCGCCGAGCTTGCCGGGCAGCCGCTGGCCCGCACCGCCGAAGCCGCCTTCGCGGGCGAGCCCGAACTGGTTGCCGCGCTCTCGTCCGTCGAGCCGCAGGTGCTGACCGGCTCCGCGCTCGACGATGCCTTGCTTGCCGCATGGAAAGTCCCGCCGCTCAACCTGCGGCAGGGCCTTTACGCGCCGCGCCGCGTCTCGTTCTTCCGCCTCCCCGACTGGACCCAGCTGGCCCGTATGGCGGCAGTCTCCCTGCTGCTGGCTTTCCTCATCCTCGCGGTCGAGACGGTGAAGCTCAACCGCGATGCCGCCACGCGCGAAGCCATCGCGCTCGCCGCCGCGCAGAAGCGCTTTCCCGCTGCGGTCGATCTGGCCAGCGCCCAGACCCTGGCTTCGGGCGAACTGGCCCGGCGCGGGCTGGGCGGTGGAAGCTTTGCCGCGCCTGCCGCCGCCGTGTTGTCCGCGGTCCGCCCCTTGCCCTCGCTGCGGCTGCGCGATCTGGGCTACGCCAGCGACGGCACGCTGCGCTTCACTGCCGCCGCGCCGACCGCTGACGAAGTCAACCGCCTGCTGACCGATCTGCAGCAGCAGGGCTGGCAGGTTACCGTGCCGCCCGAACTCGCCCCCGATCCGACCGGCGCGACCGTCGCCGCGATTACGGTGCGCGCGCCATGATGGCCAGATCATGATGGGGCGTGCCTCAGGTTGGTATTCCGGGCTCACCCCACGCGAGCGTGGGCTTGTCACCATTGCGCTGGGCCTGGCGGCGGCAGTGGTGCTGCTGTTCGGCATTATCCTCCCGCTCGGCGGCGCTCACGATGCGGCGCATGTGCGCCATAACGCCGCCACCCAGGCGAGCGCGCGGTTGTTGGCACAATTGGCCGCGCTCGAAGCCCCCGCGCCGCAGCGCAGCACTGTCGCCGGGCCCCTCGCGCAGATCGTCGCGGCGAGTGCCGATTCGGCCGGCTTCGTGCTCCAGTCGAACCAGCCGCGCGGCAACGATGCGACCCTGGTGGTGGTGCCCACCGCGCGGCCCCCGGCGGCACTCGCCTGGCTCGATGGGCTGGCCGCGCAGGGGATCGTGCTAGAGAATCTGACGATGACCCCGGCCGCGGATGGCAGCGTCGCGGTCAACGCCACGCTCACGCGCGCCCAATGAGGGGTCAATGATGATCGGCCGCTGGATTTTCGTGCGCGACGGGCGGCTGAGCGGGCGGGCGAAGCTGGTGCTGGCCGCGCTGTTCCTTGCTGCCCTGATCGTCGCGTTCCCGCTGCGGCTCGCGCTCGGCTGGAGCGGCGCCGATGAGCGCGGGGTTTCGGCGCGCGCGGTCGGGGGCACGGTGTGGAACGGGGCGATTGGCGATCTGCGGCTGGGTGCGCTCCCGCTGGGCGACGTCACGGTCGGCCTGCGTGCCTTGCCGCTGCTGATCGGGCGGCGTGAATTTTCGCTGGAGCGGTTTGCGCTCGCCGGAACTCCCGAGTTCTCGGGCATCGCCTCGGGCGGACGCGATTGGCTGGCCCTGCGCGAGGTGCAGGGTCAGGTGGCGCTGGGCGAAAGCCTGGGTGCACTACCCGCGACTGCGCTGGGATTTCGCGACTTTTCCGTCGCGATGGAGGCGGGGCAGTGCCGCTCCGCATCCGGCCAGGTGAGCCTGATCCTCGCCCCGTTGAGCGAACTGGTCCCGATGCCGGTCGTACTCAGCGGCGAGGCGCGTTGCAGCAAAGGTGCGCTCTATGTGCCGATGTCGGGGCCGAGCGGGATGGAAAAGCTGTTCCTGCGGCTCGAGCCGGACGGTCGCTGGCGGGCCGATCTGGTGCTGTCGGGGTTGCCGGTCGAATTGGCCGCGCCGCTGCTCGACAGCGGATTTTCCGCGCGGCCGGGCGGGATTGGCCTGAGCGCCAGCGGCCGACTCTAGCCCGCGCCAGCGGGCGGCTCTAGCCCGCGCCGGCGGGCGGCTCTAGCCCTCGCCAGCGGGCGGCTCTAACCTCGCAGCAAGCTCGCCATTATCGGCCATAGCACGATAAGCCCCGCGATCCCGAGGATCGCCGCCGCCCCGGTTCGCAAGCGGGCCATCGGCAGCCCTGCCAGCCCCTCTCCCAGCGCCCAGGCGGCCAGCAGCGCCAGCAGCGCGCCAAGCGCACCCCCCGCCAGCGCCTGCGCCATACCATGACCGCGCGCCGCGACTGCAGCGATGGCCAGCGGTAGCGGCCCGTTGACCTGCGTCACCAGCAGGATTGCGGCAAAGCCGAGCGGGCGGGGAATGGGAAGCGCGGCAGCATCAGGGATCGCACGACCCGACCGCCAGCCCAGCGCAAGCGCCGCGAGAACCAGACACAGCCCCGCCAGCACCGTTCGCGCGCGCGGTTCCAATCCAGTCGCCGTTTCTCCCAGCGCCGCCGCGACGCCGCAAGTCACCAGCGTCGCCGCCAAGATTGCCAGCACGGTCGCGCCCCGGGGCCCCTCGCGCACCGCCTGCGCCGCCACCAACAATTGCTCACGCGAGCCGGTCCCCGCCAGCAGGGCGGCA
>JBBSKI010000041.1:0-18209 GCA_038256425.1 Sphingomonadales bacterium
GGCACCGGCTGGACCCGCTATGTCCGCAAGGGGCTGGAGGCGTGGTTCACCGTGCTGATCGAGACCGTCTGGGGCAAGCGGCGGATCATGGAAGTCTATCTCAACGTCGCCGAAACCGGAATCGGCACCTACGGCGTCGAGGCCGGGGCGCAGCGTTACTACAAGAAGGGCGCCAACAAGCTCAGCCGGGTCGAGGCGGCGCGTATCGCCGCGGCCCTCCCCGCGCCCAAGACCCGCGCAGTGAACGGCGCCAGCGGCTTTACCCGGCGCCATGGCAACACCATCGCCGCGCGGATCGGGGTGGTCCGCCGCGACGGGCTGGATGCCTGCATTTACGAGTAGGGCCGCTTAACGCTTCTCCCCTCCACCCTAAGGGGGAGGTTACGAAGCCTTGCGAGCTTGCTCGCTAGGCGCAGTTGGTGGGGGTGCGCCACGCTCGAGAGGGCAGACCACCCCCACCCAGCTCCACTAGGCCCTTCCGGGCCAAGATGCGCGACCTCCCCCTCATAAGGGGGAGGAGCAATGGCTTGTGATCACGAAACACTCAAAAGCGGTTGCCCCCGTCCGACACTCGCCGCCTCCCCCGGGCAGGTGGCGAGCGCCGGTTGGAGCGCTGCCGTGAAGGGGACCACGCGGCAGCACGGGCGGGCCCCCCACGATACTGGCCAGTTTGTCCCTAAGGACCAACCGGCCCGCCCCACGCGCGCATCGTGACCGCCTCATTGCGAAATCGCACAAGGGTTCGCTTCGCCATGTGGCCTAGCGCACAATCGCGGCTCGGCCCGGCGCAAGTTGCTCAAACAAAACGGCGCGGGAGGGCCGAAGCCATCCCGCGCCGTGCATTCCCTGGGCGAAACCCCCGTGATCAGAAGTCGTAGCTGACGCCGACTTTGAGCCTCCAAACCGATGAGCTGACGTTGATCTGGTTGTCGTTCCGGAAGGTGCTGATTCCCTGTCCGTTCGGCGATGCGGCGAAAATGTAGCGCCCTGCGGAATCGACCCCGGTCACCGTCGCGATATCCTGCAACCCGTTGAACTGACGGCGGCGCTGGATGTTCGCGCCCGAATCGAGGAAATTGAGAAAGTTGTCCATGGTCGCGTAGAGCTTGATCTTGTCGCTGCGGCCGAAAAACCGTCCCGGTCCCGGAATTTCCTGCGAGAAGGTCAGGTCAACGTCATAGTACCAGTCGTTCTCGCAGGTGTTGCGCGAGATCGAGCGGCCGACGAACTTCTTGGCGCAGCCGAGGTCGCCGGCGAAAGCGGCCAGATTGTCGACCGCAGTACCGACCGCTTCGCTAGTGATGGGCGCGATATTCGGATCGTTGCGGCCGGTCGGGATATAGGCAAGCGCGTTGTCCGAGCCCGAGACGCTGTCGCCGAACACCGCGAGGCCCGAGAAGGTCAAGCTGTAGGGCCGCCCCGAGCGCGCGATGAAGGTAAACCCGAGCCGGGTGCTGAGATCCTCGAAGAACTCCTCGCGAAGCGTGGTCTGCACCGACACGTTATGACGGCTGCCGAAAAATCCGCGTGTCGCCTCGGGATTCTGGCGATCGAACGCGGGCGAGTTGTCGTAGTTCGAGCCGGCGGTCGACTGGAACAAGTTCCTCCGGTCCTGCGCATCGGTATAGGCATAGCCCGCGCTGAAGAATACGTTGCCGCCCGGCGTGATGACCCCACCCTCGAAATTCTTGGATAGCAAGACCGAGGCGATGTGGCTGCGATAGCTGCCCGCATTGGTCAGCATCAGCTCGTCATCGCGCTGCGTATTGAAGCAAGCCCCCGTGACCCCGCTATAGATCGGGGTTGGCGTGATCGCGGTCAACCGCGCCGCGCATCCAGCCGCACTAGGATCGATCGAGCGGTAGATCGGGCGACCATCGATGGTGAAGCCGTTGAGGCCGATCGCCGGTCCATTGGGGTTGGCGGCCGTTCCGAAGGTTGCTGTGGCAGGGACCGCAGCCAGATCGACGATGGTCAGCGGGTCCTTGAACTTGCTGTAGATGTAATCGAGGTTGACCTGCCAGCCGCTGAAGAACCCGGTGGGCGCAAAATCGAGTTGCGACGAGAAGCCGATGTTGGCGCGCAGCACCGAGGGCTGCTTGATGTTCGGATCGATTGACTGGGTATCGCCCAGCCCGCGCGCCGCCGAGGCTGCACCCGCAGTGACGATGCACTGCGGAACCCCGGTGAAGGTGCCGCCCGTAACCACGTCGATCTGGCCGGTTGGGCAGCCCGCGTCCTGCGTGGTGCCCTGCGAGAAACCGCGACCGTCGTTCTGGAAGGCGTTGGCGAAGAACACCAGCGGATCGCCGCCCGAGAAGATCCCGACACCCCCGCGCACCTGCGCCCGGCTGAACACCGCGAAATCGTCGAAATCGTAGGTCAGCGCGAAACGCGGCATGACGATCGGGTCGATGTTGCTGAACCCGGTCGTGTTGGAGAAGCCATAGCGTTGGCTGAACAACGGGTTGAGCTTGGGCGAGCCGCCATCGAACCAGTCGACCCGCACGCCGAGCACCGCGCTGAGCTGATCGGTAACCTGCCAGTCGTCCTGCGCATAGACCGAGTAGATCGAGCGAGTGAAAGCAGCTGCCGCATCACGCGGGTCGCCGGTCGAAGAGAAGTTGCCGAACGCGCCCTCGACCGCGCCGGAAACGAGGTTGGCCGCACTGTTTGTCGTGTTGAAATTGCCGGTACCGGGCGACAGTAGACCCGCCTCGAGATCGGCGATGTTGCGGAAGTTGAGCGTGCCGGTGGCGTTCTGGATGAACAGATTGAAAAGCTTGGCGCGGTTCAGCTCGGCTCCGAACTTCAGCTTATGCGAACCGACGTCGAGCCGGGCCACCGCACGCAGTTGATCGATCTTCGTCTGCAGGTCATTGGCTGTGCGCGAAAAGCCCGGTCCGGCCTGGACTGCACCGTCCGGGATGGTTCCGGGATTGTCGATGCCAACAAGAATGCGCGGTATCGGGTTGGCATCCTGCGCTTCGCCGCCGCCGACCGGATCCTGCAGATCCTGCACTTCGGAGCGCGAATAACGCAGTTCGGTCGAAAACGCGTCGTTCCACTGCGAGTAGAGCCGGCCCGAGTAATAGTTCGATTCGGTCCCGCTGATCGAGAAGGTGTTGCGACCGACGATGGTATTTCCGAATGTGCCGGTCAGAGCCAGATCGTCGGGGCGGACGGTGCCTTCCTCAAGCCGCTGGTAGGTCGCTTCGAGCCGGTGTTGATCATTGATCTGAAGATCGGCGCGGAGAAAATAGCGGTCGTTGGTGAAATCGCGGTTGGTTACCAGTTCTCCGGTGTCGATCCCGTAGACCCGCTTGATGACTTCAGAAATCTGGTTGAACTGGGCTACCGAAACCCCCGGACTCTCGTTGATAAAGCCGCCGCCATTGGGGCCGTCGTCCTGCGATTGGCCGGCTTCCTGATGTTCGTACGAGCCGAACAGGAAGAGCCGATCCTTGATCACCGGTCCGCCGAGATAGACACCGTAGCGCCGCTCCGGACTGATCGGCGGGACAGAACGCTTCAAGCCGCGATCGCTGAGCTCGTCGCCGCGCAGGTCGGAGTTGGTATACTCGAAAAACCCGCCAAACTGGTAATCGTTAGTTCCCGATTTGGTGACGACGTTGATCGCGCAGCCGGTGAAGTTGCCGTAATCGACGTCGAACGGCGCGAACTGGACCTGAGTCTCGCGAATCGCATCATAAGGTAGCGGGGTCGAACTACGCGACGAGAAGCCGGTGTCGTTGAGTCCATAGACGTCGCCCTGGCTGATTCCGTCGACGGTGAACGCGTTTCCGCGATCGTTGCCGCCAAGGCACGAGATGCGATCGACGCCCGAGCCGCCATCGTCGCGATCGAGGCTGACGCGTGGGTCGAGCCGGATGATGTCGCGGATGTCGCGGTTGAAGGTCGGCGCGTTCTCGAGAATCTCGGCGGTGAAGCTGGTGCCCGGGCCGATCGCAAGCTGCGTCGATTGGACGCGCGACGCGGTGACGACGATCTCACCTTGGCCCGACGACAGGATGAACGAGAGGCTGGTGTTGCCCTGCAGTGTCGTGGTGATGTCGGGGAGCGATTGACCCTCAAATCCGCCTGCGTTGGCGCTGACCGTGTACGGCCCGCCAGTGACCAGGCTGGTCGCCGAGAACCTGCCACCACTGTCGGTGGTCAGGGTCCGGGTCGCGCCGGTACGGGTATCGACAACGGTGACCTCGGCCCCGGCAATCGGGTTTCCGGCATCGTCGTTTACGGTGCCTTCAATCCCTGTCGTGATCTGCTGCGCATAGGCCGGCGCGGCGATGCCGCAGGCGAGGGACAGGCTGGCGGCGCTGGCCGCGAGGAAATACTTGAGCTGCATGTCGGTCGAACCCCATCTCGCCGGTCGCTGCCGGCACCTGTCACAACTGGAAAACCCGTTTTCAGTGCGCGCCGCTCCGATTCGATACTGTTGCGAATCGGCAGGCGCGAAACCCGTCGCGAAGGCTTCTACAAACCCGCGCCGCACCCCCAAACACTGTGTTCGTGACAATCCGTTGACAATCTAAGCGTCATAGCACCGTCACATAAAGTCTGCGAAACGATCTTGCGCCAACGCAAACTATTTCGGCGCAAAATTACCGGGAATGCGCCATGCACTGCGTGCATATGAAAATATCTTTTGTTTACAATAGCTCGCTTTCTCTACCGCAGTGCGGCATTTGTGCAACGCGTCACAACCGCTCATGCCTCGCCCGCGTGGCTCCGAACGTCTAGGCTGGCGTCATGAGCGGCACGCGTCATCATTCCCACGGGCACTCGCATGGACATTCCCATGCCCCGTCGAGCCACGGCATGGCCTTTGCGCTGGGCATTGCGCTCAATCTCGCGTTCGTCGCGGTGGAGGCGGGGGTGGGGATCGTTGCGGGATCGATGGCGCTGGTGGCCGACGCCGGGCACAACCTGTCCGACGTGTTGGCGCTGGTGATCGCCTGGGGGGCAAGCGTTCTGGCCGCGCGGGCGCCGTCCGACCGCTTCACTTATGGCTTCAAAAGCTCGACGATCCTAGCCGCGCTGGCCAACGCCGCGCTGCTGATGATCGCGCTGGGGGCGATCCTGGTCGAAACGCTGCGCCGCCTGGCCGATCCCGCGCCGGTCGCGGGCGGGCTGGTGATGGCGGTCGCGGCAGTCGGCATCGTGGTGAACACGGCCACCGCGCTGCTGTTCCTAAAGGGCCGCAAGGACGATCTCAACATCCGCGGCGCGTTCCTCCACATGGCCGCTGACGCGGCGGTGAGCGCGGGCGTGGTGCTGGCGGGCCTGGCGATCCTGTTGACCGGGCAGACCTGGATCGATCCGGTGACCAGCCTCGCCATCGTCGCGCTGATCGGCTGGGGCACCTGGGGGCTGCTGAAGGATTCGCTAAAACTCGGCCTGCTCGGCGTGCCCGAGGGGATCGACGAGAAAGCCGTGCGCGCGTTTCTGGCAGGACTGCCAGGGGTAAGCGCCGTCCACGATCTCCACATCTGGCCAATGAGCACGACCGAGACCGCACTGACCGCGCATCTGGTGATGCCGGGCGGAGCGCCGGGCGATGCGTTCCTGCACGAACTGGCACACGATCTGGAACACGACTTCGGGATCGGCCACGCGACGGTGCAGGTGGAGCTGGCGATGGAGTGTGGGCTGGAGGACGCGGGGCGTGTTTGAGACCAAGGCCTTCCCCTCCCCCTTTCGAGGGGGAGGTAGCGCAGCTTGGCTGCGAAGCAGCATAGCGGAGCTGGGTGGGGGTGGCCCGCCCTCTCGACCGTGGCGCACCCCCTCCAACTCCAGCTAGGCCGCTGCGCGACCAAGCTTTCGTATCCTCCCCCTGAAGGTGGAGGGGCTAAGCAGATCAGCAGAAATTGAAAGCAAACCGAGGACTATCTGACCTCGTCAGCCCTGATGGACGACGCCCATCAGCACCATCAACAAAACCACAAACCCTACCGCAATCTCGATGGAGACGAGCCATCGGCTGGAAATGCGCGGGCTCAAGTCCGGCTAGTTTGTTCAGGCCGCCTCTTCCTTGTCGCCCTTAAGCACCTGGATCGGCTCCTTGCGGCCTTCGACCACGTCCGAATCGACCACCACCTCGACCAGCCCTTCGGTGGTCGGCAGATCGAACATTGTGTCGAGCAGGATGCTCTCGACGATCGAGCGCAGCCCGCGCGCGCCGGTCTTGCGGGCGATGGCCTTCTTGGCGATCGTCTGGAGCGCGTCCTCGGTGAAGGTCAGTTGAACGTCCTCGAGGTCGAACAGCTTGGCGTACTGCTTGACCAGCGCGTTCTTCGGCTCGCTGAGGATCTTCACCAGTGCGGCGATATCGAGGTCTTCCAGCGTCGCGATCACCGGCAGGCGACCGACGAATTCGGGGATCAGCCCGAATTTCAGCAGATCTTCCGGCTCGGCCGTCTGGAGCAGTTCGCCGACGCGGCGCTTGTCGGGATCGGCGACATGCGCGCCGAAGCCGATCGAGCGCTTCTGCAAACGGTCGGCGATGATCTTTTCGAGACCGCTGAACGCGCCACCACAGATGAACAGGATGTTGGTGGTGTCGACCTGGAGGAATTCCTGCTGCGGATGCTTGCGCCCGCCCTGGGGGGGGACCGAAGCGGTGGTGCCCTCCATCAGCTTGAGCAGCGCCTGCTGCACGCCCTCGCCCGAGACGTCGCGGGTGATCGAGGGGTTTTCCGCCTTGCGGCTGATCTTGTCGATCTCATCGATATAGACGATCCCGTGCTGCGCCTTCTCGACGTTGTAGTCGCTCGACTGGAGCAGCTTGAGGATGATGTTCTCGACATCCTCGCCCACGTAACCCGCCTCGGTCAGCGTGGTCGCATCGGCCATCGTGAAGGGCACGTCGAAGGTTTTCGCCAGCGTCTGGGCGAGCAGCGTCTTGCCGCAGCCGGTCGGCCCGACCAGCAGGATGTTCGACTTCGACAGCTCGACCTCGCCGCCCTTGCCGCCGTGCTTGAGCCGCTTGTAATGGTTGTGAACCGCGACCGAGAGCACCCGCTTGGCGCGGTCCTGGCCGATCACATAATCATTGAGCGTGGCGAAGATATCGCGCGGCGTGGGAACGCCGCCGTCCTTCTTGCCTGCAATCCCCGCCTTGGTTTCCTCGCGGATGATGTCGTTGCACAACTCGACGCATTCGTCGCAGATGAACACCGTGGGTCCGGCGATGAGCTTGCGCACCTCATGCTGCGACTTCCCGCAGAAGCTGCAGTAGAGCGTGCTCTTGGTATCCGATCCGCTTAGCTTGGTCATCGTGCTTCCATCAGGGTCCGCAAGCGGACGAGACTCGCCGATCCTAGTGCGGCGTCACATTTAATCAACATTCCGCGCGCCCATCGGCATTCGGCCTGTCGTGGCGATATAGCAGACGGACCTTTCGCAGGGCTGAAAGGCCAGCCTTTACACTTCCTTGCGCCCCAACTCGGGACGATCAGGTGTCCTTCTTCGGAGCGGGGACCGCCTTGGGGCCGCCCTCTTCGCCGTCCTTGTCCGATTCGGGGCGCGATTCGAACACCTTGTCGACGATCCCGAACTCCCTGGCCTCGTCGGCCTCAAGGAAGGTGTCGCGGTCCATTGCCTTCTCAATGTAGGCAATGTCCTTGCCGGTGTACTTGGCATAAAGGCTGTTCAACCGGACCCGCAGGCGCAGGATTTCGCGCGCCTGAATCTCGATATCGCTGGCCATGCCGCGCGCACCGCCCGAGGGCTGGTGGACCATGATCCGCGCGTTGGGCAACGCGATCCGCATCCCCGGCTCACCCGCCGCCAGCAGGAAACTGCCCATCGAGGCGGCCTGGCCGATGCACACGGTCGAAACCTTCGGCTTGATGTATTGCATGGTGTCATGGATCGCCATGCCGGCCGTCACCACCCCGCCCGGCGAGTTGATGTACATCGAGATATCCTTGCTGGGGTTCTCGCTTTCGAGGAACAGCAGCTGGGCGACGATCAGGCTGGCCATGCCATCCTCGACCTCGCCGGTCACGAACACGATGCGTTCGCGCAGCAGGCGGCTGAAGATATCGAAGCTGCGCTCGCCCCGGCTGGTCTGTTCGACCACCATCGGCACCAGCGCGCCGGTGATCGGATCGTGCGAAAATTTACCCTGTGCCGACGAGGCACCGAACAGGTCGATCATGAAAGCCCTCTTGTGTTGCGACGCGCTATGTCGCCCCTACCCCGGCGATGTTCAAGGGCATTAACCTGTCGCGCGGGGGATGACGCAGGATCGGCAAACCCCCTTCGACCCCAATTACCGGGCAATGGGACAAGCATCCGGACTTCAGCCCTTGGTGGCTTTCTTGGCCGGGGCCTTCTTGGCGGGCTTGGCATCTGCGGGGGCCTCGACGACCTTGGGAGCCTCGCTCGCAGTGGCCTTGGCCTTCTTCGCAGGCGCCTTTTTGACCGGAGCCGCTTCGGCCTCGACTGGAGCCGCTTCGGCCTCGACCGCAGCTTCGTCGGCAGGTGCCTTGGCCTTCTTGGCCTTCTTCGCGGGCTTGGCCTCGGGCGCCGGAGCATTTTCTTCGGCTTCGATTGCGGCCTGCAGCTCGTCGCGGGTCACTTCCCGCTCGGTCACCGCTGCCTTGTCGAACAGGAAATCGACGACCTTGTCTTCATACAGCGGGGCGCGCAGCTGGGCGGCGGCGAGCGCGTCTGAGCGGATGTACTGAATGAAGCGATCGCGGTCTTCCTCGCGATACTGGCGCGCGGCCTGCTGGATCAGCATCTCCATTTCCTGCGCCGAAACCTGCACGCCGTTGGCCTGGCCAATCTCGGACAACAACAGTCCAAGGCGAACGCGGCGCACGGCAATACCCCGATATTCCTCGCGGTCGCCTTCGATCTCGGCGCGCGCGGCGGCGGGATCTTCTTCCTTCTCGGCTTCGGCCTCGAGCTGGGCCCAGATCTGCTCAAACTCGGCCTCGACCATCGCCGGCGGCACTTCGAAATCGTTACCCGCGGCAAGCTGATCGAGCAGCGCGCGCTTCATCGCGGTACGGGTCAGCCCGGCGGTTTCCTGCTCGAGCTGGCCGCGCAGCAAGCCCTTCAGCTGATCAAGGCTTTCGAGACCCAGCGACTTGGCAAAACCGTCGTCCAGTTCGGCCTCGCCCGCAACGCGAACGTCCTTGACCGTAATGTCGAATGTGGCGGCCTGAGCGGCAAGGTTGGCGGCCGGATAGTCGGCCGGGAAAGTCACCACGATCTGCTTTTCTTCGCCCGCCTTGACGCCGACGAGCTGCTCTTCGAAGCCGGGGATGAAGCGTCCTGCGCCCAGTTCCAGCGCGGTATTTTCCGCGGTTCCGCCTTCGAACGGTTCGCCATCGAGCTTGCCGAGGAAATCGATGATGAGCTGATCGCCGTCAGCGGCCTTCTTGCCCTTCTTGGCGGGCACGAAAGTCTTCTGCCCAGAGGCGAGCTTGGCGATCTGCTCGTCGACTTCCGCGTCGCTCACCGGCACGGTCAGCTTCTCGAGCGCCAGCCCATCGAGCGGCGGCAGTTCGACCACCGGCAGCACTTCGAGGGCGACTGCCAGCTGGGCGTCCTTGCCCTCGGCATAGTCTTCGCCGAGCGACACATCGGGCTGCATTGCCGGGCGCAGCTTCTCGTCGCGCACCAGCTTGTCCATCGCTTCACGGATCGCGGCATTGAGCGCGTCCTGGTGGAGCGCCTGGCCGTGCATCTTGCGGACCAGGTTGGCGGGCACCTTGCCCGGGCGGAAGCCGGGCATCCGCACCTGAGGCGCGATCTTCTTGACCTCGCTGTCGACCCGCGAGGCAATGTCCTTGGCGGGGATGGTCACGGCGTAAGCGCGCTTGAGGCCCTGGTTGGCGGTCTCGACGATCTGCATGAGGTGCTCGGCTTTCTGTGCTCAATATTTGGCAGCGGAGGCGGAAGGACTGGTGCGGGCGAAGGGACTCGAACCCCCACATCTTGCGATACTTGGACCTAAACCAAGCGCGTCTACCAATTCCGCCACGCCCGCGGCCCGCGAAAACGAATGCGCGCCTCTATCCGCCCATTCCGGAAAGGGCAAGTATCCGGGGCCACGACAGCGGAACTAACACCCCCGTGTGTCGGTTGATCCAGTGCACAGGAGATTTCGCGCCATGGCTTCGATCCCCCTCCCCGATACGATCGACCCGCAGAGCCCTTCGGAAATGCCGCCGACTGCGCCGCCGCTCGAAGAACCTTCCGACCAACCCGATGAGATCGCACCGGTCGAGCCCGACCAGACTCAGCCGGACAGCTCGCCCGATGAAGTGCCGGAAATCCCTGGAAACTAGACCCTGTTCAGGGTCTAGGGGCGGGAAAGCCCGATCCACCGGGCCAGCGCCTCAAGCACCCCGACATCGCGCGCGGTCACCCGCATCGGGCCGGAAACCGGGCATTCGAGGCAATAGGCCTGGACCCCGCTGCCGCCCAGCAACAGCCCGAGATCGTGCGCGAGCCGGCCGGCCAGTTCTTTCTGATCGCTCACGACCAGCCCGGCGATCCCCGCTTGCACTGCGGTATCCTCGTCCTCGTCGCCGCGCAGCATCTGGACCAGCAGCGATTCGAACGCGCCTTCCTCGTCGCCGAGATATTGGGCGTGCCATTCGCCATCGCCCAGCTTGGCCGCCTTGGCGGCATAGCCCAGCGCGTCCTCCAATCCGCCGAACTGATCGACCAGCCCGATCTGGCGCGCGGTGCCGCCATCCCACACCCGGCCCTGGCCGATCGCATCGATCTGTTCGGGGGTCTTGCCGCGCGATTGGCCGACCAGCCCGATGAACCGGCGATAGCCGCTTTCGATATTGGCCTGGATCAGCGCCTCGACCTCGGGCGTCAGCCCGCCGAACAGATCGGGTTGGCCCGAAAGCGCGGTGGTACGCACCCCGTCCGGAGTGACCCCCCAATCGGCCAGCGTGCCCTCGAAGGTCGGGATCACTCCGAAAATGCCGATCGAGCCGGTAATCGTCGCGGGTTCCGCGAAGATCCGCGTGCCGGGGGTCGAGACCCAGTAGCCGCCACTGGCCGCCAGATTGCCCATGGAGACCACCACCGGAATGCCCTTGGCCTTGTGGCGCAGGATCGCGGTGCGGATGCGTTCGGAAGCGAGCACCGAACCGCCGGGCGAATCGACCCGCACGACCAGAGCCGAAAGGTTGTCGTCGAGCGCCTCGTCGAGCAATCGGGCGATGCGGTCACCGCCGGCCTGACCCGGCCCGGCATCGCCATCGACGATTTCACCCGCGATCGTCACCACGCCGATCGGCTTGCCCGCAGTTTCCTCGGACAGGCTGGCCAGCCACGGATCGAGCGGCGTGTGCTGGAAGGTGCCGGGCGTGCTGCCCGGTTCCTCGCCCACCAGCTTGGCCACGCGCAGCCCGAACGCGGTCTTGTCACCCAGCTTGTCGACCAGCCCGGCATTCAGCGCGGCCTGGCCCAGGTCGCCCTGCGCCGCCGCGATCCACGCCACCGGGTCCTTGGTCACCGCATCGAACTGAACCTTGGGCCGCGCCTTGGTAACGTCGGCACGATAAGCCCCCCACAGCCCGGCATAGACCTCGCGCAGGTTCTCCTCGGCCTCGGGCGACTGGTCGTCGCGGAAATAGGGTTCGACCGCGCTCTTGTAGGTGCCGACCTTGAAGACGTGCGCCTTGACCTTGAGCCGGTCTAGCAGCGTCTTGTAATACAGGCGGGAGCCCCCCGGCCCGGCGATGATCGCGCCGCCCAGCGGATCGGCCCAGACCTCGCTGGCGTGGGCGGCGAGCAGCATGGCATCGTCGCCATAGGCCACCGCATGAACCAGCACCGGCTTTTTCGCCGCGCGCACCTTGTCGAGCGCCGCGCCGACCTGCGCCAGATTGACCTGACCGCCGCCGGTGAACTTGTCGAGATCGAGCACGACCGCCTTGATCCGCTCGTCGCTCGCCGCAGCCTCGATTCCCCGCACCAGATCGCGTGCCCGGTATTCGCGCATCGGCGCCGACTGGGCGAGCAGCAACTGGAACGGATCGATCCGCGCCGGCTCCTCGACCACCGCGCCATCCAGCTTGAGCAACAGCGCGCCTTCGCGGACCAGCCCAGGGTTGGGCCGCGCGGTCAGCACGGCATACAGCGCCCAAAAGAACAACAGCAGGAACGCGAGCGCGAACCCGTCCTTGATCCCGACCAGGATGGACCAGACTTTGCGGGCGAAGATCATTGCGTGGCTCATCTTTCCAAAGGTCCGCTCGCCCTGAGCTTGTCGAAGGGCTGCTCTGCCTTCGGGCGGTTCGCGTGACGCCCCAAGAAAAAACAGTCCTTCGACAAGCTCAGGACGAACGGTGTTGACGTTGATGTAGTGGGGGCCTTGCCTCTCCGCCACCGCAAACCACTTGAGCGACCCATCCGGCTCGACTAGGGGCGTGGCTTTAATGCCCTCGCCGGAATCCTCCAACGCACGCTACCCCTCGGGACGCGCGGCGTTTCCGCATCGCGACCTGCTCGGCATATCGCAGCTTGAGCGCCACGAGATCCTGTTCCTGCTCGACGAAGCGGCCCGATGGGTCGCATTCGATCCCCGCGAAGCCAGGCGTTCCGATGCCTTGGCCGATCCGCTCGCGGGGCTGACCATCATCAACGCGTTCTTCGAAAATTCGACCCGCACGCTGCTGTCGTTCGAGATCGCGGGCAAGCGGCTGGGGGCGGACGTGGTCAACATGCACGCTGCGCAATCGAGCGTGAAGAAGGGCGAGACGCTGATCGATACCGCGCTGACACTGGACGCGATGCGCGCCGACGCCATCGTCATCCGCCACGCCAGTTCGGGCGCGGTCCGGCTGATCGCCGACAAAGTCGAATGCCCGGTCCTCAACGCCGGGGATGGCAGCCATGAACACCCCACCCAGGGCCTGCTCGATGCGCTCACGATCCGCCAGGCGCTCGGCCTCGAAGCGGGCAGCGATCTCAACGGCCTGCGCGTGACGATCTGCGGCGATGTGATGCACAGCCGGGTCGCGCGATCCAACATCCTGTGCCTGACCGCGCTGGGTGCCGATGTGCGCGTTTGCGCGCCGCCCGCGCTGATGCCGGCCGAGGTCGAGGCGATGGGGGTCGCACCGTTTTACGATTTCGATGCCGCGCTGGCGGGGGCCGAAGTGGTGATGATGCTGCGGCTCCAGCAGGAGCGGATGAGCGGGCAGTTCATCCCCAGCCCGCGCGAGTACCGCCACCTGTTCGGCCTCACCCCCGAACGACTGGCGCGCGCCGCGCCGGGCGCACTGGTGATGCATCCGGGGCCGATGAACCGGGGTGTGGAAATCGACAGCTCGGTGGCCGATCTTCCGGGGCGGTCATTGATCACCCGTCAGGTCGGCAACGGCGTGGCGATCCGCATGGCCTGCCTTGAGGTGCTGACCCGCCCTGCGCGCAAGATCGAGGGCTGGACATGAGTTCGCCGCGCCCGCTGACGATCCTGAATGGGCGGCCGGTGCTGCCGGCCGGAGATCCCCGACCCGGGGGTCTGCGCTGCGTGGATGGCCGGATCGTCGCGCTGGGACCGGATGTGGCGACGCAGGATGGCGATGCAATGGTCGATGCCAAAGGCGCGCTGATCGCGCCGGGCCTGGTCGATCTGGGGGTCTTCGCGATCGACCGGCCCGCGTTCCATTTCGGCGGGATCGTCCGTGCCGCGCTGATGCCCGATGGCGATCCGCCGCTCGATCATCCCGCGCGGGTGCGGTTCGCCGCGCACAGCGGCAAACCTGACTTGTGGGTCCACCCGCTTGCCGCCGCCACGCGCGGGCTGGCTGGTGCCGAACTGGCCGAGCTGGCGCTGATGCGCGATGCGGGTGCGCGCGCGGTTTCCACCGGACGCCGCTGGATCGCTGATTCGGCGGTCATGCTGCGGCTGCTGCAATACTGCGCGATGCTCGATCTGGTGGTGGTGAGCCACGCCGAGGATTCGGCGCTGGCGGGCAATGCGGTGGCGACCGCGGGCGAGATGGCGACCCGGCTGGGCCTGCCTTCCGCCCCGCGCGAGGCCGAGGCGCTGGCGATTGCGCGCGACACGATGTTGGCCGAACTGGCGGGCGCGCGGCTGCATATCCGCCAGGTGACGACCGCCGCCGGGCTCGATCTGGTGCGCGCCGCCAAGGCGCGGGGCGTGCGGGTGACCGCCGGGGTAACCCCCGCGCACTTCGCATTGTCCGACATGGAGCTGGCCAATTTCCGGACCTTCGCGCGGCTCTCCCCGCCGCTGCGCAGCGAGGCCGATCGTCAGGCGGTGCTGGCTGCACTGGCCGACGGGACGATCGACGTAATCGCCTCGGGCCACGATCCGCGCGGGCCGGAGGACAAGCGGCTGCCGTTTGCCGATGCCACGCCGGGCATGGCCGGGGCCGAAACGCTGTTGCCGCTGACCCTCGCGCTGGTCCGCGATCACCATATCGATCTGGCTCGCGCCTTTACGCTGCTCGCCGGCAACCCGGCGCAACTGCTGGGGGTTGAAGCCGGAGTGATCGCAGCGGGCATGGAGGCGGACATTGCGCTGGTCGATTCGACACGGCCGTGGCTGGTCGATTCGGACAAGATGGCGGCTTCAGCGGGCAACACCCCGTTCGACCGCCGACCGGTCGAGGGCCGCGCGGTGGCGCTGTTCAAGGGCGGGGTGAAAGTGGGCTAGCGCTTCAGCGCCGTGCCGTGGCTCCGCCGCTTCCGCCCAATTCCTTGCTTCCAAGCCCCCTGGGGGCGGTGACGACAAGGCACGCGCCGCCGCGACCCTTGACCGTCCGGCACATGTTGAACGCATCGCTGTAGGACGCAAATCCGGTGGCGGCGACGCGCCACACCGGCGTGCCCCTGACCGTCGCCGTGGTGGTGGTGACCTTGTAGGGCTTGAGCGCGGGCGTGCGCGCGGTAAACTTGCGCCAGCCGTCCTTGGCAACGGCCGGGTTTTCGTAAGAGCCCAGCTGGACCCAGTGGCTGCCGCCAAGCACCGGCCTGACCGGCTTTGGTGCCGTGAGGGTATGGCCCTTGCCCGGGCGGGCTGCGTCGGTGCCATGCGGCACGAACTTGCCGACGATGCGGGGCGGCTTGGCCGATACCGGACGGACCTGGACCGGGTAAACCGGAGCTGGAAGGATTTGTGCCGGACGGTTCGGGGTTGGCAGCGCTGCAAGCGCCTGCACCACCGGAGTCGAAATGAAGGTAGGCGAATCGCTCGCGACGTTCATCGAAAGCTGATCGAGCGAAGCGAACTGGATCGGTGCAGGCGCATCAGGCTCGCGGGCCATCGGCGCCGCCTCGATAGCAGCAGCCTCGACCTCCGCCATTTCGAATACTGCCACTTCGACCACCGCTTCAACCGGAGCCGCAGCTTGGGGCGCAGCGGCCTCAGGCGCAGCTGGCGGCGCGGCAACCAGCGCCAATGCTTCGGCACTGGGAAAATTCGCCAGGGCCAATTCGGCCGGCTGGCCGCTGTCGCCGACCACCGGCACGCCCAGTAGATGGGCAATGCGCGATCGGTCTGCACCGGGAACCGCCAGTTGGGCCCACAGGCCGATCCGGTCATGGATCTTGTCGGCGGGGACATCCTGCGCCAGCATCACCCGGGCCTCGCGCCATTTCCCGGCCAGCGCATAAGCAAAGGCGAGGTTCTGGCGAAGCTTGACCGTGGTGTCGCCGCTTCGCAGCGCATCGGTCAACACCGCGACCCCGCGTGGGGCGTTTCCGGCCAGCGCATAGGCCAGACCGAGATCGCTTGCCGGGACGACATCGCGCCAGTCGTTGAGCAGTTCGAGCGCGGCGGCGCTGTTGCCTTGCGCGGTTTCGGCCAAGGCGAGGCCGAGCACGGTCGGCACGCTTTCGTCACCCAGTTCCAGCGCCGCGTCATACGCTTCGGTCGCCGAAGCAAAACGCCCGGCCTTGAGGTATGCCGCGCCCAGCAGCGCCCGGGTGGCTCCATCGCGCGGGTTGGCGCGCACGGCCTGTTCGGCCAGCGCAACGCCCTTGGCGATCTCGCCCTTGGCAAGGGCCGCCTCGGCCTTGGAAGAATAGTTCGTCGGCTTGGCAACGATCGCCGACGCGCATCCAGCGATCAGGGTCGCGGCGATAGCGGTGCTTGCAGCGAGACGCGCGAGAGCTTGGCGATCGATGGTCATGGTCGATGTACCCTGGATAGTCTTGGGGGAATGATGATTACCGTTGCAGTTGTCGTTGCACCCGATCAGCGCCGTTTGACGCGCCGGGCGAGGTCGTCGAGTTCGGGCAGCCCGTCCAACAGGCGATCGAGCGCCTCGGTGACGAGTTGTTGCGCGCTGCGACCCTGGACCGTGCAGGCCAGGCGCAGCTTGAGATGGCGGTCGCTGTCGACCCGCAACGTGAACGCCGCGCGGCGACCGTCGGCCAGGGCCGAGCGCCGGACAACCGATTTGGCATCACGCGACAAGCGGTGCGCGGCGAGCGGGATGGGCTCAGCCGGTGAAGTTCCGAGCCGGCCTGCCTCGATCCTTTCAGCCAGCGCATCCTGGCTGCGAACTACGTCGGGAATCCCGGTGGTCAGCGGCCCGCCCTCGAATGCGGGCTCCAAATTCGCTCCGCCCGCCGCGAACGGCAAGACGGTGGCGGTTTCGGGCGCGTCATGAACTTCGCCCATGTCGTTCCAGCCCAGATCGTCATGGCGATTATCGTGCAGCGTGGTCAGGCCCTGGGTCATCTCGGATGCGGAATATTGGCCGAGCGGCTGGAGCTGCGGACGCATCGCGGGCTTGGCTGCGCCCTTGCGCGCCAGCAGCGTGGGAGAGAGCGAGGCGAACGGTTTGGCTTCGGACATCGACCCGCTCCCGCTCAGGAACCGGCGACGCGGCGACCGAAGCCGCCGTGCGGCCGGTGCGTGCCGGGGATCATCTGGATCGGAGCGGCGGGTGCGGCAAAGACGGTGCGGCGGAAGTTCTTCTCGAGCCGGTCCGACATATATTGCCACAGCGCCTGGACTTCCTGCGAGGAGCGGCCGTTGGGGTCCACCTCCATCACCGTGCGCCCATCGATCATCGAAGCGGCAAAATCGGTGCGATGATGCAGCGTTATCGGCGCGACGGTGCCATGCTGCGATAGCGCGACGGCTGCCTCGCTGGTGATCTTGGCCTTGGGGGTTGCCCCGTTGACCACGAAGATCAGCGGCTTGCCCGCGCGCTCGCACAGATCGACCGTGGCGCCGACCGCGCGCAGATCGTGCGGGCTGGGGCGGGTCGGCACGACGATCAGCTCGGCGACCGAAATCACCGACTGGATCGCCATCGTGATGGCAGGCGGGGTGTCGATCACCGCCAGTCGAAAGCCCTGCTGGCGCAGCACCGCCAGATCGCTGGCGAGGCGACTGACCGTGGTTTGCGCGAAGGCGGGCATTTCTGCCTCGCGTTCGTTCCACCAGTCAGCCAGCGAGCCCTGCGGATCGATGTCGATGAGCACGACCGGACCGGCGCCGGCGCGCTGCGCCTCGACGGCGAGGTGGCCGGACAGGGTGGTCTTGCCCGATCCCCCCTTTTGCGATGCCAATGCCAGAACGCGCAACGTTTGCCCCCCAAAATCTCTAGGCCCAAAAAATATGGCCAAAGCGGTGTTTGGAATGTCGGTATCGGCGATCACCCCTAATTTTGGGTTAATGCGGGCCTAGATTCCGAAGGTTGCGCCGCCGTCCGCCGGGCGGCGCGCCATAAAGCCTTTGCTAACGCCGCGTTGCCTATGTCAGTTAAGTATGGAGTCTGGATGGAGGCGGGGACGATGCGTTCGGGGATGGTGGCCGCACTGGCTGTGGCGCTGGTTGGAGCACCTGCCTTGGCCGCTGGTTCGGCCGGCGACGTCAAGGATGGAGTCGACGCCTGGACTCGCGGCGACTATCCCGCCGCGATCGCACAATGGCGCGGCCCCGCGGAAAGCGGCGACGCCGACGCACAGTTCAATCTCGCGCAGGCCTACAAGCTGGGCAAGGGCGTGCCCGCCGATCTCAAGCTGGCCGAAGACCTTTACGCGAAGGCGGCGCGTGCCGGGCACCTGCAGGCAGCGGACAACTACGGCCTCCTGCTGTTCCAGAGCGGGCGGCGCACCGAAGCGCTGGCGTGGATCGTACCATCGGCCGATCGCGGCGAACCGCGCGCGCAATACGTGCTGGGAACCGCGTACTTCAACGGCGATCTGGTCCCCAA
>JBBSKI010000042.1:0-17887 GCA_038256425.1 Sphingomonadales bacterium
GAATGCCGAAGGGGCGGATGCAAACACGGCATCGACCAACGCCGCTGACGCAGGCGTTGGTGGTGACGATCCGTCAGCGGCAAAAGCTGTGAAAAGCTCTGGAACAGTGACTTCCATCGACCAGGCAGCGCGCAAGATCACACTCGCTCATGAGCCGATTCCCGAGGTCAGCTGGCCGGCGATGACGATGGGCTTTTCAGTCAAGCCAGAGGTGCTCGGAACCGTCAAGGTCGGCGACAAGGTTGCGTTCGACGCCACGATCACAGGGAATCTGGGAGAGATTACGGCCCTCACCAAGGAATAATGCGCCCTGCAGACAAATTGGGCTACCTCTCTCGAAGCTCGGAAAGCAGATCGCCGACGGGCACATCCAGCGCGTCGGCGAGCTTCTGCGCGATAGTTAAGGTTGGGTTGTGCGCCAGCCGCAATCGGTCGGGAGAATGACGGTCGGTTGAAACTCTCTACTGCGGCACCCCTCTTCGAATGAGCTAACGCACACTGCGGATGCGCAGAACGGCCAGCGCCGCAAACCCGCAACCGATGGCACAGAGCGTCAATGCTGCCGCGAGCGCGGCGACCGTGGGTTCGCGCTCGAGCACGAGCAGGGCAATGCCCGGGGCAAGAACCGCCGGGAGGGTGTTGGTGAGATTCATGACCCCCAACAGCGCAGCGCGTCGCGGATTGGGCGCCAACATTTCCGCGACGAGCGCGGTATCGATCGCCAAAAACCCGACAAGCGCGGCATGAAACAGCGCGTAAGCGGCAATGAAGGCGATCCACCCGGGGAGAACTCCCAGCGCGGCCAGGGCGGATGCGACCGCAAGTGCCGCGAATGCCAGGGGAAGGCGGCGCATACCCAGCCGATCCGATATCCGGCCGCTGGCGAGCGCGGAGAGGGTCGCGAGGATGGCTGCCACGAGCGTCAGCACTCCAAGCTGCTCGCCCGTGGTGATCGCGGGTCCGGCCCCGGTCGCGCCAAATCGCGCCGCGACAAAGATATAGAGGTAGCCGATCACGAAGGCCGCGCCGAGCTGCACCAGGAAGCGGGCCAGCCAGGCGAGCGCGAAATCCCGCCGCCCGCCTGCTGGCGCTCGTGGGCTCGCAGCCGGTGCCGTGTCCGTGAGGCCGACGGCGACCGTCGCAAACGGCCAGAGAATGACCAGCGGCGCGCAGCAGGCGCCCGCGATGGCACCGATCAGGAGAAAGCTGGAGGCGGTGTCGTACGGGAAAAGCCAGGCGAGGGGTGCTATTGCCGCGGACGACAAGGGCAGCGCGGCGTTCGCCAGCCCCGCGATCCGCCCCTTCTCGGAATCGGGAAAGTAATCGGTCAGAAGCGCCGACAGCGGTGACAAGGTCGCGTTGAGGCCCAGCTGGAAAACGATGATCGCCGCGGCAAGCGCCGAAAGGCTGTCCGCCGCAGCAAGCCCGACATAGCTTGCCATCGTCAACACCAACCCAAAAATCAGCGGGACCCGCCGGCTTCCGCGACGCGACATCCAGCGATCGCTGAATGCTCCGGCGCCGATGTTGGCGACGCTGGCGACAAGCGCGCCGGTCAGCAGAATTCGGCTGAGCGCGATGGCGGCATCGCCGTCGGCGAGCGCCTCGACCCGCCGCGGCAAAAGCAGGACGAGCAGCGGCATGAAGGCGAGATGGGCGCCGATCCAGGCCAGACCGTAGCTCCACTCGCGGATACTCGCCTGCCGAGCCGCGGCGCGGGCCATCACCCGGGCGGCTTCGCGGTGGTCGCTCGCACGATCAATTCATAAGGTATCTCGAAGCTGCCTGCAGCGGGCTCGCCGGCCGCATTCGCGATGAGTTTCTCGCAGGCACAGGCTATCATCCGGGCGGTAGGCTGGCGGATCGCGGTGAGCGGGGGAACGCTGAACCGGACCCCCGGGGTATCCTCGAAGCTGATCACCGAGAGCCCTTGCGGCACCGCAATGCCGCAGCGATCGGCCACGTGCAGCGTGGCAAAGGCCATCGCGTCGTTATCGGCGATGATTGCGGTGGGGCGCCCGGCGGACTGCAGCAGCGGCATCAGGACGTCGGCGGTGGTAGCGAAGTTGAAGTCGCCGTTCAGCACGCTTGCGGCGTCTTCGGCGATGCCGGCGGCCCGGGTCGCGGCGCGAAATCCCTCGACCCGCCGGCGCGAGTTGCCGTAGCCCGGCGAGCCGGCGATGAATGTCAGGCGGCGGTGGCCGAGATCGATCAGGTGGCGCGCCACCTCGCTCGCCGCACCGCCCTCGTCCATGTATACGTCGAGATGCCCGTTGGGTTCGCGCTGGCCGATCCGCGCGCATGGCACGCCCAGTTCGTCGAGCTTGGCCACCAGCGCCGCGTCGTCGCTGTGCGGCGGGGTGAGGATCACCCCGTCGGGGCGCAGCGACGCGATGACCCGCGAGACCTGGCGCGGCGCATCGGCGGCGCCGGCGTCGATCAGTTCGAAGACGAGATGGTAGCCGTGCTTCTCGCACTCGGTCATCCCGCCGTACAGCATCTGGTCGACCCAGTCGTTGCCGCGCCCGGCCTGCCAGTTGTCGAGGGTCCGCTGACGATCGTTGATCGCCAGGATCAGGAACGATTTGCCCCCGCCCATCCGCCGCGCCGACAAGCTGGGGACGTAGCCCAGCGATTCTATCGCCGCCTCGATTCGCTGGCGCACCGCCGGCTTGACGTTGGGACCCTGGTTGATCACGCGCGAAACCGTCTGGCGCGATACCCCGGCCGCCAGCGCGACGTCCTCGATCGTGACTGTTTTGCGCGTGTGCATGGGCTCTCCGTTTGCCGGATGTAGCATGCGATGGCCAATTGTGAACGCTCACTTTATGTATTGTGAGCGTTCACAAAGTCGTTTATGTCTCCAGTATGAACGCGCAGAGCCGCGTCGTTGGGAGAGGAATGACATGCGAAAGGTTTCGACCGCCCTCGTGCTGAGCTGCTCGCTTCTGGCGATGTCTCAGCCCGCGATCGCGCAGGATGCGCTGCCCCCCGCCGAACAGGTTGCCGAAAACACGCGCGAGGAAGCACCCAGCCGGGGCGAGATCGTCGTTACGGCTGACAGGCGCGAACAGTCCCTGCAGGATTACGCCGGAACCGCAGCGGCCTTCACCGGGGAAGATTTGAAGCGGCGCGGCATCCAGGACATGACGGACCTGAACGATGTTCTCCCGGGCCTGTCGATCGCCAACAATGGCAATAATATCGAAGTCTATATTCGCGGAGTCGGTTCCAGCAACAATACCGAGCTGGGCGATCCGGCCGCCGCGACCCATTTCGATGGCGTCTATATTCCCCGCCCGGCTGGCATCGGCAGCGCTTTTTTCGATATCCAGCGGGTCGAGGTCAACGTCGGTCCCCAAGGCACGCTGCGCGGTCGCAACGCCACCGCCGGTTCGATCAACGCGATCAGCTGGAAGCCGGGGCTGGGCGTGTGGGACGCCGTGCTGGAAGCCGAATACGGCAACTACGATCAGGTCGTCGTCGGCGGCATGATCAATGTGCCGCTGGGCGACAAGGCGGCGTTCCGCCTTTCCGGCCAGGCGCTGCGCCACGACAGCTATTACGACAACGTCGGCCCGATCCGCGAGATCGACGTGGCCGAAAAGGAAGACAACAAGGCGGTGCGGGCGCAACTGCTGGTCGAACCCACCGATCGGCTGCGGTTTCTTCTCGCCGGCGAATTCATGCACGAGACCGGCACCGGCTATACCGGCACGAACTATGCCAACCCGCTGGGCAATGGCATCGATCCCGACGACATTAAGGATCCCCGCAAGGTGATCGCGCGCGGTTTCACCCCGGATCTCGACATCAAGCATTACGGCATCCGGTTCGAGGCTGGCTTCGAAACCGATGCCTTCAAGATCGACTACATCGGCAGCTATCGCGACGTCGTCAGCAACTATGTCGCGGCGACGCCGATTTCGCCGTTCTATCCGGGCGTCCTCGATCGCCTGTCGGAGCGCGACAACATCTTCACGCCCGCGGCCGGTGACGTCATCAACGATCCGGTGATCCTGCAAGAGAACCTCGACAACTTCTCGCGCTTCCAGTCGATCACCGACAGCCGCTCGCACTTTCACGAGCTGCGCATTCACAACGACGATGGGCCCTTCATCTGGAGCCTGGGCGGGTTGTATTTCCGCGAAGACCAGTACGCGTTTCTCGGCTCGACCGGCGACCGCGGCCTGTTCTTCCAGGGCATCGAGTTCAACATGCCCGACGTCGATGCCGAATCCCTCGCCGGCTTCGCGGACGCGACTTACGAAATCGACGAGCGCCTGCGCCTGACCGCGGGAATTCGCTATACCGATGACCGCAAGAGCCGCGAGGGCGTCGCTGCGCGCTATGGCCTGGCGCTGGGTGGCGGCAGTTTCGAATGCTGCGGCGGCGTTCGTTACGGTACCGAAGGGTTCAGGTTCGCTGGCCGCAATCGCACCATCTTCAATCCCGACACCAGCGGCGACGGTACGATCAGCGACGCCGAGGTGTTCAACTTCATCTCGAACGGCGTGGCCCAGTTCGGGATCCGCGACAATCTCGACGAAATCCTCGCATTCGGACCAAAGGGAGGCGATCCCTTCCCGGTGGCGGGCGCGCCGCCGTGCGTAGATACGGTCTCGTTCGACTTCTTCTCGTGCCAGGGGTTCACCAACGGCGCG
Organism: Sphingomonadales bacterium; assembly: GCA_038256425.1. Classification (GTDB taxonomy): domain Bacteria; phylum Pseudomonadota; class Alphaproteobacteria; order Sphingomonadales; family Sphingomonadaceae; genus Novosphingobium. Next base: position 4,665 of record JBBSKI010000042.1, read on the forward strand.
CCGTTCAACAATAACCAGTTCACCTATTCGGTGCCGTTCCAGGGCCAGATTTTCCGCCAGAGCGGCAAGATCAAGACCGATTTCGTCGACTGGCGGCTGCGCGGCGAATACGACATCACCGACCAGAACATGGTCTATGCGCTGGTTGCCACCGGCAACAAGTCGGGCGGGTTCAACGACAACCTCGGCGATACCGGGATTGCCCCGACCTACGACGGTGAGAAGGTGACGCTGTACGAGCTGGGCTCGAAGAACGAGTTCTGGCTGGGCAGCACCCGCGCCCGGCTCAACGGCTCGCTGTTCTACAACGACTACAAGGATCAGGTGCTGACCTCGCTGCTTTCGGTCGCGCAGGCGGTCGAATTCCTTGGCGGGCCGCAGACCGTGCCGCTGCCGGAAAACACCAGTCTCGCGCTGGTGGTATCGTTCAGCTATAATGCGGCGGATTCCGAGATCTATGGCGCCAACCTCGAGGGTGGGTTCGATTTCCCCGACAACTGGAGCCTGGACTTCAACGCGCTCTACCTCGAAGCCAATGTGGTGAAGGCGCAGCAAATCCAGGACTTCCGCTTCCAGGCCGACGTCGCGCCGGACGAAGCGGTGTTCCAGTCGATCAACGGCAAGCGTCTGCCGCGTACGCCCAAGGTGCAGCTCAATGCTTCGCTGTCCAAGGTGTTCGAGATGGACAACGGCAGCTTCGATTTCGTGGTCTCGGGTGGCTACCGCTCATCGCAGTTCCAGACGATTTTCAATTCGGAGGATTTCCAGAACCCCGCCAACCCGCGGCTGCGGCTCAACGACAAGGTCGGCGGGTATTTCACCATGGACCTGGGCGCGGGCTATACCCACGGGGCGGACGGCAAGCTGCGGTTCGAGGCCTATGTCAACAACGTGACGGACGCGGTGCACGAGGCGGCGATCATCATCACCCAGTTCGACAACACCCGCTTCTTCACCCGGCCGCGCACCTTCGGCGGCCGCGTGCGGCTCAAGTTCTGAAGTTCGGATCGGACGGGCGGCGGCTCCGGCCGTTGCCCTTCCGGGCCGGGCGAACCATCACGGGTTGAACCATGCCACTCCTCGCCGTCCTCGCCGCGCTTGCCGCGCAACCCGTCGAACCGCATCGCCCCCCGGCCGGATACGAACTGGTCTTCGCGGACGAGTTCGACGCGGGCAGCGCGACCGACCCGCGCCACTGGCGCTACGATGCGCACCGCAACGCGCAAGGGTGGTATAACAACGAGAAGCAATATTACGCCGTCACCCGACCCGAGAATGCGCGGGTCGAGGAGGGCCGGCTGATCGTCGAGGCGCGCAGCGAGAACCTCGCCGATGCCGGACTGAAAGACTTCGGCGGACAGAAATACAGCTCGGCGCGGCTGATCAGCGCGGGACCGGGGGCCTGGACTTATGGCTTCTATGAGGTCCGCGCGAAACTGCCCTGCGGTCGCGGCACCTGGCCCGCGATCTGGATGCTCCCGGCCGACGAGAGCGTGACCTGGCCCGAGGGCGGCGAGATCGACATCATGGAGCATGTCGGGTTCGATCCCGGCGTCGTCCACCACTCGGTCCATACCAGGGCGTTCAATTTCTCGCGTGGAACCCAGCAGACCACCAGCGGGAAGGTCGACGGCGCCTGCACGGCGATGCATCGCTACCAGTTGCTGTGGACCCCCAACCGGCTGGTTTTCGGAGTGGACGATGCGCCCAGGTTCCTGTTCGACAAGAAGCGCGACGGGCGCGATCGCTGGCCGTTCGACCAGCCGATGAACATCATCCTCAACATCGCGGTGGGCGGCGACTGGGGCGGGCGCAAGGGCATCGACGCCGCGGCCTTCCCGGCGCGGATGGAGATCGATTACGTGCGGGTCTACCAGTTGCGCAAGGCCGCGAAATGACCGTGCGCGCCCTGCTCGCCGCCGCGCTGTTGCCGCTTTCGGCCTGCGCGACGATGCCGGTCGACCCGGCGCCAGCCTCGGCGCCCGCCTCGAAGAGCGAGAGTACCAGCGTCGATATCGATGCGCTCGTCGCGCGGATGTCGCTCGAGCGCAAGATCGCCCAGCTGATCATGCCCGACATCGCCTCGATCACCCCGGCAGACATGCGGACCTATCGGTTCGGGACGATCCTGAACGGCGGCAACAGTGGGCCGGGCGGCAACGACAAGGCCCCGCCCGCCGAATGGCTCGCGCTGGCCGATGCCTATTGGGCCGCATCGACCGCACCGCTGCCGGGCGGCGAGCCAGCGATCCCGGCGTTGTGGGCGACCGACGCGGTCCACGGGCACAACAATCTCGGCGGGGCGACGATATTCCCCCACAACATCGGGCTGGGCGCGACCCGCGATGCCGACTTGGTCGAGCGGATCGGCAGTGTCACCGCGACCGAGATCGCGGTGACCGGGATCGACTGGACCTTCGCCCCGACCCTGGCGGTGGCAACCGACGACCGCTGGGGCCGGACCTACGAAAGCTATGCGGAAGATCCCGCGATCGTTGCGGTGCTGGGCGAGGCGATGATCCGCGGCTTGCAGGGCAATCCCGGCAGCCCCGGCTTCCTCGACGAGCACCGCGTGATCGCGACCGCCAAGCACTTCTTCGCGGACGGTGGCACCGGCGGCAAGGATCGCGGCGACGCGCGCGGCGACCTGGCCGAACTCAAGCGCATCCATGCCGCGCCCTACCAGCCGGCGATCGCCGCCGGCGTGCAGACCGCGATGGCCTCGTTCTCGTCGGTCAATGGCGAGAAGATGCACGGCAGCAAGGCATTCCTGACCGACTACCTGCGCGGCGGACTCGGCTTCGACGGCGTCGTGGTGGGTGACTGGAACGGCCATGGCGAACTGTCCGGCTGTACCAATGCCGATTGTCCGCAGGCGCTGATGGCCGGCCTCGATATCTACATGGTGCCCGAGGACTGGAAGGCGCTTCATGCGCGGCTGGTCACGCAGGCTCGCGACGGCACCATCCCGATGGCCCGCATCGATCAGGCAGTGCGCCGGGTCCTGCTCCTGAAGCAACGCTCCGGCTTGTTCGCCAAGCCGCGCCCGGCGGACCGCGCCGTGGCTGGACAATGGGCGCTGGTTGGCTCACCCGCGCATCGCGCGGTGGCACGCGAAGCGGTGCGCAAGTCCCTGGTCCTCCTCAAGAACGACGGTGTCCTGCCGCTCAAAGCCTCAGTCAATGTCCTGGTTGCGGGTTCCGCGGCGAACGACATTGCGCACCAGAGCGGGGGCTGGTCGATCACCTGGCAAGGCGGCGGCGATCTGGGTAACGCCGATTTCCCCGGCGCGACCTCGCTTTATGCGGGGATCGCCAGTGCCCTGGGCGACGCTGGCGGTAGCGCAACACTCTCCCCCGATGGCAGCTTCACGGCAAAACCCGACGTCGCCGTGGTCGTCTTCGGCGAAGAGCCCTACGCCGAGTTCGTGGGAGACCGCGACGATCTGGCGCTGCGCGACGAGGAGGGCCTGCGGTTGTTGCGCAAGTTCCGCACCGCGGGGGTTCCGACGGTCGCGGTTCTGCTCTCGGGTCGCCCGTTGTGGATGGGGCGCGAGCTGGCTGAGGCCGATGCCTTTGTCGCCGCCTGGCTTCCAGGCGGCGAGGGCGCGGGGCTGGCCGACGTCCTGGTCGGCGACGCTGCGGGACGGCCGCGTCATGATTTCTCCGGTCGCCTCTCGTTTGGCTGGCCCGCGGGGTGCGAGCCCCAGGGCGAGGTGCTGTTCGCCCTCGGTTTCGGGGCCAGCTATGCCCGACCCGCGGCGCTCCCAGCCGGTTCGCGCGGCGAGTGCGCGTTGCTGTACCCCGATATGAGCAAGGGCCTGGCGATGTTCGAGCGTGGCCTTGCCCCGGGGATCGCCGCCAGCGGTGACGGAGCAAGGCTTGCCAACCTGGCAGGGCGCGGCGGAGCGATCACCGCCACCGCGTTCGATGTCGCGGCGCAAGAGGACGCGCGGCGGATCGTGTGGAACGGAGCGGGGCGGCTGAGCTTCGCCTGGTCCCCGCGAAAGCTGCCCGCGGCCGGGGCCGTGGAGATGCGCTATCGGGCGTCCGTCCCACCCGTCGGAGCGATACGCTTGCAGGCGCTGTGCGGCACCAAGCCCTGCGCGCCACCGGCCGATCTTACTTCGACCTTCGCGCTGGCGGCGGGCAAGGATTGGCGCACCATTCGGTTGCCGCTGAAGTGCCTCGATCCCAAGCTCGACGGGCTTGCGCTCGACACCGCCCAGCCGTTCACATTCGAGTTGCAATCGCTCCGCATCATTCCGCAGGCGGGCGACGACAGCTGCATCGGTCCCTTCTAACCGCCGCTTTTCAGGAAGAGACGCCATGGCCATCGTTCCGCAGCTCGCAACCAGCACCGATCCGCTCCCCGCCAGCGGGGAAGGACCGGCGATCGATGCGCCCGGCCTGCAATATTTCGTTTTTGCGCTGTTCTTCATCTTCGGCGGAATCACCAGCCTCAACGATATCATCCTGCCCAAGCTTAAAGAGCTGTTCACGCTGAACTACACCCAGGCCATGCTGGTGCAGTTCTGCTTCTTCACGGCCTATCTGCTGGTCGGGGTGCCGGCTGGATGGCTGGTCAAGCGGATCGGTTATATGCGCGGCGCGACGGCCGGCCTGCTGCTGATGATGGCCGGGTGCCTGGTCTTCATTCCCGCCTCGCAGACCGCGACCTACGGCCTGTTCCTGTTCGCGCTGTTCGTGCTCGCGAGCGGCGTGGTCATCGTCCAGGTCGTGACCAATCCGTTGATCAGCCTGCTCGGGTCCGAGCGGACCGTGCACAGCCGGCTGACTTTTGCGCAGGCGTTCAACTCGCTGGGAACCACGATCTTTCCGCGGGTCGGCTCGGTTCTGATCCTGGGCGGACTGGCCACGGTGACCGCCGCCGAACTGTCCGGAGCCGAGCTTGCCGCTTACCGCACCGCCGAAAGCCAGGCCATCGCCAACACCTATATCGGCCTGGCGGTGGCTCTCGCGGTGATCGCGCTGGTGGTGTGGGTTTTCCGCGACCGGCTGAAGGGCGAGCGGCACGAGCAGGGCTCGTTGTTCGCCGGTTTCGCGCTGCTCAAGCGGACCCGGTTCGGCTTCGGCGCGTTGTGCATCTTTCTCTATGTCGGGGCGGAAGTCGCGATCGGCTCGCTGATCGTCAACTATCTGATGCAGGATTCGGTGATGGCCCTGCCCGAGCAGGCCGCCGGCAACCTCATCGCGTTCTACTGGGGCGGGGCGCTGATCGGCCGCCTGATCGGCTCGGCGGTGCTCCGCGTGGTGAGCCCGGGGCTGGTCCTGACTGGCGTTTCGGCGGGTGCGATCGCTTTGCTGGCCGTCTCGACCCAGACCACCGGGATGGTTTCAGGCTACAGTCTTCTGGCGATCGGCCTGATGAACTCGATCATGTTCCCGACGATCTTCTCGCTGGCGTGCGAGAAGCTCGGCGCGAGCGCGGCGGCCGGCTCGGGCATCATCAACATCGCCATTTTCGGCGGGGCGGTGATCCCGTTGCTGACCGGAATGCTCGCCGATCTCAGCGGCAGCCTGGCCCTGGCGATGGCGCTGCCGGCGGCTTGCTACGCGGTCATCGCCCTGTTCGGCTTCTATGCGCGGCGGCCGCTGGGGCAAAGCCGCAGTTCCTGAGCATCGGGCCGAAACGCGAAGACAAACAGGCTTAGGGCGGTTACCCTGCTGGTAGGCGCGCAGCTTGCTCCCTAGGTTCGGTTTGACGGAGGCGCGATCGACGTGGTGGGGATCGAGGCCGCGACTTTTGCGGCAAGTGGATTGACGCAATGATACTGCACCCGACAATCGCCAAAGTCACCGACCGGATCGTGGCGCGCAGCCGCGAGGGGCGGACGCGCTATCTCGATCTGATCGCCCGGGCGCGGGATGCCGGGGTCAACCGCCCGTCGCTGTCGTGCGGCAATCTCGCCCACGGGTTCGCGGCGAGCGGTGAGGACAAGCCGGCGCTGCGCGGCGGACAGACCCTCAATATCGGGATCGTCACCGCCTATAACGACATGCTTTCGGCGCATCAGCCCTACGGCGGCTACCCCGACCGGATCAAGCTGTGGGCGCGCGAGATCGGGGCGACCGCGCAGGTCGCCAGCGGGGTTCCGGCGATGTGCGACGGGGTGACCCAGGGGCAGCCGTCGATGGAGCTGTCGCTGTTCAGCCGCGACGTGATTGCCATGTCCACCGCGATCGGGCTGAGCCACGGGATGTTCGAGGCGGCGCTGTTGCTGGGCATCTGCGACAAGATCGTCCCCGGGCTGCTGATCGGGGCGCTGCGCTTCGGCCACTTGCCGACAATCCTGGTGCCCGCCGGACCGATGCCCTCGGGCCTGCCCAACAAGGAGAAGGCGCGGGTCCGCCAGCTGTTCGCCGAGGGCAAGGCGAGCCGCGAGGAGTTGCTCGAGGCCGAGAGCGCCAGCTATCACAGCCCAGGCACCTGCACCTTCTACGGCACCGCCAACACCAACCAGATGATGCTCGAGATGATGGGGCTGCACTTGCCCGGCGCGAGTTTCGTCCAGCCGGGCACCAAACTGCGCCAGGAACTGACGCGCGCGGCGGTGCACCGGGTGGCCCAGATCGGGTGGACCAAGGACGGCCAGGACAATGAAGACTACCGACCTCTTGGCGCGTGTGTCGATGAAAAGGCGCTGGTCAACGCGGTGGTCGGCCTGCTGGCGACCGGCGGTTCGACCAATCATACCATCCACATCCCCGCGATCGCCCGCGCCGCCGGGGTGATCATCGACTGGGACGACATGGACGAACTCAGCCGCGCGGTCCCCTTGATAGCCAGCGTCTATCCCAACGGCGCGGGCGACGTGAACGCGTTCGCGGCGGCGGGCGGCATGCCGTTCGTAATCCGCGAATTGCTCGATGCGGGCCTCGCGCATGGCGATATCCGCACGGTTTACGGAGCCTCGCTGCGGGATGGCGCGCAGGAGCCGCGGCTGGAGGGCGAGGCGCTGGCTTTCGCGCCGCCGCCTGTAACTTCCGCGGGGCCCGCGATCCTGCGCGGTGTCGCCGATCCATTCCAGCCGGAGGGAGGCTTCCGGCTGCTTCGGGGCAATCTCGGACGCGGCACGATCAAGACCAGCGCGGTCGATCGCTCACGCCTGACGATCGAGGCCCCGGCGCGCGTGTTCGCCGACCAGAACGAGGTTATCGCGGCGTTTCGGGAGGGCGAGTTAGAACGCGACGTGGTGGTCGTGGTGCGCTTCCAGGGCCCCGCCGCCAACGGCATGCCCGAACTGCACAAGCTGACCCCGCCGCTGGGTGTGCTGCAGGACCGGGGTTTCCGGGTGGCGCTGGTCACGGACGGGAGGATGAGCGGGGCAAGCGGCAAGGTCCCCGCCGCGATCCACGTGACGCCCGAAGCCTGGCACGGCGGCCCGCTGGCACGGCTGCGCGATGGCGATATCGTGCGCGTCTGCGCGACGCGCGGCGAACTGGTCGCGCTGGTCGATCCGGCGGAGTGGGATGCGCGCGATCTGGCCCCCGCGCCGCCCGCGCCGCTGGGGACGGGGCGCGAGCTGTTCGCGCTGCTGCGCCACCACTGCGATCCGGCAGAGCAGGGCGGCTCGGCGATGCTGGCCGAAGCCGGGCTGTGACCGAACTCGTCGCAGTCGACATTGGCGGCACCCATGCGCGGTTCGCGCTGGCCGAGGTCGAGGCCGGCCGGGTCGTGGGGCTTGGCCCCGAAACCACGCTCAAGACCGCCGAACACGCCAGCTTCCAGACCGCCTGGGAGGCGTTTGGAGCGCAGCTCGGCCGGTCGATGCCGTCCGCCGCAGCATTCGCCGTCGCCGGACCCGTGCAGGGTGAAGTCATCAGGTTCACGAACAACCCGTGGATAATCCGGCCGGCGCTGGTGAACGAAAAGCTCGGGGTCACCGCTCACGTGCTGGTCAACGATTTCGCGGCAGTCGCGCACACGGTGGCGCAGGCCGGGCCCGAGCACTTCCTCCACCTTGCCGGGCCCGACCAGCCGTTGCCCGAGGGGATGGTCAGCGTGGTCGGTCCGGGCACCGGGCTGGGCGTCGCGCAGCTCTGGCGTGACGCCGCCGGCTACCGCGTCCAGGCGACGGAAGGCGGGCACATCGATTACGCGCCGCTCGATGTAATCGAGGATGCGATCCTCGCCCGTTTGCGCCGGCGCTACCGCCGCGTCTCGGTCGAACGGGTGGTCGCCGGGCCGGGCCTTGCCGACATCCACGCAACGCTGGCCCTGCTTGAAGGCAAGGCGGTTCGCGAGATGCCGGACAGCGACTTGTGGGCGCTGGCAATGGGCGGTGACGACAGCCTTGCGGCCGCAGCGCTCGATCGGTTCTGCCTGGCTCTGGGCAGCGTCGCGGGCGATATTGCGCTCGCCCAGGGCGCTTCGGCGACGGTGATCGCCGGGGGGCTCGGCTATCGCATCCGCGACCAATTGCTGCGTTCGGGCTTCGCCGAGCGATACCGCGCCAAAGGTCGGTTCGACGCGATGATGGGCGCCTTGCCGGTCAAGCTGATCATCCATCCCCAGCCCGGGTTGTTTGGGGCAGCGGCGGCATTCGCCCAGGCGCATCTGGACTGAATTTCGAAGACCTTGGCTCGCCCCCCTCACGCTCATTAAAGACAGCCGCGAAGCTGCAACATTGCCCGTAACAACGGAAAAATTGTGCGCTGGACCGTTTTTGCTATGGCTGGAGCAGTGGGGCGGGCGGAATGACCGAAGGGGATCACCAAAGCGAGCCGCGGCAAGCAAACGGCATCGCCTTTGCCTCGCTGTTCGGGCGCTTTCAGCTGCGCGCATCGGACGGAAGCGAGGTTGTCATTTCCAACCGGCGCGTGCGCGCCGTGCTGGCGATGCTGTGCCTTGACCCGAACCGGCCGATCGAACGCGACTATCTCAGCAAGCTGCTCTGGCCCGGCCGGTTCGAAGCCCATGCCAGGGCCAGCTTGCGCCAGTGTCTGCTCGAGCTGGGCAAGGCGCTCGGGCCGATGGGTGCCGATCTGGTCGAAGTGACGCGCAGCCGGATCAGTCTCCACCTTTCGGCCATCCGCACCGACCTGGGCGATCTGGAGCTGGCCTTGCGAATTGGGGATTACACCGCCGCTGCCGAGCAGCTTGGCGCCCTTGGTGCCGCCCCCATGCTCGAGCAGATGGAATTCGGACCGGCATTTGCCGAATGGCTCGGGCGGCACCGGGCAGAAGCCGAACAGCGCCTGCAGGCGGCGGTCGCCACGGGCCTTGCCGCCCTGGAAAGGGCTGGCAATCAGGAATTGCACGCGCGCCTGCTGAACAGCTGGCTGATGCGCAGACCTTCCCGGCAGAACATCGCCGCAGCCGGACAGGCCAACGACAAGATCCCGATTGCGGTGCTGCCGTTTCGGCCGGTCGGGATGAGCGAGGAGCAGCTCTATTTCGCCGACGGGATCGTCGACGAGCTGATCACCGCGCTGGGCCAGGTGGCGCAATTGCGGGTTGCCGGCCGCACCTCCTCGTTTCATTTCCGGGGCAGCGATCTGGCGCTTCCCGAAATCGCCCACGCGCTGGGGGTTTCGCATCTGATCGAAGGATCGGTGCAGCGCCAGGGCGAGCAAATCCGCATCCATGTCCATCTGATCGACGGCAACAACGGTTTCGAAAGCTGGGCGCAGCGGTTCGACGGCACCCTCGACGATGTCTTCGCGCTGCAGGAAGGGGTCGCGCAGGCGGTAACGACGGCGATTGGCACCGTGCTGGACATCGTCATGCAGCCGCCGCCGGTACGCGGCATGACCCGCAGCAAGAAGGCCTATGAGCTATACCTGCAGGGGCAATCGCTGTGCGCGCGGCGGTTCGGCGAAGGCGTGCTGGATACGGCGATCAATCTGTTCGAACAGGCGCTGACCCTCGATCCGGACTTTGCCGAATGCTGGGTTGCGCTGGCCGAAGCGCACCAGCTGGTCGCGGTCTATACCCAGTGCCTCGATCGCAATGGTGAATCGGCGCGGATGGCGGAATGCGCGCAGCGCGCCATCGCGCTTTCGCCGCAGCTGGCCTATCCCTATTCGCTGCTGGGTGTGCATGAACTGACCCGCTTCAATTTCGTCGGCGCGCTCGATTACGGCTTCCAGGCCTATCGGCTCGACCCCAACGACCCGGCTGTGGCGATGCGGTTGGCGTACTTCCTGATTTTCATCGGCAGGACGCGAGATGCGGCACCTTATATCAAGGCCGCCGTTGATCAGGATCCGGTGGACGGCCGCAAATATTCGCTGCTGTGGGGCGTTCAATTCTGCACGGGCGATCTGGAAGCGGCGACCGCGTCGGCCCAGCGGATGATCGATCTGGGCATGATGTCCATCCCGCTCGGTGTGACAACGGCGGCGCGGGGAAATCACCAACTTGCCATAGACCAATATCTGCTGACCCAGCAGAAGGTGAACGATATCCTCCTGCCTCCGGTCGGGATCGGCGTGCAGACCCCAGAGGCCATGGATGCCTATTGGCTCGTTGCCGCCAAGGGGGTTTGCAGCGGGCAGGAAGAGGATCGCCAGATCTATTTCCAGGTGCTCGAAATGCTCTACGCCATGCTGCACGACAAGTCCGATCTCTCGATCAGTGGCCCAGCCGTTTTTACGGGCAATGCCGAGCTGGTGTTCAGGACGATCGGCCACAGCATCAGCCCGTCCAATCTGATTGCCCTGGTTCCATTGTGGGCGGATATCGATCCGATCCGCCGGATCTGGCAACACCCCGAATTCATCCCCTTCGCCCAGCGCATCGGCATGGCCGCGGCATGGGACAAATACGGCTGGCCCGATCTGCTGCCGCCGCCTTTAAATCGGTAGAGGTGGAGACTGATGACAATCGCGTGACAAACGCCTGGGTCAAGTAGACCCAAGCGTCAAACCCCAGTGCCTGGATTGACGCTTTATTGACGCTTTATTGACGGCAGGGCGGATTGACCATTCGCCTTCAGGCACCGCACTATCAAGCCAAGGGAACGCAGACATTCTTGAGCCTTTGAGCAGCCGGAAAACCCCGGTTCTGCTGGCGGGAAAGCTGTGTCTGCGACTTGTGGGGAACCCGGATGCGCGCAGCGACAGCCACGGACCAGGCCATCGCCAAATCGGCGATGAACAAGGCGTTCTGGCGCATCCTGCCGCTGATCCTGATCGCCTATCTGTTTGCCTACATGGACCGCGTCAACGTCAGCTTCGCGGCGGCCTCGATGAACGAGGATCTGGCCTTCAGCGCCACCGTCTATGGTCTTGGCGGCGGGCTGTTCTTCCTGGGCTATGCAATTTTCGAAATTCCATCGAACCTGATGCTGGTGCGCTACGGCGCGCGCAAGTGGATCGCGCGGATCATGATCACCTGGGGGCTGCTCTCGGCCGCCATGATGTTCGTGCAGACGCCGCTGCAATTTTATGTCCTGCGCTTTCTGCTCGGCGTTGCCGAAGCCGGTTTCTACCCCGGGGTGATTTTTTACTTCGCGGGCTGGTTTCCGCCTTGCCACAGGGGGCGCGCAGTGAGCCGGTTCTTCGTCGCCTCGCCGCTGGCGTCGGTGGCGATGGGGGCGATGTCGGGCTGGCTGCTGGCGCTTGACGGCAATGCCGGGCTGCACGGCTGGCAGTGGCTGTTTCTGGTGCAAGGGCTGCCCACCGTTCTGTTCGGGCTGATCGTGTTGCGTTATTTGCCCGATGCCCCGGCGACTGCTGCGTGGCTGACGCAACCCGAAAAAGACTGGATCCACACCCAGCTCTCGCGTGAACAAGCGCGAATTGGCGAACCCGCGGGCCACAATGTGCTGGCCGCCTTCAGGAATCCGCGCGTCCTGATACTCGGGGCGATCGGCTTTCTGCTGATCGGCGTGATCACCACGGTCATCCTCAACGCGCCGCTGATCCTGCAAGGCGCGACCGCCCTGGATGCGAAATGGATCGGCTATGTCGTCGCATTGGGCGGCATTTCGGGTGCCGCGGCGGTCCTTATCCTCGGCAACCATGCCGACCGGCACGGCGATCGTTGGGGTAACGCGTTCTGGTGCGGCGTCGTGCTGGCGGGCGTGCTGCTGATGATGGCGCTGTCTTCCTGGCCCCTTCTCACCATCCTCGCCTATCTCGGCTTCGCGACGATCTGCTTCACCCTGCCGATGCTGATCTCGTCCGGCTGGGCGGAAGTGCTGCATGTCCGCGAACTCGCCATCGGCGCGGCGGCGATCAACACCATCTCGCAGATCGGCGCGTTCGTCGCGCCTTATGGCTGGGGCGCGGCCAAGGATGCGACCGGCAGTTTCCAGCCAGTGATGATCGGGTTCTCGATGATCGCATTGCTGATGTCCGCGCTGATCCTCCTGCTGCGCCATCAGGTGCGAGGGCGCGCTGTGCGGATGGCCACTGCCTGACGGTGCGACACTTTTTTGGGAGGCCCTTTCATCGCGAAGGGGCAATGAAGCGGAGAGAAACGATGAAGACGATGAAATCACTGTTTGTGGGCGCAGCCATGATTGCCGCAACGTTGGCGACACCCGCGATGGCGCAGCAATCGAGCTACAAGCCCGGAACCGTGTGGGAGGCAAGCCGGATCGATGTGCTGCCCGGCCAGTTCGAAAACTACATGGACTATCTTTCGACCACCTGGAAAAAAATACAGGAAATGGGCAAGGCCGAAGGCGTTGTCGTCGAATACCATGTGCTGTCGACCAACAACCCGCGCGCGGGTGACGCTGACCTGGTCCTGATCGTCGAATACAAGGATTATCAGACTACTGCGCAGCAAGAAGCCATGCAGAAAAAGGTCAATGCCGCGCTGGGGCAGGATAACCGCAGGGCCGCAACTGCCGGCGGCGAGCGTACCAAGATGCGCGAAACGCTGGGCTCGACCGAATATCAGGAATTGATCCTGAACTAAGCGACCGCTTCAGGATCAGGGCAGGCGGCGCCCGGCTTAGTCCCTTGGGCGCCGCCTGCCTAATCCCTCTGCCCGTTAACGGAGAGGCCGCCATGTCCGCCATCGACGAAATCGCCCGCGAATTTACCGGGATGCTCCGCGCCGGCCGGTTCGAAGCGGCGGGCAACCGGTTCTGGGCCGCCGATGTCACCAGCATCGACCCGGCCGGAGCGCCCGCCGGCAACGTTCCGGTGGCCAGCGGCATCGCCGCGGCCCGGCGCCAATGCAGCGCCCGGTTCGGTGCGGGGCTGATCGAGGACCTGGGCATCGACGGCCCGTTCGTCACC
>JBBSKI010000043.1:0-17737 GCA_038256425.1 Sphingomonadales bacterium
GCGGCGCAGGATGCGTTGCTGGCCGATCCAGCAACCCGCGATCATGCCGAGGCGCTGGCCGATCTCACCGCCGCACGCTCGCCTGCCGCGCTGGCCCAGGCGGTCAGGCGACGCCTGAGGCCCGACCGGCAGGTCGTGGCCAGCCAGAGCAAAGGCGAGGGCGGCGGCTGGGCATTCTGGCCGCTCTGGGTCGCGCGGCGCTTGGCCCGACTGGCCTCGCGCCTTGCCGATCGGCGCGCGCGGCGCGAGGCGCGCGGCGCGGCGGCGGTGATCCGCTGGCTTCAGTCATGACTGACGCATAGCTCTGAAATAACAGCCTAATTCCGATGCTGACGGGCGCCCGAACGGCCAATTCAGCCACTATTCACGCCTCCAACCGCTATAAGACGACCTCGCCGGGATCACTCCGGCGGCTTGATCCGCGCGTCAAACCGTTCCATCTGACACGCGGTCGAGCGATTCTTCAACAAGCGGGATAACCTGACCATGACCCAGCCGAGACGTCTTCGCGCCACGGCCCTTGCCTTTGCCGGGGCTGCCGCATTGGCCGCTCCTGCGCTGCTTTCCCCGGCCGTCGCTGCGGCGCCTGCGGGCTGCCTGGGCACGCCGAGCGACACCTGGCTGAACGTCTCGGTCGAGGGCCTGCGCAACGGCAACGGCCTTGTTACCGTGGCGGTCTATCCCGACGATTCGCGCAAGTTTCTCGCCAAGGGCGGGACGCTGAAGAACAATCGCTTCAACGCCAGCGCCCCGGTGACGCGCGCCTGCGTGTTCGTGCCGACCCCCGGTGTCTATGCCGTTGCGGTTTATCACGACGAGGATTCGAGCCGAAAGCTCAACCGCAGCAAGATCGGCTTGCCGGCCGAAGGCTATGGCTTTTCCAACAACCCTTCGACCATCGCCGGATTGCCCGCGTTCCGTTCGGTCCGGCTCAACGTGCCCAAGTCCGGGCTGACCACGCACGTGAAGATGAAATACCCGTAAGTCCGAAAGATTCTTCCTCCCCAACCCCCGCTCGTGCTGAGCTTGTCGAAGCACTGTCCTTGACTTCGGGCCGCGCGCGGGAAGGCGAGGCAGAAAAAAGCAGTGCTTCGACAGGCTCAGCATCAGCGGTTCAGGTGGGTGGGAAATCAGTCCCTCAACCACGGGATATGCGCCGGGGCTTGGGCCTCGGCGAGCGCGAGGGCGCGGGGATCGTCGACGTCGAGCCACCAGCCCTGGCCGATATCCATCGTCGCGGCGCGGCCGGTGGCGGCCAGGCGCTGCATCCCGTCGGATAGGCTGCCCGTTGCGCCTTTCGCAATCGCGGCGCGGATCGCGGCGGCCAGTTCGGGCGTGGCGAGAAACGCACCGCAATCGACCGCATCGTAAGGCGCAATGGTCTTGCCGATCGCGGCGATGCGCGCGTCCTCACCCGTCCCCTGTGTTCTCAGGCGCACCCAGGTCGCGTCATCGGGATCGACCAGCGGGCTGGCGACACGGCGGTCGATGGCGAGGGTGACCCCGCGGGTCGGACTGCCTTCGCTCCGCAACCGCGCCAGGATTGCCGCCTCGAACATGTGATCTGCCATCACCAGCAGGTAATCGCCCGCGATTCGCTCGGCGCCGGCCAGAACCGAAAGACCGTTGGGTTTGCTCCAGTCATCGACCCGCGCAGGCTCGATGGTTAATCCCAGCCGGGCCGACACTTCTGCAAGAAACGCTTCGAGCCGAGCCGCTTCGTGGCCGGTCGCTACCACCACCCGCGTCACGCCCACCGCGGCAAGCTGGCGAATCCCGATCTCGATCAGCGGCACCCCGCACACCGGGGTCAGCGGCTTGGACGGTGAGAGCGAAGCGAGGCGGCTGCCAAAGCCCGCCGCGATTATCAGCGCGTCCAGGGGACGATTACTCCGCCGCCAAGGCAGAGCCTGCGATGAAGGTATCGACCATCTGCGCGGCGAGATCGTCGTTGAACTGCTGCGGCGGATGCTTGCAGAAGTAGGCGCTCGGCCCGATCAGCGCGCCGCCCTCGCCGCGCTCGAGCGCCAGCTTGCAGCAGCGGATCGCGTCGATCACCACCGCCGCGCTGTTGGGGCTGTCCTCGACCGACAGGCGCAATTCCAGGTTCATCGGCACCCCGCCGAACAGTTCGCCCTCCATCCGCAGGAAGCACAGCTTGTTGTCCTTCTGCCACGCCACATAGTCCGATGGGCCGACGTGGATGTTCTCGTCGGCCAGCCGTTCGGCCAGCATCGACTGGACCGCTTCGGTCTTCGACGTTTTCTTGCTGCCCAGCCGCTGACGGTCGAGCATGTTCATGAAGTCGGTATTGCCGCCGGTGTTGAGCTGGTAAGTCCGGCCGACCTTGACCCCGCGGGCACCGAACAGGCTGGACAGCACGCGGTGGACGATGGTGGCGCCGAGCTGCGCCTTCACATCGTCGCCGACGATCGGAATGCGTTTTTCGGCGAAGCGGCGTTCCCATTCGGGGCGGCTGGCGATGAACACCGGCATGCAGTTGACCACCGCGACACCCGCTTCGAGCGCGCATTCCATATAGAACTCGGTCGCTTCTTCCGAACCCACGGGCAGAAAGTTGAGCAGCACTTCGGTGCCGCTGTCGCGCAGCGCCTTGACCACGTCCGCCTGGCTCGGCTGGGCCGCCTCGGCCACGATGAAGCCCTTGTCGCCGTGGTCGGTCATGTGTTCGGCCACACCGTCGAGCACTTTGCCCATGATCACCTTGACCCCGCTGGCGGGGACGTTGGGATGGAACACGGCGGTGCAATTGGGCGCGGCGAAGATCGCCTCGGCCAGGTCGATGCCGACCTTGCGCGCATCGACGTCGATCGCGAGCACGAATTCCACGTCACCCGCGCCATAGCCGCCGATGCGGTCGTGGATCAGGCCCTCGGGGCTGTTCGACTGGGCATAGTGCGCCACGCCCTGAACGAGCGAGCTTGCACAATTGCCGACGCCGATAACGGCTGTCTTGATCGGGGTCATTCGTGCGGGTTCCTCAAATGTGCGATGGCGCTCCTGCGCCACGCGCCGCCGCAAAGCGCCCCATTTCGCAGTCCGTCACATAAATGCAATGAGTTTCGTTCGGGTCACGTGTCCCCGACCTGTCGCGCCGCGAGGATGGCGCGGACCTGAACGAGATCGCCGGGCCGGTCGACATCGACCGCCGCCAGTCCGTCGCGCGCCGCCACGACCGAAGCCGCCAGACCGTTGCGCCGCCCCAGCCGCGCCACCGCCTCGCCCAGCCCCAGTCGGCCAAGCACATATTGCACGAGCGTGCCTGCGCCGATCCGCGCGGCCAGCCGCCATGGCCGCTTGCGTTCGGTCTCGACCCGCCGCCACAGCACCAGCGCCGCTTCGGCACGCGGGGTGGCGAGCAGGAACAGGTTGCAGCCGGACCATTGCCCGTCGGCGAAGCGCAGCCAGGTGCGGCGACTGCCCGGTGCGGCCAGCTCGACCGCTTCGCGCGTGGCCAGCAGCACCGCCACGTCGCTGCCGGGCGGGGTATCGGCAAGAAAATCGCGGACCCAAACCGGGTCGAGCAGCGCATGATCGGCAGTCGTGACCAGCAAAGGCGTGCTCAGCACCGCAAGGCCGAGCGCGACGCTTTGGGCGGGGCCGGCGGCGGGGGCGATGATTTCGAGACCCAACCGCCCGGCCAGCGCGATCACTTCGGGCGCATCGGCACTCACCGCGATTCGCGGCGCGCCGGCCGCCTGCAGCGCGCGCGCCACCCGTTCGAGCAAAGCCAGCCCACCAACCTCAGCCAGCGCCTTGTGCGCGACGCCTTCGGACAGGGCGACCGGATCGGGTGCGCCCGGGCGCGATCCGGCCAGGATCAGCGCCGCCGGAAGTGGAGCGCTCAAGTGGCGCGCTCCGCCGCCCGGCCTGCCTGACGCCGCGCGCGCCACACCCGCCACAGCACGCCCGGCGCGGCGAGCAGCGGATGGCGCTCACGCCACGGGGTGAGGGCCACCTGCACCCCGGTATGGCGTTCGACCTTCCATGCGGCATAACGCGCCGCACCTTCGAAGGTGGTGCTTGCCCGGACCAGCCGGACCAGGTTGTAGGGTTTTCCGAGCCGCCGCCGCCGCGCCCAGGCGCGGCGCAGGCGGGTGCGTTCGGGGGCGGCGAGGACCGGGCTGAGGACTTCGCCGTCACGCGTCCAGTCGATCGCTGCGGCATCGAGCGCGGCCGGAAGCAGCCCGGCGAAGTGTTCGCGGTTGACCGCCAGGATCGAATCCTCGCGCCCGGCCTTCTCGACCCGGAATTCGGCGCGGTAGGTCGCGCGGAACAGGGCGCGCCAGAAATCTTCCGCCGTCCCGCGCACCGGTCCGAGCGCCACGGCAAATCGTGCCGCCGTAACCGCCGCCGCCGCCACCGCCGCAATGACCGCTTCACCGGCGCGGTCGTCTGCTGACCAGACCAGCCCGCTCGGCTGGACGAACCGCGCCCAGATCGTGGTATCGACCAGATCGCCCGCCGCCGCAGCGGCGAAGGTGCCCAGCGTCATCGTGGCGACCTTGGCGCGCAGTTCATCCCCGGCGGGCGTCGTCCATTCGTGATAGCTGACGCGCGGCCAGATCCCGCGCCAAATTCCTCGGGCGGGCGGGCCATCGCGCAGCAGGTAGAAATCGAGCACTCCTTCGAGCGACCCGGTTCGCAGGTTGGAGCCATAAAACAGCGCGGCGCGCGCGCCGGAGGCTGTCGCCAGCCGCGCCGCGAAAGCGCGCACCGGTTCGGCCATCGGGGCGGCCAACATTGCGCGGACGCGGTCGTTGAGCGCGACGTGTTCGTTCTCGGCCAGCTCACTCAAGGAATGGTCCCTCAGGATCAGCGTCTTCAGGGAACAACGAAGCGGAGCGGCGCGCCCTGACGCAGGACATAGCGCCCGGCGGGAAAATACTCGCCATCGAGAATGAAGCGGTCGCCCAGGTCCAGCGCAACGTCCTCGTCCAGCGCAAGGCGGTGCGCGCCCAGTCCGGCCAGTCCGGCCCAATGCGCCCCGGTCGCCAGCAACGGCACGAGCGCCAGGATGCGGCGCAGCGGGGAGTCAATCAACACGATCTTCAGCCCGCCCCGGTCAGAGCCGAACGGCTTGATCCCAAGCGGAAACCGGTCGAGCGTCGAGGCAAACAGCAGGTAGCGCCGGCCCGCGCCGCCGCGTCCGCTATCGGGCAGCGGCACCCGCTCGGGCCCCGCGCCCAGTTGCATTGCGGTGCCCTTGCGCCAGGGGTTGCCGGGAGTCCCGAAAAACGATTTGAGCAATCCCCAGACGATCGTCAGCAACACTGCAAAGCTGTTGAACGCGCCATAACGATGCGCCTGCTGCGCCGCCTGGGTGCACAGCGTGAAAATACCCGCACCCAGAATGAAGCCCTGTACGCGCAAGGCAGGAGCATCCTTTGCGGCTCCCGCTTCGGCGGGCAGTTCGACCACCAGCGGGCGGCGCTCGGTGGTTTTGCCTTGCGCCACCGCATCCAGAGCTTCGGCCAGCGACCAGTGATTGGGCAGGCCAAGCGCGACGGCCAATGCATTGGTCTTGCCCTTGGGCAGCACGATCAGTTTCGGCCAGTGGCCGGCAAAAATGTCTTCGCCGCAAGTCAGCACGTCGCGCACGGTGCCATCGCCGCCATCGACCGCGAGATATTCGATTCCGCGCGCGGCAAAGTCGGCCAGTTCGGCGCGCAAGGCGGCACGAGTGCGCGGGGTGCGGGTCAACACCTCGGGACGTTCGGCGAATTCGGGGGAATGGCCCTTGTTGCGGTGGCTGCGCGGGTTGCGGATGATCCCGATCAGCGGCGCGCGGGTGCCAGCCAAAAGCCCACGCGCGCGAGAACGCGCCGACGTCACCGGAACAGCTAGGGGCGGCGAGGCCTCGAATTCGTAGATCGTTCCGTGCACAATTTTTCCGCCTTACCCGCGCGGAGCGCACGAATCACTACAGTTTTTTTACACCTGCTCACCTGAACGAGGGCTTGGTGCGGCATTGCCACCGCGCGGGCCGCGCCTTAGGTCACGCAGCCATGAGCGAGAAACTCCCCGCCACTGTCCTTGCGGCTACCTCGATCGGGGCCAATCCGGTGCGCTTGTGGGGGCTGACGATGGCCGAGCGGACCACGCGGATTGCCCGCGGGTCTGGGCTGGAAGCCGATGGGGATGCGCAAGTTGCGAGTGCCATGCTGCTGACTCACAACGGTTATGCCTGGGACCCGGCATGGCTGCGCCATCTCGCCACGCAGCCGGGTCTGGTGGTGACGCTGGGCGGCGTCCCGGTGCTCGGCCATGCGCGCGACGCGGGCGAGGCCGCGGCTCTGCGCGCCGCGATGGAGCACGACAAGCCGGTCGCGACGGGCACCGCGCTTGCGGTCGTCGCGTTCGAAAGCGGTCCGACGATCGAAAACAAGGCGCTGCGCAAGCGCGAGACTCCGTTTCTCGGGGTCCTCCAGCCCGAAACCGTCCGCAACCTCGAGCGGGCGAGCTATTTCGGAGCTTACAAGGGCGTCACCGATGTCCTGACCAAATACCTGTGGCCAGAATGGGCCCTGGTGCTGACCCGGATCGCGGCACGCTTTGGGATCAGCCCCAATCAGGTGACGTTCGTCGGTGGGGCGCTGTGCATCGCCGCCACCGTGCTGTTCGCCTTCGGGTACTATTGGACCGGCATGGCCGCAGGGCTCGGCTTCATGGTGCTCGACACGGTCGACGGAAAACTCGCGCGCTGCACGATCACGTCGTCGAAATGGGGCAACGTGGCCGATCACGGGCTCGATCTGGTCCACCCGCCGTTCTGGTGGTGGTTCTGGGCCACGGGCCTTTCGTACTGGGGGCTGGCTTACGACACCGCGACATTCTGGTGGGTGCAGGGCGCAATCCAGGGCGGATATCTGGTCCAGCGATTGATCGAAGGCGTGTTCATGCGCCGCAACGGGATGATGCACATCCACGTATGGCGGCGCTTCGACAGCCGGTTCCGGCTGATCACCGCGCGGCGCAATCCCAACATGGTGATCCTGTTCACCTCGATGCTGTTCGCGCGCCCCGATCTCGGCCTGATTGCGGTGGCGGTATGGACGGTGATGTCCTGCACGGTCCACGCGGTGCGGGTGGTTCAGGCCTCGGTTGCGCCCAAGCCGCTGACCTCGTGGCTGTCGGAGGAAGGCGCATGAACGCAACGCTCGAAAAGTTCGGCTGGCCCGCAACGCTCGTCGCCGAGTTCAAGCACTGGGTGGTGCTGGCCCGCCCGGGCCAGCCGACGCTGGGCTCGCTGGTGCTGGCCGCCAAAAGCGAGGCCACCGCGTTCGGCGCGCTCGATCCCGCCGCCCATGCCGAATTGGCCGCAGTCACCGCTGCCATCGAAGCGGCGCTGGGTGCGGCAGTGGGCTATGAAAAACTCAATTACCTGATGCTGATGATGGTCGATCCGCACGTCCACTTCCACGTGATCCCGCGTTACGAGGGCGCGCGGGAATGGCCGAAAGGCGAACCGGGCGCGCGCGAATTGGTCGATGTCGGGTGGCCCAAAGTGCCCGATCTGGGCCACGCGGTCGCGCTGGAGGGGGACGATCTGGCGGCGCTGACGGACTGGCTGAAGGCAGCGTTCGGAGGCTGAGCTAGACCCAGCCATCCGTCAGCTTGGTCGCGATCTCGATGTCGTTGAGGAAATCGACCTCGGCCCATCCCAGCCCGGCAATATTCACCGTGCCGACCTTGCCGGTGGCGGCGAGGCTGTCGATGACTTTCAGGTACCAGTGCTGGACCCCCTCGGGCGTCCGCATCGCGGCGCGCACCGCTTCGCGGAACAGCGTCGGACCCTCGCCGCGAAACGCCAGGAAACCGATCGATTCGGCGTTGCTCTGCGCCGCCGTCAGCGTCTTGCCGATCCGGGCGAGCCGCCCGTCGGGCTCGCGGCTGACCTTCATATCGTCGCTGTCGTAAGCGGGTTTGACATCGACCGTCACGGCAATCGGCCAGTTCCGTCCGTTTTGGCTGCTGCCGGCCTGAACCCGGGCGACCAGATCCTCGCTCACCAGCGTATCGCCGTTGAGGATGAGGAAATCGCCCTCCATCGCCGCGCGCGCGATCCAGCATGAGCCGAGGTTGTCGGCGACCTTGTAGAACGGGTTGAACACCGCGCGGACCTCGACCCGCCGTTCGCCTCTTTGGCTGTCCTGGATTGCCTGCAATTCGGCATCGACCATGTCGGTCATGAACCCGGTTACCACGTCGATCCGCTTCACGCCGCCGCGTGCCAGCATCTCGATCTGCCATGCGAGCAACGAGCGGCCCGAAAAGTCGATCAGGCATTTGGGGCGTTCGGCGGTCAGCGGCAGCATCCGGCTGCCCTGCCCCGCGCTGAGCAGAATGGCGTGTTCGATCATGCGCGTCGTCTAGGGTCTTTTCGCCTGCCGTGGAAGCGGCAGGCTTGCTTTCGCCTCACGGCGAGAAGCGGGCTGGTGCCGCACTTCGGCGGAGCCGAGAAGAAAACGAGCAAGCTTGCGCGCGCCGCGCGGGTCGTTCAAACGGCGCGGCGATGCCCGCAGGTGCCCGCTCCCAACCCCCCAAGCCAAAAGTACAGGCCAAGACTCCGATCGGGCGGATCTTGGGCAACACGGCGTGGCTGATCGGCGGCAAGGGCTTCGGCGCGATTTGCGGCCTGCTGTATCTGGCGATCCTGACCCGCAGCCTGGGCCTGAAAGGGTTCGGCCATTTCTCGCTGATCTTCGGGACCGCGCAGGCGCTGATCGCCATCGCCGGTTTCCAGACCTGGCGCGTGGTGGTGCGTTATGGCGCGCCGCACGTTCATGTGGGCGACTGGCGGGGGTTCGGGCGGCTGGCGATGCTGTGCGGCCTGCTCGATGTGGCAGGCGCGATCTTCGGCTGCCTGGTCGCCTGGATATTGATCTATCATTCGGGCGGGTTGATCCGGATCAATCCGACTTACATGGACCCGGCCTTCTGGTTCTGCTGCGCGATGCTGTGGGCAGTGGTTTCCGCACCGACCGGGATCGTCCGCGCGCTCGACCGGTTCGACATGGCGGTTTATGTCGAGGCGCTGGTCCCGATCGGGCGGCTGGCTGCAGCGATCTATATCGCGGCGACCGGGCCGACCGTCATCAAGTTCCTCGCCGCCTGGGCGATCGTCGATTTGCTTGAGGCGGCGGCCTATTGGGCGATGGCACGCTGGTTGTGCCCGCAGGCGGTCAGGCCCAGCCACTTGCGCAATTGGCGCCTGGCTTTCCGCGACAATCCCGGCCTCGGCCGGTTCTTCGGAATCACTTATGTCACCGCCTCGCTCGATGCTGCGTTCCGCTATGGCCCGTTGCTGCTGGTCGGGGCGCTGGTCGGCACCCGGGCGGCGGGGCTCTATCGCCTCGCCAGCCAGCTCAGCCAGGCGCTGAGCAAGCTCTCGATCCTGCTGACCCGCGCGGTCTATGCGGAAATCTCGCGCGCGCGGGTTGCTTCGGCGGCCGCCGAATTCCGCAAGCTCGCGGTCCAGACCAGCCTGCTGGCGGGGGGTGCGGGCGCGGTGGTGGTGACGGTGGCGCTGCTCGCGGGGGGGCAGCTGCTGGCGCTGCTGGGCGGCGACGAATTTGCCCGCGGTGCGGCCATCCTGATCCCGCTGGCGATTGCCGGCAGCTTCGATCTGGCCAGCGTTGCGTTCGAGCCGGTGCTGCACTCGACCGGGCTGGCACGCCATGCGCTGGTCGCCCGCGCGCTGGCGCTGGTCGCGCTGGGCGGAGCCTTGTACGCCTTCATCGGGTTCGATGCCGAAGGGGTCGCCTGGGCCGTCGCCATCGGTGGCGCGGTGGGTTACCTGGCGCTGGGCTTTTTCGCGCGGCGGACGCTGGACCGGCTCGAACATGGCGAGGCTGTGCAGGGATGAACGGACCCGCCGCTGCCCCGCTGCTGGTGCGTCCGGTCCGCCCGCGGGAGCTGGAAGACCCGCTCAACCACTATCTCTACCACCCGCTGGCATGGCAGCTGGCGCGGGTCCTGGCGCGGACCCCGATAACCCCCAACATGGTTTCGGTGGTCGGCGGGCTTGCGGTCGTGGCGGCGGGATTCGCCTATCTGCAACCGACCACCGGGGCCGCCTGGTCGACTTGGGCCGGGCTGGGCCTTGCGCTGCACATGGCGTGGCACGTGATCGACGGGGCCGACGGCGATCTGGCGCGGATGACCGGGCGAACCAGCCCGCGCGGCGAACTGATCGA
Source organism: Sphingomonadales bacterium (assembly GCA_038256425.1). GTDB lineage: Bacteria > Pseudomonadota > Alphaproteobacteria > Sphingomonadales > Sphingomonadaceae > Novosphingobium. The sequence continues at coordinate 10,221 of JBBSKI010000043.1, forward strand.
CGGGCTGTGCGACTATTTCAGCCATGTCGTGCTTTATTTCCTGCTGGCGACGGTGCTGGCCCGAAGCGTCGGTGCCTGGGGATGGTGGGGCGGATGGGCCTGGATCATCATGCTGGTGGCGGGGGCGGCGCACGCGGTGCAATCGAACCATGTCGAGGTCCAGCGGCGGTTCTATCTCCACTGGGTTTACGGCAAACCGTGGTTGATCAACGCCCGGCCGGATACCGGCGGCGCGATCGGCTGGCTGGTGTCGCTGTACCTGCGGGTTGCCGTGGGGCTGAGCCCCCACGCGCTCGCCATCGATGCGGCGGTAACTGCGGCGGCGGACGATCCGGCCCGGATGGCCGCCCTGCGCGCCATGATCCGCGAGCAATGGGCTCCATTGCTGGGCTTCGAGAAGTGGCTCGGCCCCAATCAGCGCGCGATAGCCCTGGGGGTGTCGATGCTGCTGACCGCCAGCCCGCTGGCCTATTTCGGGTTCGGCATGGTCTGGCTGAGCCTGCTGCTGATCGTTTCCGTGGTGCTGCACGATCGCGCGGCAAGGGCCATCGCCGCGCGGCTCTAGCCCTTGGAGGTATAGGCCGAAACCTCGGCCACTTCCTCGCAAGTTACTTCGAACCGGGCCAGCGTGGTGCCGCCGAACGCGGTGGTCAGGGCGGTATCGGCGGCATCGCGGCCCCAGGCCATCAGCACGCGGCCGATCCGGGGCGCGTTGTGGCGCGCGTCGAAGGTGTGCCACGCGCCGCCGAGGTACACCTCGAACCATGCCGAAAAGTCCATCGGCGCATCGTCGTAAGGCACGCCGATGTCGCCAAGGTAACCGGTGCAATAGCGCGCGGGCACGTTCACGCAGCGGCACAGCGCCACCGCAAGGTGCGCAAAATCACGGCATACGCCCCGCTGTTCCTGAAACCCGCGCCACGCGGTGCGCCGCACGTCGGCATCGGGGTAACCGAAGCGGATATGGCCGTGGACGAATTCGACGATGGCCTGAACCCGCGCCCAGCCGGGCTCGGTCTTGCCGAACAGGCTCCAGGCGGTGTCTAGCAGCAGGTCGGTTTCGCAATAACGGCTGGCGAGGAGGAACGGCAGCGCCTCGTTGGGCAAATCCTCGATCCGGTGCTGGACCGCATCGGGTACTTGCCGATCGGGGGCGCCATCGTCCTCGACGGTGAAATCGCACGACAGGCTCATCCCGCCCTTGGGCATCGTGAAACGGGTGCAGACATTGCCGAAGCCATCCTCGTAATCGAACGAGGGGACATCGGGCGAGAGCACGATGCGGTGCGGGCTGCGCAGATCGAACGCGCGTTCGGGCCGGATCGTCAGCATCGCCAGCATCGGAACCGCCACGGGTGCCTCGAAAGCGATCTCGTATCCGCAACGGATCAGCATTGGGTCCGGTCTCTCATCAGGTGTTTGGCATCAGGTCGTTTGGCATCGGGTAATCGCGGGAATGGCGGTGGCGTAAACGGGGGTGGGGGTAAGCGGTTCCACCGCAGTTCCCGGCGTCGTGACCGATGGTTCGATGACGCGCACATCCACGCTCACGTCCATATCGATGAAACTGCCCGGCGCTCCGGTCCAGGTGCCCGCAACCGGCACCGCCTGATAGATGTCACGCGCCACCGCCACCCGGATGAGGCCGCGGTTGCCGACGATGCCGTTGGTCGGATCGAACTCGATCCAGCCGGAACCCGGCAGGTAGACCCGGACCCAGGCATGGGTGTTGCCGCCGCCGCGTCGCCGCTCGGTCGAAGTCGGGTTGTACAGATAGCCCGAGCAGAACCGCGCGGCGAAGCCCAGTGCGCGCACCGCCTCGATCATCAGCATGGCGAAATCGCGGCAGGTTCCGCGCCGCCGGGCGAGCGTTTCGCGCGGGGTCTGGGTGCCCTTTTCGGGCCGCCCGACATAAGTGAAATCGTCGCGGATCGCCTTGGTCATCGAGGTCAGCAGGCCAAGCGTGGCGGTCTTGCCATGCGGCGCGACGAATTGCCGCGCCCACTTGTCGACCTCGCGCAGCGGATCGCGGTGCTGGCGCTCGATCGAGCGCAGCAGGTCGGGCATTTCCTCGGACGAATAGGTGAACGGATAATCGCGCGCGTATTCCTCGACCGCGATGCCATCCACCATCGAAGGATCGTGCAGCACCCGTGCGTGCGAGGCGAAGCGCAGCTCGCGTCCGCGCCGGTCGAACCCCGCGACCGCCACCGAATTGCCGAACACGTCCTGCAGCCAGCGCAAGTCGGCGGGTGGGGGATCGATCTGCAGGGTGGCGTCGAGCAAGTGCTGGTCGTAGCTCTCGCGCGGGCGCACCATCAGCCGGTGCTCGCCGAAGCTGACCGGCTGGCGATAGCGGTAGGTCGTGACATGGGAGAGTTCGAGCAATGGCATCTGGTGGGTCTGGTTCGGTTGGCGAGGAAGGAGCAGGCGCGGGTCTGCTGTGGCCGGGCCTGCTGGGGGCAGGCGATCCCGCCCCCGTTGAGGCGCTTAACCCGCGGGCAAGCGCATCGTTCCTGCTGGTGGCCGACCATGCGGGGCGGCTGGTGCCGGAAAAGCTGGGTGATCTGGGGCTGAGCGAAGCCGATTCGCGCCGCCACATCGCCTGGGACATCGGCGTTGCAGCGCTCGGCGAAGCACTGGCCGAACGGCTCGACGCCATGCTGATCCGCCAGCGCTATTCGCGGCTGGTGATCGATTGCAACCGCGATCCCGCCCGCCCCGATGCCATACCCGAGATCAGCGACGGCACCCCGGTTCCGGCCAATACCGCGCTGAGCGCGATCGAACGCGCGGCGCGGGTCGCCGAAATTCATGCGCCCTATCACGCTGCGATTGCCGCCGAGCTGGCCCGCCGCGATGCTGCCGGTGCGCCAACCGTGGTGGTCGCGCTCCACAGTTTCACCCCGGCGATGGAGGGATTTGCCCGCCCGTGGCACGCCGGCGTGCTGTATGGCGGGGGTGACGAGCGCTTTGCCCGCGCCGCGCTGGCCCGGCTTACGGCAGCGCTCGATGCGCCGGTGGGGGATAACCAGCCCTATGCGATGGATGGGATCGACCACACCGTCCCGCTCCACTGCTTTGCTGGAGCCGGGGGGACAGGGCGCGCTTACGTAGAGTTCGAAATCCGCCAGGATCTGCTGGGCGATGCCGCGGCGGTCGGGACGTGGGCAGACATCCTTGCCCCGATATTGACCGACGCGCTGCGCGTCACCCCGCCTTAGCGCCGCCGCCGCCAAACCCGCGCCGGACCGAAAAGGTCACCGCGGTGCGGCTGTTGCGGCTGCGGAACTCGTTGGCGACGGGGTTGGCGGCGCTGCGGTTCGGATCGAAGAACCGCCGTTGCCGCTGCCCGGTGGTCTGCAGCACGTTGTCGAAATCGAGCCGCAATGTGGTTTTCGGATCGGGCCGGTATTCGGCGAAGGCGTTCATGAACGGCCGGTTGTTGAAGTTCCGGTCGATCTCGTCGGTCCGGAAAAAGCCGAACTTGGCGCGATCCTGAAGCGTGGTGCCAAATGAAAGGGGGCCCTTGTCGCGGCGCAGTTCGACGCGCCAGCGCCATTCGGGCCAGAACCCGCTGAACGCCCGCCGCTGGCCCGACAGCGGATCGCGCACGCTGGTTTTCTGGACCGTCGCCTCGCTCCGCAACTGCACGTTCGCCAGCCCCAACCGGTCGAGCGGAGCATCGAGATTGAGCTTGGCGAATTGCCTCGTGCCGGTGCCGATATTGCCCGGAGCATCGAAGCCGCCGTCGGTCAGCACCCGGTCCTGCAGCAGCGAGACCCGGTCATAGCCAAGCTCGAGCTTGGCCAATCCCTTGACCAGCAGCGGGTGCTCGATCGTTGCGCGGGCTTCCCAGCTGCGTTGCGGCTGCAGCTCGGCATTGCTGCCGTTGACCCGGTCCGAGGCGAGTTCGGCATTGGAAATGAAATCGAAGAAATCGAGCTGTGCCACCTCGCGCCGCGCAATCACCTGCACCCGCCAGCCGGGGCGCGAGCCTTGGGCGGGCTTCCAGTCGAGCGTCAGGCTGGGCTTGAGGAAGCGCAACGAGCGTTGTTCCGCGGCATCGCCGCTGACCGCGAGCCGGGAAGTCTCGAACGCCAGCGCACCGTCCAGCCGGAGGGCTGGGGACAAATGCTTGCCCGCGTTGACATAGGTCTCGGTGCGAAGCTCGTCGACCACCGCCTGGTCGATCGGCAAGTCGATCCGGCGTCGCCCACCGGCACCATCGAGCAAAAACAGCTCGGTCGAATTCTCCAGCCGGTTGTAGGCCAGTTCGCCGCCCAGCTCGAAGGTCAGCCCCAACAGGTTCGCCCGGTTCCAGCTGAGCCGTCCGACCGCCTCGTCGTATCGCGACATGGTGAATTGCTCGAACCCGCCGATGATCCGGGAGCCGCCGGCCTGGGTGCCGCCGGCCTCGGTGCCGCCGGTCTCGGTGCCGTTCGTCTGATCGGGCACCCGGTTGAGGTTGGTATCGAAAGCCTCCCGGTCGCGCCGGTTGGCCAGCGCGACCAGCTTGATCGCCCCGCCTGCCAGCGGCCGGGTCACGTCGCCGCCCAGTTCATAGCTGGTCGACTCGTGGTCCTGGAGCAGGCGGTCGTCGCGCACCGGGCCGCTGGCGGGGGTGACCCGGTTGGTTTGCTTGAGCCTGAAGCGGCCAGACGCAAGCCGCGCATTGAGGTGAGCCGCACGATCGGGCGCAAGCTCCATCCCCCAGCTTGCCGAGACGAACGGGTTAGTGTCGCGGATGGTATTGGCCTTGTCGCGGAATTCCAGCTGGTTGCCGCCGGGAGCGGCAACCAGCCGGTCGAACCCTTCCTCGGCACCGTCGAACCGGCCCGAATCGGCAGCCAGGTTGATGCTTGAAGCACCCCGCCGGATCAGCACCGAAGCTTCGGCATTGGGGGTGATGCGCCCGGAAAAGTTGCGCCCGGCCTTGACCGTGACGTTGCCGTCGATCCCGCTCCCGGCGGTCAGGATGACGTTGAGCACTTGCGACTTGCCCGCATAGTCCGAGCCGAACAGATCCCCCGGAGATATCTCGACCCGCAGCACCCGGCTGGCCGGAATGCGGGCGAGGATGGTCTCGAGCCCATCGGACTTGGACGAGGGCCGCGCCCCATTGAACACCACGTTGCCCGCCGCCCCGCCGAAACCGCGCACTTCCCCGTTAGTCTGCTCGATCGTGAAGCCGGGCACGCGGCGGACGATGTCGAGCGCAGTGGCAGGCGCGAAGGCGGCGAAGAACGTGGCCGGATAAACCGTACTGCGCGACGCCGCAGGATCGGTGACTGGGGCCGTGGCCGGGGCCGTCACCGGGGCCGTGTCCGGGGCGGCCGGGTCTTGCGCGGCGGCCTGGACCGGCACCGCCAGGCCCCACGCAGCACCTGCGAAAAGCACGGCGTGCGGCTTGCGGAAGTTGCAGCGGAAACCAGACTGGATCATGCAATCGCGCCTAGGACGTCGGCCTCCGCCTTAAAAGCCAATTGGTTACGGGCTTCGACAAACTGCCGACAGCGTCCGACCGGGGCCGCGCCGGGATCCAATTGGCAGGCGATGTCGGGAGCATCTGCCGCCGGTTGAAACCCTGCCGCCGGCTGAAATATTGTGCGATCTGCTGCAGCACATTAGCGGACCGCTGCGGCCATCGGGTGAAGTGTTGGAACTTGAGGGGTAAAATGGCGTCCGGGATCGTGAGGGTCCACCTCCTCAGCATGCGCCACCTCCACCTCCTCCGCGCCCGGGAGGCAGTTTCGCAATTCGAACTCTAGACCGCCGCAGCACCCGAGGCCCGGCCGCCGCGCAGCAGATATTCCAGCGTCCCGCGGTGCAGCACGTTGTCGATGTCGATCACCGCCGAATTGGCATAGGTGAACCCCGCGCCGAGCCCGCGATAGAGCCGGTCGAAATCGCGCTCGACGGTCTGGCGGTACAGGTCCTCGAAGCTTTCGATCACGAAATAGGTCGGCTGCAGGTCGTCGATCACATAATCGGTCCGCATCACCCGATCGACGTTGAGCATGATCCGGTTGGGCGAGGCCGCCTCGATCGCATAGACCGCCTCGGTCGGGCCCGAGAGGATCCCCGCGCCGTAGGCTCTGAGCCCGCCGGATTCGAGGATCAGCCCGAACTCGACCGTGTACCAGTAAAGCGCGCCCAGCGATTTCAACCGGTTGTGCCGCATCGCCTTCCACCCGGCGCGGCCGTATTCCTGCATGTAATCGGCATAGACCGGATCGGCGAGCATCGGGACGTGGCCAAACACATCGTGGAATACGTCGGGCTCCTCGATATAATCGAAGGTCGCCCGGGTGCGGATGAAATTGCCCGCCGGAAAGCGCCGGTTGGCCAGGTGCCAGAAGAACACGTGATCGGGGATCAGCATCGGCACCGGCACCACGCTCCACCCGGTCAGCGCGCCCAGTTCGTGGCTGAGGCGTGCGAATTCGGGCACGCCGCCACGCCCCAGCGCCAGTTTCTGGGTGCCGGCGAGGAACGCGGTGGCGGCGCGACCGGGCAGGATGTCCATCTGCCGCGCATAGAGATCGTCCCACACCGCGTGCTCATCGGCGGTGTAATCGTGTTGCGCGGGTTCGAGCCAGTCCTCGCCGACATGGGCGGGACGCTTGAGCGGCGCGGTAAACACCTCGCCCGGCAGGTCGGGGAGGGCGGCATAGTCGCCGGGTGGGTCGCTGGGAAGTTTGGGCAGGGTGGCCATGGTTACGATCGATACCATTTGCGGTACCGTTCGGCAAACCCGGCACTGGCCGCGCAACCTTGACTTGGCGCAGCGATTCGACCATGCGCGCTCCCTTGTCGCGGGCGGCGTCGCTGAATGCCGCTCGTCTTTCGTTTTAGCACTACTTTTCAGGAATACGTCATGGCGAAGTCCGCAACCGTCAAGATCCGGCTGGTCTCGACCGCCAACACCGGTTTCTTTTATGTCACCCGGAAGAATCCGCGCAACACCACCGAGAAGATGAGCTTCCGCAAATATGACCCGAAAGTGCGCAAGCACGTCGAGTTCAAGGAAGCCAAGATCAAGTAAGACGGACGGCTGGTCTGGAACCTGCCGGTTCACGGCGAGTTCAACGCCGACACCCGAAAAGATCGGCCATGACCAGATATTTCACACGTTCGCTCGGCGCCGCGGCGCTTGTTTTTGCCACCGTCGGGCCAGTTATGGCCCCACCGCTCGCCGCCCAGGCGCAAGGCTCCCAGGCCCAGCTTGACCGCGCGGTCGCTGCGCTGCGGGGTATCTCGACCCTGCGCGCCGATTTTGTCCAGACCGATCGTACCGGCCAGCGCGTTTCGGGCGTGCTGACGCTCCAGCGCCCCGGCAAGATCCGTTTCCAGTACCAGAAGGGCGTGCCGCTGCTGATCGTTTCGGACGGCAAGGCGCTGACGATGGTCGATTACGAGGTCCGTCAGGTGCAGCGCTGGCCGCTTGGCAACAGCCCGCTCGGCGCGCTGCTCGATCCCAAGCGCGATGTCGCCCGCTATGGCAAGCTGGTGCC
>JBBSKI010000044.1:0-17588 GCA_038256425.1 Sphingomonadales bacterium
CGACATGATCGGATACGGCCACTGGTGTACTCCCCCGTTAACGCATTGGCGTCTGGCAGAACGCGGGGATGAGTCCCCGCAAACAACCGGTTAAGCGACCCAATAATGGCCACGACCGTCTGGCGAGTCGTTGACCGATGCAAGCGCGACATTAGCCGCTTTTTTCGCCCGCAAAAGCCGGGCGCGGGAATAATTTAGCGGCTTCTCGCTTCGTCCAGCCAGTGCCGGGCGATCAGGGTTTGGCGGGCTTTGCCTTTTTGGCCGGAACCGCCTCTGGCGCATCCGGCGCGGTCGCGGGGGAAGCACCTGCCTCGTCTTCCACGGCCACCTTGGCTTCCACCGCCTCTTCGACCGATGGATCGACGTGGGCGGCCAGGCTCGCGAGTTGCCCGGCCATGACCTTGTCGACGGCGGGAGCGATGTCCGCGACCTTGTAGCGCATGAAGCCGCCGACGACGTATTCCCACAGGATGCGGGTGCCTGCGACGGTCGGCTTGAGGGTGACGGTCAGCACCCCGCCTACCGGCTCGGACTGGAGCGGGCCAAGCCCGCCGCTCAGCCGCAATACCCGCCCGGGTGCGGCGAGGATCACACGCATATGCTCGGCACTGCCGTTACGCGAATTAGGTGCCGCATCCTTGCCGAGCGGCAGCTTTTCACAAAAACACCCTCCCGCCTGCGCATCGAGGTAAAGATTGGCCGCGTCGCCGGAATAAGTGTGCGCCTTGTTCCACCACAGATTGGGCGCGATCAGGCTTTTCCAGACATCAGCCGGAGCGGCTTTCACTTCGACTGCCAGGCGCGAGACGAAGCCGGTTTCGGTCGGGTCGACCACTTCGGCAGACGCGGGGGTGGCGACACCGAGCAGAATAGCCCCGGCAAGTGCGACGGATAGGATGGTGCTGCGGTTCATCCGGCCATTTCCCCCAAAGCAGTAACGCTCGTCCAGTTACCCCGCGAGCGCGGCTTCCAGACCGGCGGTTACGTCATCCATGTCACCCATTCCATCGACCCGCGAAACGATCCCGCGCGCGTCGTAGATCGGCAGGATCGGCGCGGTCTTGGCGCGATATTCGGCCAAGCGGGTGCGGACTGTGTCCTCGTTGTCATCGGGCCGGCGCTTGAACTCGGACGAGCCGCATTTGTCACAAGTTCCCGGCATCGCAGGTTGCTCGAACTTGTCGTGATAGCCTTTGCCGCACGCCGCACAAGTGAAGCGGCCGGTAATCCGCTCGACCAATGCTTCCTCATCGACCACCAGTTCGATCACCCGGTCCAGCTTGCGGCCGCGTCCGTCGAGGATCGTGTCGAGCGAAGCGGCCTGTGCCGCGGTGCGGGGATAACCATCGAAGATTGCGCCCTGTGCGGGTGGCATCGCATCGAGTTCGTCGCCGATCAGCGCCGAGACGATCTCATCCGAAACCAGCGCGCCCGAGTCCATCACCGCCTTGGCTTGAAGACCGACCGGCGTGCCCGCCTTGACCGCCGCGCGCAACATGTCGCCGGTCGAGAGCTGCTTCATGCCGTGGCGCTCGACCAGACGCTGCGCCTGCGTGCCTTTGCCCGCCCCCGGCGGTCCAAGCAGGATGATGTTCACAGTTATCCTCTCCCCAGTGACTGTCGCCCGAGACCCGAAGGCTTCAGCGCAGCCTGCCCTTCAGCTTGGCCTTCTTGATCAGATCGCCATACTGGTGCGCCAGCAGGTGCGACTGGATCTGGGTAATGGTGTCGACCGTGACGTTGACCACGATCAGCAGGCTGGTGCCGCCCAGAAACATCATCGTCATGCCCGTCTGCGCGATCACATATTCGGGCAGAACGCAGACGATGGTGATGTAAGCGGCCCCGATCACGGTGATCCGGGTCAGCACATAGTCTAGATAGGTCGCGGTGTTCTTGCCCGGGCGGATACCGGGGATGAAGCCACCATTGCGCTTGAGGTTCTCCGAGGTTTCCTCCGGATTGAACACGACGGCGGTGTAGAAGAACGCAAAGAAGATGATGCCCAGCGCGTAGAGCAGCATGTAAAGCGGTTCACCGTGGCGCAGGTACTGGTTGAGCGTAACCAGGATGCCCCCCGCCGTGCTCTCCGGCGCAACCGAATTGCCCGCAAACTGGGTGATGGTGAGCGGCAGCAGCAGCAGCGAACTGGCGAAGATCGGCGGAATCACGCCCGCGGTATTGATCTTCAGCGGCAGATGGCTGCGATCCGCCTGCATCATGCCCTTCTGGCTGGCCCGCTTGGGATACTGGATCAGCAGGCGACGTTGCGCCCGCTCCATGAAGCAGATGAACAGGATCAGCACCACGACCAGCACGATCAGCCCGACGATCGTGAACGCCGAGATCGAGCCCGAGCGTCCGCCTTCGAACAGGTTGGCAATGAATACCGGCATCTGTGCAACGATCCCGGCCATAATGATCAGCGACACACCGTTGCCGATCCCGCGACTGGTGATTTGCTCGCCCAGCCACAGCAGGAACATGGTTCCTCCGACGAGGCTTATGACCGCGCCGACCTTGAACATAAGGCCCGGTGCCACCACTGCCGCCAGCCCGCTTTGCGCGGCATAGCTTTCCAGCCCCGAGGCCAAAAACCAGCCTTGCAGGACGGTGAGGAACACGGTGCCATAGCGGGTGTACTGGTTGAGCTTCTTGCGCCCCGTCTCGCCCTCTTTCTTCATTGCCGCCAGGGTGGGATGGAGCGAAGCGGCCAGCTGCACCACGATCGAGGCGGTAATATAGGGCATGATTCCCAAGGCGATCAGGCTCATCCGCTCCAGGCTGCCGCCCGAAAAGGTGTTGAACAGATCGAGGATGCCGCCGCGCGTCTGATCGTAGAGCGTCTCTAGAATCAGTGGATTGACGCCGGGCAAAGGCACGAAGCTGAGGAACCGGAAAACGATCAGCGCGCCGATCGTGAACCAGATGCGGTTCTTCAGCTCGGTCGCCTTGCCGAACTTCGCGAGACTGAAGTTGCTGGCGATATTGTCGGCGCGTGATGCCATCGGGGAATCTTGCCTTGTCTGGTGTCCGGGCCGGGTGGCCGGTTCAACCCGGCGTGCCGATCCCATATAGGGAGCGCCGAGCGATGTCGAACTTCACCCGCGGGCAAATCGCCCGGCCCTTCCCGTCAATGCGGGAAAGGCCGGTCGCGATTACTTGCCCTTTTTAGACGCCGCCTTGTTCACTTCGCGGCGCGCGGTCTTCTTCTCATGCTCGCTGGGCTGGGCCTCGGGCAGCGTGACCGTGCCGCCGGCCTTCTCGACCGCCTCGCGCGCGCCCTTCGAAACACCCGCAACCGCGAAGCTCGCCTTGGTGGTGAACTCGCCCTTGCCAAGCAGACGGACGCCGTCCTTGCCGCCCCGTGCCAGGCCAGCTGCGCGCAGCGCCGCCTGATCGATGGTCGAGCCGGCATCGAGCTTGCCCGCATCGATCGCCTTCTGGACCAGGCCCAGGTTTACCTCGGCATGATCCTTGGCGAAGATGTTGTTGAAGCCGCGCTTCGGGATCCGCATGTGGAGCGGCATCTGGCCGCCTTCGAAGCCGTTGACCGATACGCCTGAACGCGCCTTGGCGCCTTTCTGGCCGCGCCCGGCGGTCTTGCCCTTGCCTGAGCCGATGCCGCGTCCGACGCGCATCCGGCCTTTACGGGCGCCGTCGTTATCCCGGATTTCATTGAGCTTCATGGTCTGCACTCGCTTTCGCTTTGGTCGCGCTGGATGGAAGCGGCGGCCCCTAGTCCATGCGCGGGCAAATTGCAACGGCGGCTCACACCACGCAGCGGCACACTTTACCGCCACGCGCACTTGTGGTGGAGAGGGCCGACGGGAAGGAATGTCTAGAGCCATGATCGAACGCGTTGCCATGAGTGACCGGGCCAATCGCCACCCGGTCAATCGTCACCGGGCCAGCTTCAGTCTCGGCAACAAGCTCTTGCGGGTGATCTGGGGTACGACTTGGCTGCTGCTTGGCCGGTTTTCACCCCCTCCGATGTGGGGCTGGCGTCGGCTGCTGCTGCGCGCATTCGGGGCGCGGATTGGCCGCGGCGCGCGGGTATATGGATCGACCCGGATCTGGCTGCCAGGCAACCTCACGCTCGGCAACGGCGCGCTGATCGGGCGCCGCGTCAATCTGTACAACCAGGGCACGATCCGGATCGGTCGCCACTCCGTGATCTCACAAGACGCCAGCCTGTGCGCCAGTTCGCACGACGTGGAGCACCCCGGCTTTCCCCTCGTGACACGACCCATCGCCATAGGAGACAATGTGTGGATCGCCGCCGAAGCCTTTGTCGGGCCGGGCGTGACCATCGGTGACGGTGCGGTGCTAGGCGCGCGCGGCGTCGCAATGCGCCCGCTGGAGCCGTGGATCTATTACGCGGGGAACCCCGCAGCAAAGCTCAGGGACCGACCGAGACTGTCGAAACAGTAACGGCCGGCAGCGGTCTAATCGATGATCGCAACCATGTGTGGCAGCTTGGCGAGCGCACCGCGCACCTCGGCGGTATCCTCGCGCTCGACCACACGGTTCATCTTGCCTAGGCCGAGGCCGATAAGCATCGCCTTCTGCTTGTTGGGACGGCGGATCGGCGAACCGATCTGCTTGAGTTTGATGGTAGCCATTGGTGTTACTCCGCAATCGCTTCGGCGGCGACTTCAGCCTCCGCCGTCGAGGCTCCGCCGCGACCCAGCAGGTCGGCAACCTTCTTGCCACGCCGCTGAGCAACCGACTTGGGCGAAGTCTGTTCAGTCAACGCGTCGAAGGTGGCGCGGATCATGTTGTAGGGATTGGAGGTGCCGACCGACTTGGTCACCACGTCGGCCACACCCAGGCTTTCGAACACGGCACGCATCGGGCCGCCGGCGATGATCCCGGTTCCGGCCGGGGCCGAGCGCAGATTGACTTTGCCCGCGCCGAACCGGCCCTTGCCGTCGTGATGCAGCGTGCGGCCTTCCTTCAGCGGCACGCGGACCATCTTTTTCTTGGCCGCTGCAGTCGCCTTGGTAATCGCCTCGGGCACTTCGCGCGCCTTGCCGTGGCCGAAACCGACCCGGCCCTTGCCGTCGCCGACCACGACCAGCGCCGCAAAGCCGAAGCGCTTGCCGCCCTTGACCGTTTTGGAGACGCGATTGATGTGAACGAGCTTCTCGATCAGTTCCTCGCCACCATCGTCATCGCCGCCACGTCCGCGATTGCGATCGTTACCGCCGCGTCCGCCACGGTTACGGTCGTTGCCGCCGCCGCCACCGCGGTTGCCGCCGGGGCCACCGCGTCCGCCGCCGCCGCGATTGCCTCCAGGGCCGCGGTTGTCACGAGCCGGAGCCGCAGTCGGGGCAACATCGCCGCCCTGGCCAAGCTCGTTGGCGATCACGGTCTCGGGAGTTGTAGTTTCAGAGTTTGCAGAATCTGGCATATCAGAACTCCAGCCCGCCTTCGCGGGCGGCATCGGCCAGCGCCTTGACGCGACCATGAAACAGGAAACCGCCGCGATCGAACACGACCGTGGTCACACCCGCCGCCTTGGCCTTCTCGGCGATCGACTTGCCGACCTCGGCAGCCGCCTCGGCGGTTGCGCCAAGCGCCTTGCCGCCTTTAACCAGCGACGAGGCATAGGCCAGCGTGCGGCCTTCGGCATCGTCGATGACCTGGGCGTAGATGTGACGACCAGAACGGTGGACCGACAACCGGGGACGTCCGCCCCTCTGGGCGCGCAGCGCAGAACGCACGCGCTGACGGCGACGATCGAACAGGGTGAGCTTGGCCATTACTTCTTTTTCCCTTCCTTGCGGAAGATGTACTCGCCGCGATACCGGATACCCTTGCCCTTGTAGGGCTCGGGCTTGCGCCAGCGGCGAATTTCCGCCGCGACCTGGCCGACCTTCTGCTTGTCGATGCCGGTGATCTCGACCGTGGTGTTGTCCGGAGTCTTGACCTCGATGCCCTCGGGCACCGGGAAATCGACATCGTGGCTGAAACCGAGCTGAAGCTTGAGGTTGCGACCCTGAGCATTGGCTCGATAGCCGACGCCGGTGATTTCCAGCACCTTGGTGTAACCCTCGGTCACCCCGGTGACGAGGTTCTCGACCAGCGTGCGCTGCATGCCCCAGAAGGCCCGTGCCTGCTTGCTCTCGTTTGCCGGCTTTACCGCGATGCTGCCATCATCCAGTGTATAGCTGATCTCGTCGCGCATGGTCAGTGTCAGCGTCCCCTTGGGACCCTTGACGCTGAGGACCTTGCCTTCGATGTTCGCGGTGACGCCCGCGGGAACGGGGACCGGAACCTTGCCGATGCGGCTCATCAGAACACCTCCGCGAGCACTTCGCCACCGACGTTCGCGGCACGCGCCTCGGCATCCGAGAGCACGCCACGCGGCGTCGAGACGATGGTGATGCCAAGGCCGTTGCGGATCACGGGCAGCTCACGGCTACCCGAATAGACCCGGCGACCCGGCTTGGAGACGCGCGCGACATGCTTGATCGCAGGCTCGCCTTCGAAATACTTCAGCTCGATGCGCAGCGCGGGGTGCGCGCCGGTAGCATCTTCGCTGAAGCCGCGGATATAACCCTCGCGCTGGAGCACTTCGAGGACGCGCGCGCGCAGCTTGGAAGCCGGCGACATCACGCTGTCCTTCTTGGCGCGCTGGCCATTGCGGATGCGGGTGAGCAGATCGCCCAGGGGATCGGTCAAAGCCATTTCGAAATCCTTACCAGCTCGACTTGGTCAGACCGGGAATCATGCCCTTGTTGCCAAGGTCACGAAGCTCGATCCGGCACAGGCCGAACTTGCGGTAGTAGCCGCGCGGGCGGCCGGTGGTGGCGCAGCGGTTGCGGACCCGGGTAGGGTTCGCGTTGCGCGGTATTTCCGCCAGCTTAAGGCGCGCCATCAAACGCTCGCCATCGTCGAGCGACTTGTCGTTGGCCGTCGCCTTGAGCGCGGCATACTTGCCGGCATACTGCTTAACGAGCTTCTTGCGCCGCTCGTTCTTGTTGATCGAACTCAGTTTCGCCATGGACTTAAGCTCTTCTTTCGTCATCCCGGCCGATGTTTAAATCGGGGCGGGATCGTTGGTATCCGGGTCGGTCGCTTAAGCGGCCTGCTGTTCTTCGTCGGCTTCTTCCTTGGGGAAGGGGAAGCCGAACAGACGGAGCAGCTCGCGCGCTTCGTCATCGGTGTTGGCCGAGGTGGTCACGATAATGTCCATCCCCCGAACCTTCTCGATCTGGTCGTAGCTGATCTCTGGGAAGATGATCTGCTCCTTGAGACCCATCGCGTAGTTGCCGCGACCGTCGAAGCTCTTGGGGTTCAACCCGCGAAAATCCCGGATGCGCGGCATTGCCACGGTTACCAGACGGTCGAGGAATTCGTACATCCGCTCGCGCCGCAAGGTCACCTTGCAGCCGATCGGCATGCCTTCGCGCAGCTTGAACTGGGCGATCGACTTCTTGGCGATCGTGATGACCGGCTTCTGGCCCGCGATCAGCGCCATTTCGGCAGCCGCGATCTGGACCTTCTTCTTGTCCTGGCTCGCCTCGCCAACGCCCATGTTGAGCGTGACCTTCTCGATCCGTGGCACTTCCATCGCGTTCTTGTAACCGAACTTTTCGGTCATCGCCTTGGCGATCTCGGCATCGTACTTGGTGCGCAAGCGGGGCACATACTTCACGTTGCCAGCCTCGCTGCCGCTGCCGACCACATCGTCGTTGGTTGCATCAACCATCGATCTTCTCCCCGGACTTGACGGCCACCCGGACCTTCTTCCCGTCCTGCGTTTCAAAACGAACGCGGGTCGGCTTGCCGTCGGCGCCGGCGACTGCAACCTTGCAGATGTGCATCGGCGCTTCGCGACGATCGATCCCGCCCTGCGGGTTGCCCTGCGTCGGCTTGCGATGACGCGCCGCGACATTGATGCCCGAAACGAGCACCTTGCCGTCCTTGGGCATCACTTGCAGAACGGTGCCGGTGCGGCCCTTGTCCTTGCCCGAACGAACGACGACGGAATCGCCCTTCTTGATCTTGGCGGCAGCCATCACAGCACCTCCGGCGCGAGCGAAATGATCTTCATGAACCCCTTGCCGCGCAGTTCGCGCACGACCGGGCCAAAGATACGGGTGCCGATCGGCTCCTCGTTCTTGTTGATCAGTACCGCCGCATTGCTGTCGAAGCGGATCACGCTGCCGTCGGTACGGCGCACGTCCTTGCGGGTCCGCACGATCACCGCGCGGTGAACGTCGCCCTTCTTCACGCGAGCGCGGGGCTGGGCTTCCTTGACCGACACCACGATGATGTCGCCGACGCCGGCCACCCGCCGCTTCGACCCGCCCAGCACCTTGATGCACTGGACGCGCTTGGCGCCGCTGTTGTCCGCGACGTCGAGGTTGGATTGCATCTGGATCATCGATCCGGTTCCTTCTCAACGGCTTGCCGGGGCCCAAAACATTCGTGGCCCGGTAGTTCCAAAAATTACTTAGACGTCGGCTTCGACCGCTGCGGCCTTGCCAGCCTGAACCCGGTCGACGACCTTCCAGGTCTTCAGCTTGGAGATCGGAGCGGTTTCTTCGATCCGCACCGTCTCGCCCGCCTTGAACGTGTTGTCCTCGTCGTGCGCGTGGTATTTTTTCGAGCGGCGGATGATCTTGCCGTAAAGCGCGTGCTTCACCTTGCGTTCGACCTTCACCACCACGGTCTTGTCGGTTTTGTCGGACACCACGGTCCCGACCAGAATTCGCTTGGGCATGGCGTCAGGCCTTCTTGTCGGTGGCGGTTGCCACCCGTTCGTGCTGAAGTGTCTTGATCCGCGCAATTTCGCGGCGCACTTCCTTGATCCGGGCGGGCCGTTCGAGCTGGTTGGTCGCCGCCTGAAAACGAAGGTTGAATGCCTCGCGCTTGAGCTGGGCGAGATCGCCGCCAAGCTGGTCGTCGGTCTTGACCCGCATGTCGGTGATCTTGTTCGATGACTTGGGAGTTGCTTTGGCCATCATGTGGCTCCCAGATGCGAGGTGTCGCCAAGACGGGCAATCACCTTGACCTTGATCGGCAGCTTCATCGCCGCGCGCTGGAACGCAACTGCCGCGATCGGACCCGGAACCCCATCGAGTTCGAACAGGATACGGCCCGGCTTGACCCGTGCGGCCCAGTATTCAACCGAACCCTTGCCCTTGCCCTGACGGACCTCGGCAGGCTTTTTCGACACCGGCACATCGGGGAAGATGCGGATCCACAACCGCCCCTGGCGCTTGATATGGCGCGTGATCGCGCGGCGGGCCGCTTCGATCTGGCGCGCGGTGATCCGCTCGGGCTCCAGCGCCTTCAGCCCATACGAGCCAAAGTTGAGCGCGGTACCGCCGGGCGCATCGCCCTTGATCCGGCCTTTGAAAGCCTTGCGGAACTTGTGTTTTTTGGGTTGCAGCATGGTCTCTTACCTTAACCGCGACGGTCGGCGGCGGGCCGCACGCCGGAGGTCTGCGCTTCCATCATCAGCCGGTCCTGCGCCATCGGATCGTGGCCCAGGATCTCGCCCTTGAAGATCCACACCTTGATCCCGATCACGCCATAGGCGGTCAGGGCTTCGGCTTCGGCGTAATCGATGTGCGCGCGTAGGGTATGGGCAGGTACCCGCCCTTCGCGATACGATTCGACCCGCGCGATTTCGGCCCCGCCGAGGCGGCCACCGCAGGTGATCTTGATGCCTTCGGCACCCAGGCGCATCGCCGATTGCATCGCGCGCTTCATCGCCCGGCGGAACGCCACGCGGCGCACCAGCTGGTCTGCAATGCCCTGGGCAACAAGCTTGCTGTCGACTTCAGGCTTGCGGATTTCGACGATGTTGAGCTTCACGTCGCTCTTGGTCATCTTGGCAAGCTGACTGCGCAGCTTCTCGATGTCCGCACCCTTCTTGCCGATGATGACACCGGGGCGCGCGGCATAGATCGAGACGCGGCACAACTTTGCCGGACGCTCTATCACCACCTTCGAGATCGCCGCCTGCGGCAGGCTCGTCATGATGAACTTGCGCATCTCAAGGTCTTCCTTGAGCATCTGACGGTAATTGTTGCCTTCACCGTACCAGCGGCTGTCCCAGGTGCGGTTGATCTGGAGCCGCAGCCCGATCGGATTGGATTTATGACCCATGGTTCAGGCCTCCCCGGTTTCGGTCTGTTCGCGCACGACGATCCGCAAGCGGCTGAACGGCTTGAGAATGCGGGTCGACTTGCCGCGACCACGCGTGTGGAAGCGTTTCATCGTGATCGACTTGCCAACGCTGGCCTCGGCCACCACCAGTGCATCGACATCAAGGTTGTGGTTGTTCTCGGCATTGGCGATCGCGGAGGCGAGCACCTTGCGCGCCTCAACGGCCATACCCTTGGTCGAGAACTTGAGGATGTTCATCGCGTCTTCGGCCTTGCGGCCACGGATCAGTGCCGCGACGAGACCCAGCTTCTGGGCCGAACCACGGATTTGCGTGCCGACCGAAAGCGCCTCGTTATCCGCGACGCGGCGTGGGGATTTTTCCTTGCCCATCAGCGCTTGCCCTTCTTGTCCGCGGCATGGCCGGGAAAGGTGCGGGTCGGCGAGAACTCACCGAGCTTGTGCCCGACCATGTCCTCGTTGACCGAAACCGGCACAAATTTGCGCCCGTTATAGACGTTGAAGGTCAGGCCCACGAACTGCGGCAGGATCGTCGAACGGCGCGACCAGGTCTTGATCGGACCGGTGCGACCAGCAGCATCCTGCGCGGTTTCAGCCTTCTTGAGCAGATGGAGGTCCACGAACGGACCTTTCCAGACGGAACGAGCCATGGTCCGGTTACCTCTTCTTCTTCGCGTGACGCGACCGGATGATCATCTTGTCGGTCTGCTTGTTGTTGCGGGTGCGGGCACCCTTGGTCGGCTTGCCCCACGGAGTGACCGGGTGACGGCCGCCTGAAGTCCGGCCCTCGCCGCCACCATGCGGGTGATCGACCGGGTTCTTGGCGACGCCGCGGGTCAGCGGACGCACGCCCATCCAGCGCTTGCGACCGGCTTTGGCGAAGTTCTGGTTGGAATTGTCCGGGTTGGAGACCGCCCCGACCGTGCCCATGCAATCGCCTCGGATATAACGCTGCTCGCCCGAGTTGAGGCGGACAATGACCATGCCGCGGTCACGACCGACCAGCTGGGCATAGGTCCCGGCCGAACGGGCAATCTGCCCACCCTTGCCGGGCTTCATCTCGACGTTGTGGATGATCGTGCCGACCGGCATCGTGCCCAGGAGCATCGCGTTACCCGGCTTCACGTCGGTCTTTTCGCCCGCAACCACGCTGTCACCCACGGCAAGCCGCTGCGGTGCGAGGATATAGGCGAGTTCGCCGTCCTCGTACTTGACCAACGCGATGAACGCGGTGCGGTTGGGATCGTACTCGAGCCGCTCGACCGTGGCCGGCTGATCCCACTTGCGCCGCTTGAAATCGACGAAGCGGTACTTCTGCTTGTGACCACCCGCGATACCGCGCGAGGTCACATGGCCCTTGTTGTTGCGGCCACCCGACTTGGACTTGCCTTCGGTCAGCGCCTTGATCGGCTTGCCCTTCCACAGCGACGACTTGTCGACGAGGATCAGGCCGCGCCGGGCGGGGCTGGTCGGTTTGTAGTTCTTGAGTGCCATGGCTCTCAGATCCCGCTGGTGACGTCGATCGACTGGCCTTCGGCCAACCGTACAACCGCCTTCTTGACGTCCGAACGCTTGTAGGGCTTGCCCTTCCAGCGCTTGGTCTTGCCCTTCTGGTTCATCGTATTGACGCCCAGAACGTTGACATTGAACAGTGCTTCGACCGCCGCCTTGATCTCCGGCTTGGTCGCCTTGCTGGCGACCTTGAAGACCAAGGAATTGTTCTCGCTGAGCAGCGTCGACTTTTCGGTGATGTGCGGCGCGAGGATCACGTCGTAGTGACGCGTATCGATCGAGCCGTCCGCCTTTTTGGCAGGTGCCTTAGCCATTGAACCGCGCCTCCAGCGCTTCGACAGCGGAGCGGGTCAGCACCAGCGTGTCATGCTTCAGGATGTCGTAGACGTTGGCACCGACGGCCGGCATCACGTTGATCCCGATCAGGTTGCCGCAAGCGCGGGCGAAGTCTTCGTTCACCGCAGCCCCGTCGATCACCAAAACCTTCTTGCCCCAACCCGAAGCGGCAAGCCGCAACGAAAGCGACTTGGTCTTGGCATCCGCGAGATCGAGGCTGTCGACGACCACGAGGCCGTCCTTCGCCTTGGCCGAAAGCGCCATCCGCAAACCAAGTGCGCGCACCTTCTTGTTCAGCGACGGATCGAAATCCCGGACGCGCGGTCCGTGAGCCTTGCCGCCGCCGATGAAGATCGGGGCCTTGCGATCGCCGTGGCGGGCGGTACCGCCGCCCTTCTGACGACCGAACTTCTTGCCGGTGCGGGCCACATCAGACCGCTCACGCGCACCGCGGGCAGTGCCGCGACGCTTTTCGAGCTGCCAGGTGACCACGCGGTGGAGGATGTCGGCGCGCGGCTCGACACCGAACACTGCGTCGGACAGTTCCAGATCGGCGTTCTTTGCAGCCGTACCATCAAGGGTTTGAACCTGAATTTTCACGATCAGCCCTCCTTCTTGTCGGCATCGGCATCGGAAGCGGCATCGCTCTCGGCCTGTTCGGTCTGCTCGATCTCGGCGTCGGTCGGGGCACCAGCGTGCTGCTCGGCGAGCATCACAGCGGCTTCCTCGGTGGTCGGGCCGGTATCTTCCTCGTGCTCGGCGGCAGCTTCGACCATGCCGGCCGGCGCTTCCTCGTGCTCGGGGTGCGAGCTCTTCTTTTCAAGAAGCGCGCCGGGATAGGGGGCGCCCTCAGGAAGCGGCAACTTGACCGCATCCTTTACTGTCATCCACGAATTCTTGGCACCGGGGACCGAGCCCTTGACGAAGATCAGCCCGCGGGCGACGTCCGTCCGGACGATCTCGAGGTTCTGCTGGGTGCGCTGCTTGTCACCCATGTGACCGGCCATCTTCTTGTTCTTGAAGACCTTGCCCGGATCCTGGCGCTGACCGGTCGAACCGAGTGCACGGTGCGAGACCGAGACGCCGTGGGTGGCGCGCATGCCGCCGAAGCCCCAGCGCTTCATGCCGCCCTGGAAACCCTTGCCCTGGGTGTGACCCGAGACATCGACATACTGGCCAGCGACGAAATGATCAGCCGTGATGGTCGCACCGACCGGCAGGACCGCATCGTCGGCGACGCGGAACTCGGCGACCTTCATCTTGAGCGACACCTCTGCCTTGGCGAAATGCTCGCGCTGAGGCTTGGCAACGTTCTTCTGCTTGGCCACACCCGAACCGAGCTGCAGCGCGACGTATCCGTCACGCTCCATGGTGCGAACCGAGACAACCTGGCATTCTTCCAGCGCCAGGACGGTAACCGGCACATGCCGTCCGTCCTCCTGGAACAGGCGGGTCATTCCCACCTTCTTGGCGATCACGCCGGTACGCATGATCCATACTCCATACAGAGGCCTTGCGGGACCATCCCGCGAGGCGTGTTCAACCCGAATGTCGAGCGAGCCCCGTCCGGGCTGAGTGCCTCTGCCGAAGCAGAAACAAGACGGGGGACGCTTGCCCGGCTAATGCCGGAGGTATCCCTGTGTCGTCATCCCGGCCGAAGCCGGAATGGACGAAATCAAGCGAGCTTGATTTCGACGTTCACGCCAGCCGCAAGATCGAGCTTCATCAGCGCGTCCACGGTCTGGGCGTTGGGCTGCACGATATCGAGCAGCCGCTTGTAGGTGCGAACCTCGAACTGCTCACGCGACTTCTTGTCGATGTGCGGGCCGCGGTTGACGCAGAACTTTTCAATCCGCGTCGGCAACGGAATGGGGCCACGGATCATCGCGCCAGTGCGGCGCGCGGTGTCCGCAATCTCGCCGGTCGCCTGATCGAGCACACGGTGATCGAAGGCCTTGAGGCGAATGCGGATATTCTGGGCTTCCATGTCCGACTACCGATGCGAAAGAGCGAAACAAAAAACACGGCCCGCGCAAAATTTCCCTCTTTCGAGGTGAAAGATTTGCGAGGATCGCCTGAAAAACTGACCGCCGGGGGGCCAGAACGAATCTGGCATCCCCCGGTGGAGCGCGGCCTATATTACTTGGAGATCGTGCTGACAACCCCAGAACCGACGGTCCGCCCACCTTCGCGGATTGCGAAACGCAGGCCCGGGTCCATTGCGATCGGCGCGATCAGCTTGACGCCGATCGTCACGTTGTCACCCGGCATGACCATCTCGGTGCCCTCGGGGAGGACGACTTCGCCGGTCACGTCGGTGGTACGGAAGTAGAACTGCGGACGGTAGTTGGCAAAGAACGGCGTGTGACGGCCGCCCTCGTCCTTCGACAGCACATAGACTTCGGCCTGGAAGTCGGTGTGCGGATTGACCGAGCCCGGCTTGCACAGCACCTGGCCGCGCTCGACGTCTTCACGCGCAACGCCGCGAACCAGCGCACCGATGTTGTCGCCGGCCATGCCCTGATCGAGCAGCTTGCGGAACATTTCCACGCCGGTGACGACGGTCTTGCGGGTATCCTTGAGGCCGACGATCTCGACTTCCTCGCCGACCTTGACGATGCCCGTCTCGACGCGGCCTGTGACCACGGTGCCACGGCCCGAGATCGAGAACACGTCTTCCACCGGCATCAGGAACGGCTTGTCGGTCGGACGCGGCGGCTGCGGAATGTGCTCGTCGACCGCCTTCATCAGCTCGTAGATCGAGTTCTTGCCGATTTCATCGTCGCGCCCTTCGAGCGCGGCGAGTGCCGAACCCTTGACGATCGGAATGGCGTCGCCGTCGAAGCCGTAATAGGTCAGCAGCTCGCGCATTTCGAGCTCGACCAGCTCGAGGATCTCGTCGTCGTCGACCTGATCGACCTTGTTCATGTAGACCACCAGCGCGGGCACGCCGACCTGGCGCGCGAGCAGGATGTGCTCGCGGGTCTGCGGCATCGGGCCGTCGGCGGCGTTCACCACTAGGATCGCCCCGTCCATCTGCGCGGCACCGGTGATCATGTTCTTCACATAATCCGCGTGGCCCGGGCAATCGACGTGCGCATAGTGGCGCGCTTCGGTTTCGTACTCGACGTGCGCGGTCGAGATCGTGATGCCGCGCTCGCGCTCCTCGGGGGCCTTGTCGATGTTGGCATAGTCGGTGAACACCGCGCCGCCGGTTTCGGCCAGCACCTTGGTGATCGCCGCGGTCAGCGTGGTCTTGCCGTGATCGACGTGACCGATCGTGCCGATGTTGCAGTGCGGCTTCGTCCGCTGAAATTTAGCCTTCGCCATTGTCTTGAACCTTCTGTTGGCTGATTTTAGTTTTCACGCGGGGCACAGCCTACGGAAACAGGCGCCGCCCCTAGAACGATGCTGCGGCTTAGGCAAGCATCTCCTTGACCTCCGCTCGCTGTCAGGCGAGCTTTTCCTTGACCTCGGCGGCGACGTTCGCGGGAACCTCGTCATAGTGCGAGAAGAACATCGAATAGTTGGCGCGCCCCTGGGTGAACGAGCGCAGCTGGTTGACGTAGCCAAACATGTTGGCCAGCGGCACCAGCGCCTCGACCACCTGGGCGTTACCGCGCGTGTCGGTGCCCTGGATCTGCCCGCGACGGCTGTTCATGTCGCCGATGACATCGCCCAGATAGTCCTCCGGGCTGACCACTTCGACCTTCATGATCGGCTCGAGCAGCTTGATGCCCGACTTCTGCGCGGCTTCGCGCATTGCCGCACGGCCCGCGATTTCAAACGCCAGCGCCGACGAATCGACGTCATGGTACGCGCCGTCATAAAGCTCGATCTCGAAGTCGATGATCGGGAAGCCTACCAGCGAACCTGTCGCTGCGGTCTCGCGCATCCCTTTTTCGACCGACGGAATATATTCCTTGGGAATATTGCCGCCCTTGACGTTGTCGTTGAAGATGATGCCCGAACCGCGCTCGCCCGGCGTAACGGTGAACTTCACGCGCGCGAACTGGCCCGATCCGCCCGACTGCTTCTTGTGGGTGTAATCGACGTCGACCTTCTTGCCGAGATATTCGCGATAGGCGACCTGCGGCGCGCCGACATTGGCCTCGACCTTGAATTCGCGGCGCATCCGATCGACGATGATGTCGAGGTGAAGCTCGCCCATCCCCTTGATGATCGTCTGGCCCGATTCGTGATCGGTCGACACACGGAACGAGGGGTCTTCGGCCGACAAGCGATTGAGCGCGACGCCCATCTTTTCCTGATCGGCCTTGGTCTTGGGTTCCACCGACAGCTCGATCACCGGTTCGGGAAATTCCATCCGCTCCAGCACGATCGGCTGACGCTCGGCGCACAGCGTGTCGCCGGTTGTGGTTTCCTTCATTCCGGCCAGTGCGACAATATCGCCCGCGAACGCCTCGTCGACGTCCTTGCGATCGTTGGCGTGCATCTCGAGGATGCGCCCGACCTTCTCCTTCTTGTCCTTGACCGAGTTCAGGTAGGTGCCCTTGGCCAGCGTGCCCGAATAGATCCGGATGAAGGTCAGCGTGCCAACGAACGGATCGTTCATCACCTTGAACGCCAGCGCGCTGAACGGCGCGTCATCCTTGGGCGGGCGGCTGTCCTTCTCGTCGCTGTCCATCTTGACGCCCTGGACGTCCTCGATGTCGAGCGGCGATGGCAGGTAATCGACCACCGCGTCGAGCAGCGGCTGGACGCCCTTGTTCTTGAACGCCGAGCCGCACACCACCGGGACGAACGACTGGTTGAGCGTGCCCTTGCGGATGCACGCCTTCAGCGTCGCGACATCGGGTTCGGTGCCGTCGAGATAGGCTTCCATCGCGTCGTCGTCCTGGTCGATGACCAGTTCGATCAGCTGGTTGCGATATTCGGCGGCTTCGTCGACGAGATTGGCGGGGATTTCCTCGTAGAAGAACTCGGCGCCCAGGCTCTCGTCCTTCCAGATGATCGCGCGGTTCTCGACCAGGTCGACCAGGCCCTTGAGGTCGGCTTCGAGGCCGATCGGAATGTACAGGACGGCCGGCTTGGCGCCGAGGCGGTCGATGATCGACTGGACGCAGTACTTGAAGTTGGCGCCGGTGCGGTCGAGCTTGTTGATGAAGCACATGCGGGGTACGCCGTACTTATCTGCTTGACGCCAAACGGTTTCCGACTGGGGCTCGACCCCCGCGACGCCATCGAAACAGGCGACCGCGCCGTCGAGCACGCGCAGCGAACGCTCGACCTCGATCGTGAAGTCGACGTGGCCGGGCGTGTCGATGATGTTGATGCGGTGGTTGTCCCACGCACACGTGGTTGCCGCGGACGTGATGGTGATGCCACGCTCCTGCTCCTGCGCCATGTGGTCCATGGTCGCTGCGCCGTCGTGCACCTCGCCGATCTTGTAGCTCTTCCCGGTGTAGAACAGGATGCGCTCGGTCGTCGTCGTCTTGCCGGCATCGATGTGCGCCATGATGCCGATGTTGCGGGTGCGCTCGAGGGGGAACTCTCGCTTGGCCATCGTCAGATCACTTCCGTCTTTCGGGTCGAACTCTCAAGGAACAGGTCGTCGTTCGGGTCGGTCG
>JBBSKI010000045.1:0-17352 GCA_038256425.1 Sphingomonadales bacterium
CAGCCGCGGTTCTTCGCCTATCTCAGCCTGTTCACCTTCGCGATGCTGATGCTGGTGACCGCCGACAACCTGGTCCAGATGTTCTTCGGCTGGGAAGGGGTGGGGCTGGCGAGCTACCTTCTCATCGGGTTCTGGTTCCGCAAGCCCAGCGCCAATGCCGCCGCGATCAAGGCGTTCGTGGTCAACCGGGTCGGCGACCTGGGCTTCATGCTCGGCATCTTTGGCACCTGGCTGGTGTTCGATACGGTCTCGATTCCCGAAATCCTCGCCGCCGCGCCCGCGATGGCGGGATCGACCATCGGCTTCCTCGGCGGGCGGTTCGACACAATGACAGTCCTGTGCGTGCTGCTGTTCATCGGCGCGATGGGCAAATCGGCGCAGCTTGGCCTCCACACCTGGCTGCCCGACGCCATGGAAGGCCCGACCCCGGTCTCCGCGCTGATCCACGCTGCAACGATGGTGACGGCCGGCGTGTTCATGGTCTGCCGCCTCTCGCCGATGTTCGAAACCAGCCCGGCGGCGCTCAATTTCGTGCTGTTCATCGGCGCGGCCACCTGTTTCTTCGCCGCGACGGTCGGCACCACCCAGTGGGATATCAAGCGGGTCATCGCCTATTCGACCTGCTCGCAGCTGGGCTACATGTTCATCGCCGCCGGTGTCGGCGCCTATGGCGCGGCGATGTTCCACCTGTTCACCCACGCGTTCTTCAAGGCGCTGCTGTTCCTTGGCGCGGGCTCGGTCATCCATGCGATGCACCACGAACAGGACATGCGGTTCTACGGCAACCTGAGGAAGGAAATCCCGTTCACCTTCTGGGCGATGCTGATGGGCACGCTGGCGATCACCGGGGTCGGCATCCTCGGCGTGTTCGGTTTCGCCGGGTTCTATTCCAAGGACGCGATCATCGAGAGCGCGTTCGCCAGCGGCACGGACCTTGGCATTTTCGCTTCGCTGGTCGGCATGTTCGCGGCGTTGCTGACCAGCTTCTATTCGTGGCGGCTGATGTTTCTGACCTTCTGGGGCAAGCCGCGCTGGGCGGGCAGCGAGCATATCCAGCACGCGGTTCATGGCGATCATGACCACCCGGCCGACGAGCATGGCGACAGCAGCCATGCCGAACTGCATCCACCCGAGGGCACCGCCGGTTACCACCCGCACGAAAGCCCGCTGACCATACTGGTACCGCTCGGCCTGTTGAGCATCGGCGCGCTGCTCGCCGGGTTCGCATTCCACCACGCCTTCCTGGAGGAAGCGGCATTCTGGGCGGGATCGATCGCCTATGACGAGAACCTGGTGCACGCGATGCACGAGGTGCCGCTGCTGGTGAAGCTGTCCGCCACCATCGCGATGCTGCTTGGCCTGGCGACAGCTTACGGGGCCTATATCCGCAATCCCGGCTGGCCCGCGGCGTTCGTCGCTCAGTTCGGCGCGCTCCACCGTTTCGTCTTCAACAAGTGGTATTTCGACGAGCTGTACAACGTCGTGTTCATTCGCCCGGCGTTCTGGCTGGGTCAGGTCTTCTGGAAGCGCGGCGACGGCGGGATCATCGACCGGTTCGGCCCCAATGGCGCGGCCTGGCTGGTCCAGCGCGGCGCACGCGTGGCGGTTCGGTTCCAGTCCGGCTACCTCTATTCCTATGCGCTGGTGATGCTGTTCGGGCTGACCGCGGCGATCAGTTGGGCGATCGTGCGATGAGTTCGGTCCCCATCCTTTCGCTCATGCTGCTGATCCCGCTGGCCGCGGCGCTGGCCTGCCTGCTGAGCAACGCACCCACCGCCCGCCTGATCGCGCTGGCCGCCACTCTGGCCAACCTCGCGCTCGGCATCGTGCTGTGGGCCAGCTACGACATTGGCGGCGCACAGTGGCAATTTACCGAGCGTGCGGACCTGTTCGCGGGGATGCAGTGGGCGCTGGGAATAGACGGCATCGCGCTGATGCTGATCATGCTCAGCGTGTTCCTGATGCCGGTCTGCATCGGCGCCTCGTGGACTTCCATCCAGAACCGTGTCGGCGAATACATGGCGGCGTTCCTGCTGATGGAAACGCTGATGATCGGCGTGTTCGCGGCGCAGGATCTGTTTCTGTTCTACATCTTCTTCGAAGCCGGGCTGATCCCGATGTACCTCATCATCGGGGTGTGGGGCGGGGCCGACCGGATCTACGCCAGCTACAAGTTCTTCCTCTATACGCTGCTCGGCTCGGTCCTGATGCTGATCGCGATGTTCTGGATGGCCAACGAGGCGGGCACCACCGACATCCCGACGTTGATGGCCTATGATTTTGCGCCGCAAGCGCAGACCTGGCTGTTCCTCGCGTTCTTCGCCAGCTTTGCTGTCAAGATGCCGATGTGGCCTGTCCACACCTGGCTGCCAGACGCGCACGTCCAGGCGCCAACCGCCGGGTCCGTGATCCTGGCGGGCGTGCTGCTCAAGATGGGTGGCTACGGCTTTATCCGCTTCAGCCTGCCGATGTTCCCCGAAGCGAGCGCGCAACTTGCCTGGCTGGTCCTGGGGCTGAGCATGATCGCGGTGGTCGTCACCAGCCTGATCGCGCTGGTTCAGCACGACATGAAGAAGCTGATCGCCTACTCCTCGGTCGCCCACATGGGGATCGTCACCGCCGGGCTGTTCGCCTTCAACGTCCAGGGGATCGAGGGCGCGATGATCGTGATGCTCAGCCACGGGCTGGTATCGGGCGCCTTGTTCCTCAGCGTCGGCGTGATCTACGACCGGCTGCACACCCGCGAGATCGATCGCTACGGCGGGCTCTCGATCAATATGCCCAAATATGCGCTGTTCTTCATGCTGTTCACGATGGCGAGCATCGGCTTGCCCGGGACCAGTGGCTTCGTCGGCGAATTTCTCGCGCTGGCGGGCATTTACAAGCTGTCGAGCTGGGTCGCGCTGGTCTGCACCACCGGGATCATCCTGGGCGCAGCCTATATGCTCTACCTTTACTGGCGGGTGGCGTTCGGCATCCAGAAGAACGCCGATGCCGCCGCGATGCCCGATCTGGACAAGCGCGAGTGGGCAATGATGGTTCCGCTCGCTGCCGCCGTGCTGTGGATGGGGATCTACCCCGAAAGCTTCCTCGCCCCGATGCGCGCCGATATTGCGGCACTGGATGCGCGGCTCGCACAGGCGCGCCCGGCGGGTGACGCCAAGCTCACCGCTGGAAAGCCAGCGCCCGTTGCCGCTGCCGCTCAAGCGGAGGCCCACTGATGGACCTCGTTCAATCGCTCTGGTTGGTCGCGCCGGAGGAACTTCTCAGCCTGTCGGGCCTCGCGTTGCTGCTGTTCGCTGCCTGGGGCGGAGACAAGGCCTCGCGGCTCATCTCGATCCTCGCGGTTACCGCGCTGGCGGGGGCTGGCGCGCTGGTTGTGCCCGTATTGTGCGCCAGTCTGTCTGGGGGCGGGATGGGGGCGGAGACCGAGGCGTTCTTCGGCCAGTATCGCGCCGATGGCTTCGCCGCCTTCGCCAAGCTGCTGATCTATGCTGCTGCAGGCGCGGCCTTGATCGTCGCTCCGGCATTTTTCGACCGCGTTCGCGCGATGCGCGCTGAATTTCCGGTGCTGATCCTGTTCGCCGCGCTCGGCGCCGGACTGATGGTCTCGGCCACCGATTTCATGACGCTATATATCGGGCTCGAACTGAACTCGCTGGCGTCCTACGTGCTCGCCGCGTTCCTGCGCACGGACGAGCGTTCGGCGGAAGCCGGGCTCAAGTATTTCGTGCTCGGCGCGCTGGCCAGCGGCATCCTGCTGTTCGGGATGAGCCTGACCTATGGCTTCACCGGCACCACCAATTTCGCGGGCGTGCGCGCGGCGATGGACGGCACGCCCGGGACCGGAGCCGTGTTCGGCCTTGTCTTCGTATTGTCCGGCCTTGCCTTCAAGATTGCCGCTGCGCCGTTCCACATGTGGACGCCGGACGTTTATGAAGGCGCGCCGACCCCGGTCACCATGTTCTTCGCCACCGCGCCCAAGGTCGCGGCGATGGCGCTGACCATGCGGGTCGCGATCGACGCTTTCGGCACGCAGGTCGCGGCGTGGCAGCCGATCGTGATCTTTGCCGCGCTGCTCTCGATCGTGATCGGTGCGCTGGGCGCGATCGGCCAGACGAATATCAAGCGGCTGATGGCCTACAGCTCGATCAACAACGTCGGCTTCATCCTGATCGGTCTGGCTGCGGCGACCCCGGCGGGGGCTTCGGGGATGCTGGTCTATCTGGCGATCTATGTGGCGACCACCGTGGCGGGGTTCGTCGCGATCCTGCTGCTGCGCGATGCCGAAGGCGCACCGGTCGAGGCAATCGCCGATCTCGCGGGCCTGTCACGGACCAGGCCGCTGATCGCGCTGGCGCTCGCCTCGGTCATGTTCAGCCTTGCCGGAATTCCGCCGCTGTTCGGCTTTTGGGCGAAGTTCGTGGTGTTCCGCGCGGCGGTCGACGCCGGGCTGCTCGTGCTCGCCAGCATCGGCATCGCCGCCAGCGTGATCGGTGCGTTCTACTACATCAAGATCGTCAAGGTGATGTACTTCGACGAACCGGCGGGGAAGGTCACCGGCAAGGGCGATACCGCGCACGGCGCGCTGCTGGTGCTGGCGACGCTGGCGATTTCGCCGCTCGGCTATTTGTTGACCCCGGTGCTGGGCAAGCTGGCCGATGGCGCGGCGGCCGCTTTGTTCTTTGCGGCCTAGTGCTGCCGGCTTGATCCGCTTCGTTCCCGAAACCGGATCGACCAACGCCGATCTGCTGGCGGACGGCACCGCCAAAGAAGGACAATGGCTGGTCGCACGTCGCCAGAGCGCCGGGCGTGGCCGGGCCGGGCGGGCCTGGAACGACGGCGCAGGCAACTTCATGGGCTCGACCGTGGTCGATCTGCGCGCAGGCGATCCGCTGCCGCAAACCCTGGCGCTCGTCGCCGGGCTGGCCGCCCACCGCGCGGTGGCCGCGTTGCCGGGTGCGCCGCCGTCGCTCCAGCTCAAATGGCCCAACGATCTGTTGATCGGAACTGCCAAGCTCGGCGGCATCCTGCTGGAACGGCATGAAGCCCGCGTCATCGTCGGGATCGGGGTCAACCTGGCGCAGGCGCCCGAGGTGCCGGGCCGCGAGACCGCGTCTTTGGGCGGCACCGTCGAGGTCGATGCTTTTGCCGAGGCGCTTGCCGGTCAATTCGCCGCTCACCTGACCCGCTGGCATTTGGGCGAATGGCCGATGCTGCGCACCGAATGGCTCGCCCGCGCACACGCCCTGGGCACGCTGCTGACCGTCCCGGATCGCGATCACGGGCCGATCATGGGCGCGTTCGCCGGGCTCGGCGATGATGGCACGCTCCATCTGCGCTTGGCGGATGGGGGAACCCGTGCCATCTCCGCGGGCGACGTGGAACTGGTGGGATAATCGATGCTTCTCGCAATTGATGTCGGCAATACGAACGTGGTGTTCGCGCTTATCGATCTTTCCCTGCCCGGGAGTGGGGCGCGCGAGATCAAGGCGCGCTGGCGGGTCGCCACCGATCCGCGCCGCACGGCAGACGAATATGCGGTGTGGCTGCTCCAGTTGATGAGCCTTGAAGGGTATGCCCGCGACAGCATCGATCAGGTGATCGTCAGCACCGTGGTGCCGCGCGCGCTCCACAATATCGATGTGCTCAGCCACAAGTATTTTGGCCGCGCGCCGTTGGTGGCCGGGCAGCCTCCGGTCGATTGGGGCTTCATCGCCGATGTCGACGAGCCCCGCTCGCTCGGGGCGGACCGCGCGGTCAACACCATTGCCGCACACGAGGGCTGGCCGGGCGATCTGATCGTGGTCGATTTCGGTACCGCTACTACGTTCGATGCGGTCGATTTCACCGGCGCCTACAAGGGCGGGATCATTGCGCCGGGGATCAACCTCTCGCTCGACGCGCTGGTCAATGCCGCCGCGAAACTGCCGCGCATCGCTATCGAGGCCCCGACCGTCACGCTGTCGGTGATCGGTCGCAACACCGAGGACCAGATGCACATCGGGGTCTATTGGGGCTACGTCGCGATGATCGAGGGGCTGGTTTCGCGCATGCGAGCCGAGATCGGCCGCCCGTGCAAGGTCATCGCCACCGGCGGCCTGGCGGTGCTGTTCGACGCCCAGACCGAGATCTTCGACGCGATCGACCCCGACCTCACCTTGCGCGGCCTTGCGATATTGGCGGAACGCGCGAAAGCGGTCTAGGGAGCGTAGTCTCCCTCCACCGCTTGTCCCGTGCCTGTCGACGAACCGACTGGTCCCTTGCGCAGAACGCAAGCCGCACCATGTTGCGATCAGTCTTTCGGCCGGCTCGGAACCGACCTGTTTTTTATCACCTAAGTCTGGAATTCGATGACCCCCGGTAAAGAACTGCTGTTCCTCGCGCTCGGCGGCTCGGGTGAAATCGGGATGAACGTCAACCTCTATGGGTGCGACGGAAAGTGGCTGATGGTCGACCTGGGGATGACCTTCGCCGACCCCTATTACCCCGGCATCGACCTGGTTTTCGCCGACCTTTCGTTCATCGAGGAGCGGGCCGACGATCTGCTCGGCATCGTCCTGACCCACGCGCACGAGGACCACATCGGCGCGGTGCCCTATTTCGCCGCCGAACTGGGTGTGCCGCTTTATGCCACCCCGTTCACCGCCCATCTGGTCCGCGACAAGCTGTCCGAGGCCGGGCTGCTCGACAAGGTCGAACTGATCGTGGTGGAAAACGAAGGCACTCTCAGCCTCGGCCCGTTCGACATCGAATATATCCCGCTCGCCCATTCGATCGCCGAGGGCAACGCGCTGCTGATCGATACGCCTTATGGCCGGATTTTTCACACCGGCGACTGGAAGCTCGACGAGGATCCCCAGATCGGCCAGCCCGCGACCGCCGAGGAACTGGCCGAGATCGGCGCCGAGGGCGTGCTCGCGCTGGTTTGCGATTCGACCAATGTGTTCAATCCCGAACCGTCGGGCTCCGAAGGCGCGGTGAAGGAAGGCCTGCTGGAGACCGTGCGCGGCCTTGCCGGCAAGCGCGTGCTGGTGACGACCTTTGCCTCCAACGTGGCGCGGCTGCAGACCCTGGGCGACGTCGCCACGGCCACCGGACGGCAATTGTGCGTAGCCGGGCGCTCGCTCGACCGGATCATCAAGGCAGCGCAATCGACCGGCTATCTGCTCGATCTGCCGCCGCGTATCGGCTTCGACGAGGCGATGCGCCTGCCGCGCGGAGAGGTCCTGATCCTCGCCACCGGGGGCCAGGGCGAACCGCGCGCCGCACTGGCCCGGATCGCGTCCGAATCGCACCAGATCACCCTCGGGGCGGGCGACGTGGTGCTGTTCTCCAGCCGCCAGATCCCCGGCAACGAGGTGGCCATCGGCCGTATCCACAACCAGCTGGCAAGCCGCGGCATCGACATCGTGACCGATCGCCAGATGTTCATCCACGTCTCGGGCCATCCCGGGCGGCCCGAACTGCTCGACCTGTATTCGTGGCTGACCCCCGAGATCCTCGTGCCGGTCCACGGCGAAATGCGCCACATGCGCGAACAGGGGCGGCTGGGCCGCTCGGCGGGCATTCCCCACGCGGTGGTTCAGGGCAACGGCGACGTCATCCGGCTGGCACCGGGCAAACCCGGCAAGATCGCGCAGGTTCGCGCCGGGCGGCTGCTGCTCGACGGCGACCTGATCATCCCCGCCGACGGCGAGGCGATGGCGACGCGGCGGCGGATTGGCCAGAATGCCGTGTTGGTCGTCGCGCTGGCGGTCCGGGCTGACGGGCGGCTGGCCTCGGCGGTCGAGATCGCGGCGGTGGGTCTGCCGCTGGACGATGACATGGACAGGTTCGTCGGTGAAGCGCAGGCCGACGTGGCGAAGGCGGTGGGCACGCTGAAAGGCGGCAAGGCGCGCGACCGGGAAGCGGTGCGCGAAGCCGTCCGCCTCGCCGCCCGCCGTGCCGCGCAACGCTGGTCGGGTAAAAAGCCCCACGTCCAGGTCATGTTGCGAGAAGCTTGAAGGAAAACGCGATGTTGTGGACCTCGATCCTTGCGATCTACACCCTGTTCTGGGCCCTGAGCCTGTTCGTCGTCCTGCCGTTCGGAGTGCGGAACAATGCCGAAGCCGGCGTGCCGCTGGTGCCCGGCCAGTCCGACGGCGCCCCGGTCAACTTCAATCCGCGGCGGATTCTCGTGGCGACCACGCTGGTCTCGGCAGCGGCGTTTGCGTTGTTTTATGCCAACTACGTCAACGGCTGGGTGGGGGTCGAAGCGCTCGACTGGCTGGGCCGGAAGCCCGATCCGGAAGGGTGACTTACCCTCGCAGGCGCTCGATCCCCTGCGCCAGCGCGACATACAGCTTGCCCATGTCGGACGACAGCAGCGTCACCCCCAGCGCATTGCCGTCGCGGGTCGAGAGAAGGTTGCGCAGCATCGCCTCGAAATCGTGGATGTAGTGGTTCACGTTCTCGCGGAAATCGCGGTCGGCCTCGTAATGCTGGGCCACCGCACGCGCCTGTGAACCGTCGAGCAGCGCCACCGCACGGCGGGTGAAGATCCCGCGATCGCCGCGCAGATAGCTTGCCCAGGCGGTGTCGGTGACATCGTTCGACAGCGCTTTGGCAATGTCGATCGCAGCGGAATTGAGCGATTCGGTAATGACCGCCACGCGACGCGCGAAATCGTCGTCGATCTTCTCTTCGGCGCGGTTGCGCGCGTGTTCGACCCGCCGTTCGAGATTGCCCGCCAGCTCGTCGACCCGCGCCAGCTGGTCGCGCATCTGGACTGCAGCCTCGCGCGCAGCAGTTGCGGCCCCGGCGACCGCGGCTTCGAGCCGCCCGACCACGAGGAAGGCCTGCCCCGCCATCGCCGTCTCGATCGCCTTGGCGCTTTTCTCACCGAGCTGCGCGGCAACCGCCTTGATCGCGGTTTCGCTGTCGGTCGCCAAACCGCTGGCGGTTTCACGCGCGGCGAAAGCCAACTGATCGATCGCGGCCTGCAATGTGTTGTGGACCTGCCCGGCAAGCGCCTCGCTTTCGGCGCGGGCCTGGGCGATTTCATCGCGGATCGCCGCGACTTGTGCGTGGTGGGTCCGGGCTTTCTCCTCTAGTCCGCCGTGCAGCGTGCCCATCTCTGCCGCCGTCTCGCCCAGGGTCGATCTGGTGGCATTGACGAAGTCCAACAGCGCCTGGCCCCGGTTGCCCGCCTCGCCCAGTTCGTCGCGCAGCGTGAAGACGGTGGTCTCGATTCCCCTGAGTCGATCTTCCGCGCCAGCCAGCGCCTGGGGCAGCGTATCGCGGGTGTGCGCCGCGCTCGCCTGGATCAGTTCGAGCAGGCGGACGCTGTCGTCGGTCAGCGCGGCGATTCCCGCGTCGGTTCCCGCCATTGCCTCGCGGCTTGCGGCCAGCCGCTCGGTCAGCAGGGTCAGTCCCTGGTCGAGCTTGGCCGCAACCTCGTCGCTGTGGGCTCCCAGCGTGCCCATCGTTTCGGTGAACAGGCCCAGCCGCTCGCCGATCCGGTCAGACTGCTCGACCAGCTCGCGCGATTGGGCGAGGTGCCGCTCGCGTTGGGCCTTGATCGCGGTGTCGATTTCGCCCAGCCGACTGCGCTGGCCCTCGATCGCGCTGCGCCCGGCGGTTTCCAGCTCCGCCCGGCGGGCCCAGATGTCCTCGCTCAATTCGGCCGAACGCGCCGCGATGCTGGTGTGCAGCGCATCGGCAGAGGCGGTGAGATCGGCCAGCCGGGTCGTGGCAGCGGCAACCGCCTCGCGATCGAGCCGGTCCAGTTCGGTCCAGACGCCATGTGCTTCGCCGGTCAGGACGGTCAGCGCGCCGCGCAACGCCTCCATCGCCCCGGCCTCACCCTGGCGCAACGTGGTCGAAGCCCTCGCGGCCTCGTCGCGCAACAGCGCGAGCCGCGCTGCCAGCGCCTCGTGCGCGGCGTTCTCGTGCCCGGCGAACTGGGCGCGGGCCGTTCCCAACTCGTCCGCCAGCGCGGTGGTGCGCATCCGGATTGCGGAAAGCGCAGAGGCTTCGTCGTCGTCGAGAGTCGCGCGGGCCAAGGCCAGCTCGTCCGCCATCGCAGCCGAACGGGTGCGGATCGAAGCCAGTGCCGCGATCTCGTCAGCATCGAGCGACGCGCGGAACCGCGCCCCCTCGTCGGCCAGCGCAGCGAAACGCTGGACGGCAATTTCGCCGAGCAACTCGGCCTGGCGGGTGAATTCGTCGATCGACGTGGTTACGCCATCGCGCATCGTCGCGACCTGACGCTCGCTGGCCTGACCGAATTCGTTGAGCCGATGGAAACCGGTCACCATGTCCTGCAATTGCGCATGCGCGGTGCGCCCGGCGCTGCCGATGTTGTTGGTCACGTCCTTGGCCGAATTGGCAATCACGGGAAGCTGGCCGCGTAATTTGTCCATGTTTTCCAAAGCGCTGGCTGAAACAGCGCCAATCGCCTCGATCTGCGCGCTGTTGTCCTGAATCAGCGCGGCGAGCTTTTCGGCGTTGTGCGAAAGGCGTTCCGCCGCAATCCGGCCGAGCGATTCAAGATCGCGGCTCTGCGCGGCAACGAATTCGCGCGCCAGCGACAGCTCGCCGTTGACGGTGACCAGCCGGGTTTCGAGCCGGGCCGATTCCTCGCCGAGGGCGCGCGCGACGTCGGCAAAGCGCCCGGCCTCGCGGCGGCTGGTACGCGCCACCAGCAGCAGTCCGGTCATCACCAGCAGCACCGGAACCGACCAGGCAACCAGCCATTCGGCCCATTGCGCGGGCGTTGCCCCGGCCCGGATTGCCGGCAGATTGGCCCAGACGAAAAACCCGCTCCAGGCCGCGACCAGCGCGGCGGCCGTCAGGGCCGGCGCGGTGCCGAGCCAGCGCGAGGCGGGGGGTGCCTCGTCTTCGACCTCGGGCCAGTCGGGTGCAGGGTGCTGCACCTCCATCTCATGTCCGTTCCGCACTTCGGCAGTGGGATCGAGTTCGAGGACGCCGTCGTCGCCGGTCTGGCCGGTTTCGAGCGGAACGATGCGCGGGCTCCCTGTCATCCTTGCAGGATACCACAAACCGATCGACTGCAAAGCCCAGCATAAACGCCTGTTTAACCTTCATGCTTCTAGTGTTGCCCAATGGCATACGAAGGCGGAGCGCTGGATGCGACGATCGCGGCGGCGGCGGGGGACGACGCTGCGCTGTTCCTCGAGCTGCGCGTCGCCTTTCTGGAGAGCGCGGCGCATCAGATCGACTTGCTGCGCCGCTCGCGCTGCGATGGCAACTGGCGGATGGCGGCGATGCGGCTGATCGGTCTGGCCTCCAGCTTTCACGCCGAACACCTGCTGGCGCTGGCCGAGGAAGCCGCCGATGCCGCGCCGGGAGAACCGGGCGTGGTGCGAAAGCTCCAGCGCCATATGGACGAGCTGGCGCTGACGTTCTGATCGGGTCCGCCTGAACCATCACCGCTTTCCGCCACCGCGCAGCGCTCGCCCGCGCTTGGCAATTCCCTCCTATTCCGGCAAGACCCGGCACCGGACCGGGAGCCCCACCTTGCAGGTCGCCTTGCTATCCACGCTGGAGCCCAGCACCGACGATCCATCGACCCCGCGCGGGTTGCTGCGGGTCGGCGGGCGCAGCGTTGTGGCGCATCAGCTCGGCACCGCGCTGGCGCTGGGCAGCAAGCGGGTGGTGTGCCTTGCCGAAGGGCTGCCGGGCGAGCTGCTCGCGGTCCAGCACGCCGCCGAAGCCGCCGGCGCAAGCTTTCACGTCGCCACCGACAGCCGCTCGCTGGCCCGGCTGATCAAGACCGAAGACGAACTGCTGGTTATCGCCGACGGGCTGGTGCCCACTCCCGGGGCGGTCGCCGCCTTGCTCGGGACGCGCACCGGAATCGTCGTCCAGCCGGTCGAGGGCGGGCTGGCGGCGGGGTATGAGCGGCTCGACCTCAATCATGCCGCGGGCGGCGTGATGCGCCTGCCGGGCAAGCTGGCGGCGGAACTGGCCGAGCTTCCGGGTGACTGGAACCCGGCCGCCGCCTTGTTGCGGATCGCGGCGCAGGCGGGCTTGCGGCAAGTCGTGTTGCCTGCCGCGCTGGCCGATGAGGGGCGCTGGACGCTGGTTCGCAGCGATGCCGAAGCGCACCGGCTCGAGCCGCGCTGGCTGCGGCTGCACACCGCCGGGGCGGGCACGGGCGGGCCGGGGGCGTGGCTTTCCGCCCGGCTGGTCGAACAGCTTGGCCCGGCGCTGCTTCATGCCGGCACGCGCCCGTGGGTGATGGCGAGCGGCGCGGCGGTGCTGGCGATGTTCGGGCTGGGGCTGGGCTGGACCGGTTTTGCCAACGCGGGCTTTGCGCTGCTCGGGCTGGCCTGGCTGGTGCGCCGCGCTGCCGCATTGCTCGCCCGGATCGACCGCGAATCGATTTCCGAACCGCCCGGCTGGATCCGCACCGAGGCGCTGTTCGGCTGGATGTTCGACCTATGCCTCGTGCTGGTCGCGGCGTGGCGGTTCACCCAGGATGCTCCCGGTACCCAAACAGCTGCCGGGTTCGCCGCGCTGGCTTTCGTCGGCTTGCTCCGCCTGATCCCGCGCGCGTTTGCGCGGCGGCGGTGGGCGGCATGGTTCGATGACCGGTTACTCGCCAGCCTTGTCCTGGGCGCCGCCAGTCTGAGTTCGGTGTTCGACCTTGCGCTCATGGCAGGTGGTGTAGTCCTGCTCGCAGTCGCGCTGGCTGCCACGTATGAGAGCGCAGCCGGGGCGGGGGAGCAATCCGACCTGCCGCCGCTTCCACCGTCGCCCAACGGCTAACGCCACCTTAACCGTAAGCGGATATGGCGCGCAGCATGGTCGAATCTGGATTCTCGCTGGCTGACGATACGGCGGTCGTGGCGCAGTTCGCGAACCGGCTGGCGGGGTCCGACAAGGCGCTGGACGATGCCCGGCCGATCTTGCGGCACTTGCTCGTCAATGACGATCATGAGCTGTTCAGCGACCGGATCGTCGCGGCGGTCCGCGCGCAACTGCGCGACATCGCATTCCAGCTGGTTGCAGGGGTAGAAACCGCAGCGGGGAACCCCGAGCCGCGCGGGGCGGCCGAGGACGCCTGCGATTCGCTCGCGCTGGCCTTCGCCAATCACCCGCTGTTGCTGGGCCACGCGCACGCGCTGGCGCTGGAAGCGGCGCTGGCCGAGCGGCTGGCGGCGCGGCTGGGGCTCGAGCCGGTGCTGTCGCCTTTGCTGCAGGAGCTGATCGCTTCGCCCGACGCCGCAACGTCGGCGAGCGCCATGAACCTGCTCGCGGCACAGGCGCGCTTCGGCCAGACCCAGCGGCGCGGTGAATTGCCGCTGGGCGAGCTGCCCGGCGATCTGCTCCATGCCGCGCTGATCGTGATGCGGACGTGGATCGGCGCCGACGACCGCGCGCGCGATGCCCATGCGGCCACTGCCGAACGCGCGATCCGGGCGGATTACGACGAGGCTACCAGCCGCCTTGGCCTGCTCCAGCGCCTGGTTACGGGGATGGGCGGAGGGGCAATCGCCGCGCTCGATCTGGCGCACGGCGGGATCGCGCTGTTCGCCACTGCACTGGCGCTGGGCTCCGGGCACGAGCGCGACCGCGCGGTGCTGGCGCTGTCGGAGGGACAAGTGCCCCGGGTCGCCCTGGCTTTGCTGGCCTGCGGGCTCAAGCCGGCAGCGGCCGAGGCGCAAGTCGTCGCACTCCATCCCGATGCGCCCCTGCCGCCTGAATTCGACAGCCTGGGCCCCGCGTCTGCCGCCCGGCTGCTCGCCGGGGCAGACCGATGAACCCCGGTGCGGTCATCGTGGCGCGGGCTCGCAGCGACCGCGACGAGCGGCTGCTCAGCGCCGATGAGCCGCTCGCGGCGCTCCAGCGCGCCTGCGGCGGGTCGATCCCCGGCATCGTGGCGATCCCGCAATTGCTCGAACTGGTTCGCAAGGCCGGTCATTACCGGATGAAGCTGGCCCGCGTGGTCCATGCCCGTGACGAAACCAACGCAATCTCGGCCTGGGTAGAGGTGTCTCCCGACGACGAGGGCTGCGCGCTGGCGATCAGCAACTGGCGCGCGGCGCCGCTGACAGGCGCGGAGGCATTGGGCGGCGATGACGATCTGGCCGGGGTCGCCGCGCAATGCGCCGATCTCCACGCCCGGCTCGATGCGCGCCAGCAGGTGCTGGCGGTCAGCCGGGCGGGCGCGTCGCTCGAACCGGTCGCCGCGATGATGCGCGAAGCATCCGGCAGGCCCTGGACCGATTTCGTCGACGTTGCGGGCAGCAGCCACCGCCAGCCGCTGCACTGGCGGTTGCTCGATGGTGCGGAAATAACCTGCGGCGAGGGACCGGGGCGGTGGGTCGCGCGGCTGTTCCCGCTGGGCGGCGATCGCGGCGCGGTCGCGGGGTTCGACCTCTATCTGGTCGGAATCGATGCCGGTCCGCTGCCGGATCCCGACGGGGCGAAATCGATCGGCGATCCGGCGGACGATCCGCTCGACGGCGTGCTCGGGCGCGATCTTGCGCCGGCGCTGCGCCAGCCGATCGCGCGGATCATCGCCAATGCCGAGACTATCCGAACCCGGCTCGCGGGGCCGCTGGCCGACGAATACGCCGGATATGCAGGCGACATCGCCGAGGCGGCGCGCCTGTTGCAGGGGCTGGTCGAGGATCTGGCCGATCTCGAAGCGATCGAGGCTCCCGGCTTTGCCCCCGCGCCCGACCGGATCGACCTGGCCGACGCAGCGCGCCGCGCGGCGGGCATCCTGGGGGTGCGGGCGCGCGAGCGGTCGATCGTCGTCGAGGTGCCGGGGGAGGGCGTTGAAGTGCCTGCCACCGGCGAATACCGCCGCGTGCTGCAAGTGCTGCTCAACCTCCTCGGCAACGCGCTGCGCTATTCGCCCGAAGGCACGACCGTGCGGCTTGAGGTCAAGCTGCGCGGCAAGCGGGCGTCGGTCACCGTGGCGGACGAGGGGCCGGGCCTCACGCCCGAACAACAGGCCAAGGTGTTCGACAAGTTCGAACGGCTGGGCCGCGGCGGCGATGGCGGCTCGGGCCTTGGCCTGTATATCTCGCGCTATCTTGCCCGTGCGATGCAAGGCGACCTCACCGTAACGAGCGCCGCGGGCGAGGGCGCGCGGTTTACGCTGGAACTGCCTGCAGCCTGAAACGACACGTTTTGCTTGACATTACTAACCGTATTGGTTATATGCCGCACCGCTTCCGACGGGAAGCAATGGAACGGGCGGGCTGATCGCGATAGCCTCAAGCTCGCTCCGGGTGAACGGAGGCCTTGGCTTCCCACCACTCCGCGACCGGCGCGGGCGTGCGCAATCGGGGCGTAACCAAAGCCCCGGCCAGGCCCACAGCGCCAGCCAGCGCGGAACCGGATGTCCGGGCGGACAAGCGGCGCATCGCCGTGAGCCTGCCGGGCGGTGGCGCGGCACGATCAGCCGCGCGGGCATGGCGGCGCTTGCGAGCCCAACTGCTGTGCCTGGCCGGTTTCCACAGGGTCGAGCCGGGCTGCAGGCATGCGCTACCCGGCCGTTCGCTACGCGGTGCTGCCCGCTCCACGCGCGCGCCCACAGGCAGGTGCCGCGCCGGTCGCGCGTTCCATGCTTCAGGCGGCTACACGTCCGGGTTGGCCGCCGGATGGCTCACCGCGCCTGAATGAACTCGCGCCCGGTTTCGCCGCCCAGCCGCACCTTTGCGAACACGAAGCTGTTACAGGGCATTTCCTGCGCCCCGGAGCGCCCGGACAGGCCGTGAAAGCACGCCTGACGGCGGGGGCGATACCAGCCTTAGCGCTTGTCCACCGGCACGTAATCGCGCTGCGCCGGGCCAGTGTAGAGCTGGCGCGGGCGGCCGATCTTCTGGCCGGGATCGGAAATCATCTCGTTCCACTGCGCCACCCAGCCGACCGTGCGGGCCAGCGCGAACAGGGCGGTGAACATCGAGGTCGGGAAGCCGATCGCCGAGAGGATCACGCCCGAATAGAAATCGACGTTGGGGAACAGCTTCTTCTCGATGAAATAGGGATCGTTGAGCGCCATTTCCTCAAGCTGGAGCGCCACTTCGAACACCGGGTTGGTCACCTTCAGGCTTTCGAACACCTCGCGCACGGTCTGCTGCATCACCGTCGCGCGCGGATCGTAGTTCTTGTAGACGCGGTGGCCGAAGCCCATCAGCCGGAACGGATCGTTCTTGTCCTTGGCGCGCGCGATGTAGTGCGGGATCTTGTCGGGCGTGCCGATCTCCTGAAGCATGTTGAGCGCGGCCTCGTTGGCCCCGCCGTGCGCCGGACCCCACAAGCAGGCGATTCCCGCCGCGATGCAGGCAAACGGGTTGGCCCCGGAGGAACCCGCCAGCCGGACCGTCGAGGTCGATGCGTTCTGCTCATGATCGGCGTGGAGGATGAAGATGCGGTCGAGCGCCTTTTCCACCACTGGATTGACCTCGTACTTCTCGGCCGGGACGCCGAAGGTCATCCGCAGGAAATTGCCGGTATAGCTCAGCGAATTGTCGGGATAGACGAACGGCTGGCCGATCGAATACTTGTAGGCCGCCGCCGCGATCGTCGGCATCTTGGCGACGAGCCGATGGCTGGCAATCTTGCGCTGCATCGGATCGGCGATATCGGTCGAATCGTGGTAGAACGCCGAGAGCGCCCCGACCACTCCGCACATGATCGCCATCGGATGGGCATCGCGGCGGAACCCGCGGTAGAACTGCATCAGCTGTTCGTGCAGCATCGTATGGCGGCAGATCGTGCGGGTGAATCCGGCCAGTTCGTCGGCGCTGGGCAGCGTGCCGTTGAGCAGCAGGTAGCTGACCTCCATGAAGGTCGATTGTTCGGCCAGCTGGCCGATCGGGTAGCCGCCGTGAAGCAACACGCCTTCATCGCCATCGATGTAGGTGATCGCGCTGTCGCAACTCGCGGTCGAGGTGAAGCCGGGGTCGTAAGTGAACAACCCCGTCGCGCCGTACATCTTGCGGATGTCGATGACATCGGGCCCCATCGTGCCCGAGCGCACTTCCATCGTGGTGCCCTTGCCGCCGATGTTCAGCGTTGCCTGGTTGTCGCTCACCGCTTGTGCCCTCCTCGTTTCAGTCGATTCGTGTTGCATGGTTCGGTTCGGATCGAAGCTTCAGGGTGCCTCCGGGCCAAGCTGGTCGCGAATCCTCGCTAACGCTTCTTCACGGCCCAGCAACACCATCACATCGAAAATGCCCGGTGACGTCGTCTGCCCCGTCAGTACCGCGCGGAGCGGCTGCGCCAGCTTGCCCAGACCCCGGCCGCGCTGTTCCGCCTCTGCTTTCAGAGTGGCTTCGAGGGCCGGGGTTGTCCAGTCCTTTTCCTGCCCCAGCACGGTTTCCA
>JBBSKI010000046.1:0-17154 GCA_038256425.1 Sphingomonadales bacterium
CATCCTCTCAGACCAGCTAAGGATCGTCGCCTTGGTGAGCCTTTACCTCACCAACTAGCTAATCCTACGCGGGCTCATCCCTCGGCGATAAATCTTTGGACTTTCGTCATCATCCGGTATTAGCAGTCATTTCTAACTGTTATTCCGAACCGAGGGGCAGATTCCCACGCGTTACGCACCCGTGCGCCACTAGACCCGAAGGTCTCGTTCGACTTGCATGTGTTAGGCATGCCGCCAGCGTTCGTTCTGAGCCAGGATCAAACTCTCAAGTTTGTGTCACATCCGCTTCGGCACGGGTCGAAACCCGCAAACCGCGACGAATGAATTCAAGGAGCCGATACCTGCACTTGTCAAACGTATGGTTACGTAGGACATGTTACGAGCCCGCCCCAGCCAAAGCCGTAAAGCTTAAGCTGCAACAGGCACGATTAGGCACGGCATATATAAACCGGTATCCGGAGCCTTAAAACCCCCGGACCGGGCGCCGTCGCCCACATGTCCCTTCATCTAAACCGACAATGTCAAAGAACCAACCACTGGAAGAAGCGGACAACAATGGCTCCCCGATCTGATACCGGGGGACCTGTGTCCGTTTCTGGTGGCGACCGGGCCAGGAGCTGTTTTTCGTCAGCCGCCCCGTCCGGTGACCGGGCATATATGGAGGGGTCGCTTGGCGGTCAACGACTTTTTGCATTTTTGTTTCAATGGAACCTGAAAGCCGCAGAAAACTGCGCCTTACGGGCCTCGCAAACCGGGGGCATCGCCCTCCCCTGCCCCGAATCGCCACCGGGGCCGCGTTCGCTAAGTGCTTGTTTACCGTGAATGGCTATGCGCAAACCGAAAGCGCCGTCCGATTGGCAGCGCGAAAACGCTAGATTTCGGGACCCGCGAACCATGCCAATACCGGCGATCAGTGTGGCCATGAGCGTTTATAACGGCGAGCGCTTCCTTGGCGCAGCAATCGAGAGCGTGCTGGCGCAAAGCTTCGCCGATTTCGAATTTCTGGTTCTCGATGATGGCTCCACCGACGCCACACGCGCAATCATCGCCCATTACGCCGCGCGCGATCCACGAATTCGCCCGATCCTGCGTGAAAATCGGGGACTGATCGTCAGCCTGAACCAGCTCCTCAACGAGGCGCGCGCGCCGCTGGTGGCGCGCATGGACGCCGACGACATCTGTCGCCCCGA
This sequence comes from Sphingomonadales bacterium, assembly GCA_038256425.1. Lineage (GTDB taxonomy): Bacteria > Pseudomonadota > Alphaproteobacteria > Sphingomonadales > Sphingomonadaceae > Novosphingobium. The sequence continues at coordinate 1,191 of JBBSKI010000046.1, forward strand.
ACGCTTCTCGCGCCAGATCGCATTCCTGAATGCAAATCCCGATCATGGCGTGATTGGATCATGGAGCGAGGACATCGACGAGAACGGCAAACTGTGCGCAGTTTCGGGGACAGACCATCCGGTCACGCACAACGACGTTCTGGCCGTAATCGAACAACGCTCGCCGCTGTGCCATCCTTCGATAATGGCGCGGCGGGAAGTGCTGCTGGAGGTGGGTGGCTATCACCGCGCCTATCGACACTGCGAAGACTACGATCTGTGGCTGCGGTTGGCAGACCGCACGCGGCTGGCGAACCTCCCCGAACGCCTGCTGCTCTATCGCCGAACCGATAGTCAGATCTCGAACCGCTTTTCGATCGAGCAGCATATCGGCGCGGCCGTTTCCGTTTTGGCCTATCGCGAGCGAAGCGCCGGGCGGATCGACCCGACCGAACATCTGGCAGCCCTGCCGCCGATTGCGGAACTCGACGCGTTGTTCGGCCGCTCCGGCGTCGCCCGCGAAGTCCGCGCCACGGTCGCGCGTGGGCTGCTGTATTCTCGGCCCGCAATGACCGGCGGCGGCTTCACGCTGCTGCTCGATCATATTGCCGATGGCGGACGTGGTACCGATCTATGGCGCACGGTACCCAGGCTGTTGCGCTTCGGGGTTCCGCACCGCGCGTTCCGCCTGGCCGCGACCCTGGCCGCAGCGTGATGCTATGACGATCCGCCGCGCCGCAGCGTGGTCCCTCTCTTCGCAATACGCGACCTTCGTGGTGCAGTTCGCTTCGAGCGTGATCATTTCGCGCTTTTTCCTCCTGCCCGCCGATGTCGGGCTGTTCTCGATCGCCCTTGCCGCCGCGATGATCGTCGCAGTGTTTCAGGACGTGGGCATTACCCGCTTCGTTTCCGGCCAGCGCGAAATGCGGCCCGAGGCGGTCTCCGATTATGCGCTGGTCGCCGTATTGATCGGCTGGGCGGTGGCCGCCGTGGTGGCGCTGGCCGCGCCATGGGTCGCCGGCTTTTATGGCGAACCGCAATTGACCGGGCTGCTGTGGCTAATCGCCGGGGCATATCTGATTTCGCCCTTCGCGATCGTTCCCGCCGCGCTGCTGGTGCGCGAGATGAACTTCAGGGCGCTGTTCGCAGTCAATGCCGGCAGCACTACGCTCGGGTCGGCTGTTGCCATCGTGATGGCCTGGCAGGGCTATGGTGCAACCTCGCTCGCCGTGGCGGTCCTGACGACGGCACTGGCGCGCACGGTGCTGGCCTTCGCGCTTCGCCCGGTTCGGCCAAAGTGGCCAAAGGGGCCGGGCGCGCTGAAGCCCATCCTCAGCTTCAGCTCATCCTCCTTTTTCATCAGCGCCAGCTCCGCAATCGGCCAGCGATCGCAGGATCTGATCGTCGGGGGGCTGCTCGGCACGGCTTCGACCGGCCTGTTCAGCCGGGCGAGCGCCCTGGCCGGGCAATTGTCGAGTCTCGTCACCGGGGCGATAAGTTCGGTGTTCTACACCGCCTTCGCCCGTAAGCGCGATGCCGGCGAGCCGCTCGCCAAGCCCTATCTCCATCTGGTGGCCTGCAACACCGCACTCAACTGGGCGGCAATGGCGGGGCTCGCGGTGGCCGCCGAGCCGATCGTGCTGCTGCTTTACGGCGAGAACTGGGCGGGGGCCGCGCGGCTGCTGCGCTGGATGGCGATTGGCGAGATGCTGTTCGTGGCCGTGCCGCTGCAGATGGACGTGCCGATCCTGCTCGGGCGGATCCGCAAGCTGATCTGGGTCAACCTTTTCGATACCGCCGCCGCGGTGACCATCCTGACCATCGGTTGCACCCTGGGGTTGGAGGCTGCCGCGCTCAGCCGGATCGCCTATGGCCTGGTGTGGTGGGCGATCTACGCCGTTTTCCAAAGTCGGCTTCTCGATTTCCGCATGGGCGACTTGCTGGCGATCTATGCGCGCAGCGGCATCTGCGCAATTGCGGCCGGCATCCCGCTGCTCATTGCCGCCGGCCTGGGCTGGCACGGCGCTGCGCTTGGCTTCTCGGGTCTGATTCTGCTGAGCGCGACCGGCGCTCTGATGTGGTTAGCGGCCCTGGCCCTCACGCAACATCCAGCCTGGGCTGAGGTACGCACGGCTCTGGCTTCGATCACCCAGCCCCTGCGCGTGCGGTTTGCCGGGTAAGCAGCATGCGAATGGCCTATCTGATCCTTGCGCATCACGACGAAGCGCAGCTCGATGCGCAGCTTGCCCGGTTGCTGCCGCCCGGAACGCCCGACATCGCCATTGTTCATGTCGATCGTCGCTCGAGCTTGTGGCATGGTCTGCGGTTCGCGCCGCCGGGTGACCCCGCACGGGTCCGCCTGATCGCCGATCCGGTCGCTGTGCGCTGGGGCCACTGGAGCCTGGTCGCCGCAATCCTGCGGCTGATCGAGGCGGCGCTCGATGCGGGCTGCGACTACGCCCATCTTATCAGCGGGGCCGACTGGCCAATCGCGAGCCGGGACGACATCGTCGCCGACCTGTCCGGCGCGAGTGGCACTTCCTGTCGGATCGAGGCATTTCCCGGCCTGCAGGAAGACAGGATGCAGACCTTCCGGCTCGACACACGCTGGCTGCAGCTCGATCCGGTCCGCAATCGGCTGGCCTATACGGCGACGTGGGAGCTGCGACGGGCATCGCGCTGGCTGGACCGACGCAGGCGGCCACGGTCCCGCCCGTGGGGAAGCTGGTGCAAGGGATCGGGCTGGTGGTCCTTGCCGGCCGAGGCGCTGCACCTGCTCGCGCGTGAACTGCCGCCACTGATCGCTTCCGGACGGCTGAACGGAACGCTCTGCGCCGATGAGCATGCGATCCAGACCATCGTGGCGGCGCATTATCGGGAGCGGCTGGCTCCAAATCGCCGCTTCATCGTCTGGCCCGGGGACCGGTCCAGCCCGCGCCTTCTGGGTGCCGCCGATCGGCCGCAAATGCTGGCGTCGGGTGCCTGGTTCGCTCGCAAGGTCTCGCTGGACCACGACCCCTTCTTTCTCGATCTGCCGCAGGGCCATTGAACGCCAGACCGGGCACCCTGCCGCAGGCACGAAAGACATTTGGGGAAGCACCGCGCGAGGCGTATGCTGCGCGACGGAGATACCGTCATGACCACCTCGATAATCGCTGCCGCTGCCGCCGCATTGCTCGCGGGCGTCGCGGTCCCACTACCGCTTGGCCAAGGCGCGGCACCGGTGGCAGGCGAGACCGACATTATCGAGATCGACCGCGACCGCCACGACCGGATGACCGTGGCGGTCACCATCGGCAAGAATGGCGGCACCGGCGGTCCCTATCGCTTCCTGGTCGATACCGGAGCCGAACGCACCGTGCTGGCGCGACACGTCGCGGCCGATCTTGCGCTGGCCCCGGCCGGACGTGCCACGGTGATCGGAATTGCGGGCAGCATGGCGGTCGACCTGGTCGAGGTGGACGAGGTCACGCTGGGGCGGCGCAGTTTCTACAGCCTCACCGCGCCGCTGCTCGAGGGCCGCCACATCGGGGCCGACGGGATCATCGGGATCGATGGGTTGCAAGACCAGCGCGTGCTGCTCGATTTCGACAAGCGGCTGATGGCGGTCAGCGACGCGGCTTCGCTGGGCGGCAACCGGGGTTTCGAGATCGTGGTCCGCGCGCGGCGCAAGTCGGGCCAGCTGATCATGACCAACGCGCTGGTCGAAGGCGTCCGGACCGATGTGGTAATCGATACCGGCGCAACCTCTTCGATCGGCAATCGCGCCCTGCAACGCCAACTCGCCAAGCGCGGCAAGCTGAGCCAGACCGCGCTGATGTCGGTCACCGGGCAGAGCATCGTCGCCGACATGGCCCTGGTCCGCCGCATGCGGGTCGGCGATCTGACAGTGGACGGCTTTTACATCGCGTTTGCCGACGCTCCGCCGTTTGCCGCGCTCGGCCTGTCCGAGAAACCCGCGATGCTGATGGGGATGAACGAACTGCGCGGGTTCCGCCGCGTGGCGATCGACTTCGAGACCCGCAAGGTGCTGTTCGACCTGCCCGAACGGCGCGGGATCACGCTACGGCCAATGTATTAGCGCTGGCGCTTCGAGCCTCGCGCCTTATCTGACTGGCGATGCCGCCTGATACTGCCAGTTCCGATCCCGCCGTGCGCCACGACGGCTGGAACACGCTGCGGCGGTTCCTCCCCTATCTGTGGCCAGCCGATAATCGGGCATTGCGCTGGCGGATCGCAGTGGCGCTGCTGCTGGTGCTGGCGGCCAAGGCGGTAACGCTGGCGCTGCCATTCTTTTACAAGAAGGCGGTCGATCTGATGACGGCGGGTCCCGCGGGGGACGTCCGCAGTCAAGTATTCACCGTCGCCGCCGCGTTCGTCTTCGCTTACGCCGCCGGGCGCTTTTCGGGTGTGTTGTTCGATAATTTTCGCAACATCGTGTTCGAACGGGTCGGGCAGGACGCCACCCGCCATCTGGCCGAGGACGTGTTCGGCCGGCTTCACCGGCTGTCGTTGCGCTTTCACCTTGCCCGCCGCACCGGCGAGGTCACCAAGGTGATCGAACGTGGGACCAAGAGCATCGACGTGATGCTCTATTTCCTGCTGTTCAATATCGCCCCCACCGTGATCGAGCTGATCGCGGTGATGGTGATCTTTTATGGCCATTTCGGGCTGGGGCTGGTCGCGGCGACTTCCGTTGCAGTCATCGCCTATATCTTCGTCACGCGCTGGATCACCGAATGGCGCACCGCACTGCGCGGGGAAATGAACCGGCTCGACGGCCAGGCGCTGAGCCGCGCGGTCGATTCGCTGCTAAACTACGAAACGGTCAAATACTTCGGCGCCGAGGCCCGCGAAGAAGCCCGCTATGCCGCTGCGACCCGCGCCTATGCGAATGCGGCGGTCAAGAGTGAGAACAGTCTCGGCCTGCTCAACATGGCGCAGGCCCTGATCGTCAACCTGCTGATGGCAGGCGCAATGGTCTATACCGTGTGGGGCTGGAGCCAGGGCAAGCTGACCGTCGGCGACCTGGTGTTCGTCAATACCTACCTGACCCAGCTGTTCCGCCCGCTCGACATGCTTGGCATGGTCTATCGCACGATCCGCCAGGGCCTGATCGACATGGCCGAAATGTTCCGGCTGATGGACACCCCGGTCGAGGTTTCGGACAAGCCCGGCGCGCCCGCGCTGGTGATCCGCCGCCCGACCCTGGTGTTCGACGACGTGTGGTTTGCCTACGAGGAGAACCGCCAGATCCTCCACGGGCTCAGCTTCGAGGTCGAGGCCGGGAGCCGGGTCGCGCTGGTCGGGCCTTCGGGGGCGGGCAAGAGCACCATCGCGCGGCTATTGTACCGCTTCTACGATCCGCAGCGCGGGCGCATCCTGATCGATGGGCAGGACATCGCCGGGGTGACCCAGCACAGCTTGCGCGCCGCCATCGGCATCGTCCCGCAGGATACCGTGCTGTTCAACGACACCATCGGCTACAACATCGCCTACGGCCGCGACGGCGCGGGGATGCTGGAGGTCGAGGCGGCAGCCCGGGGCGCGGCCATCGCCCAGTTCATCGAACGGTTGCCCGAGGGCTGGGAGACCGAAGTCGGCGAACGCGGGCTGAAGCTGTCGGGCGGCGAGAAACAGCGCGTCGCCATTGCCCGCACGCTGGTGAAGGACCCGCCGATCCTGATTTTCGACGAGGCCACCAGCGCACTCGACACCCGCACCGAACAGGACATTCTTGCCACGCTGCGCAAGGTCGCCCAGCACCGCACCACCCTGTCTATCGCGCACCGGCTCTCCACCGTGGCGGATTCCGACAAAATCCTTGTGCTAGAACATGGCAAGCTGGTCGAGGCGGGAAGCCATATACAACTCCTGCGTCGCGACGGCCTGTATGCCGAAATGTGGGCTCGCCAGGCGGCCGAGTCCGAGACGGTTGGCGAAGCGGCGGAATAACGTGCGGGCACGTGGATCGGCGGCGCCAACGCTTTGCCAGAACTGGGCGGTGCTGTTGAGCTGCGGAAAAGGGCGGTCTGGTACGGGGACGCCCAGAAATTCACACAATGGCTCCCAGCCCTCAGCGACATCGAACACCAGCAACCGCGATGACGGGATGGCGGCGCGAACTTCGTCGGTGCGGCGCAGGTAGGCAGCAATCGCCGCTTCCTTGTCCAGCACGGTCGAGCCGAAGGTTTGGCGCCCGATCATGTCCTCGAGGTCGTCGAACCACGGTCGCAGGCCAACTGGCGAAGGCCTGTCGCGCCGCTCATGAAGATGCTTGCCGATTGTCGCCGAGTAGCTCGTCCACCACGCCTCGACGGGGCGCACGCTATGGAGGACTTTCGCTTGCGGAAACGCCGCAGCCAGCTCGCGCCAGAAATGAGCGCCGGGCCAGTCAAGTTGCGCGCGGTACGAACCAAGCACCGCTGACCAATCTACCGGTTCCCCAGCCAGCGCTCGGCGCCAGTCGGGAATCTGCCCGGGGTTGGCTAGAACCTCCATCGCATGATGGCAGGGGCCAAAGCCGAGAGTCTCCAATGCTTCCTTGAGAGAGGTCGTTCCAGTGCGACCGAAGCCCGAACCTATCAACTGGATACTCAAGGTCCGACCCCCGCTATCTCGCGAGCATCAACCCTGCCCAACCGTAGCAATTAAGAATTATACCACGGAAAGTCGTCCTCTTTTTTTATCCGGCGCATTTGTACCGTTCAACAATCCCGATCCTACAGAATATATTTCGACAAATCGCTGTCCCGCGCCAGCACCGCAAGCTTGTCGCGCACATAAGCCTGGTCGACGGTCACCGTGGTGCCCTTGCGGTCCTCGGCCTCGAAGCTGACTTCTTCCAGCAGCTTTTCCATGACCGTCTGCAAGCGCCGCGCGCCGATGTTTTCGAGGCTTTCGTTGACCTGCGCGGCGATCACCGCGATTTCGCGGATGGCCTCCGGCGTGATGTCCAGCGTTACTTCCTCGGTGCCGATCAGCGCGCGGTATTGCTCGACCAGATTGGCGCGGGTTTCGGACAGGATGCGGACGAAATCGTCCACAGTCAGCGCTTTCAACTCGACCCGGATCGGCAGGCGGCCCTGCAGTTCGGGCAGCATGTCCGAAGGCTTGGCGACGTGGAACGCGCCGCTGGCGATGAACAGCACATGGTCGGTCTTCATCGGCCCGTACTTGGTCGCCACCGTCGTGCCCTCGATCAGCGGAAGCAGATCGCGCTGCACGCCTTCGCGACTGACCGAACCGCCGCGCACGTCCGAAACCGCGATCTTGTCGATCTCGTCCAGGAACACGATCCCGTTGGTCTCGGCATTGGCCAGCGCGACCCGGGCGACGTCGTCCTGGTCCATGCGCTTTTCGGCTTCTTCGTCGACCAGCTTGTCCCAGGCATCGGCGACGCGCAGCTTGCGGCGCTTGGCCGTGCCCTTGCCCATCGCCTTGGCCATCATGTCGGACAGGTTGATCATTCCGACATTTCCGCCCATCCCGGGCATCTCGAACGGCATCGACGGCGCATCGTCGACTTCGATCTCGACCTCGACATCGTTCATCGCGTTTTCGTGGATACGCTGGCGGAAGCTCTCGCGCGTGGCCTCGGAGGCTCCGTCGCCGACCAGCGCTTTCAGCAGCCGGTCCATCGCGGCGCCCGACGCGGCTTCGCGCACTGCCTCGCGGCGGCGGTCCTTCTCCAGCCGGATCGCCTCCTCGACCAGGTCGCGGGCGATCTGCTCCACATCGCGGCCGACATAGCCGACCTCGGTAAACTTGGTCGCCTCGACCTTGACGAACGGGGCCTCGGCCAGCCTGGCCAAGCGCCGGCTGATCTCGGTCTTGCCGCAGCCGGTCGGGCCGATCATCAGGATGTTCTTGGGGGTCACCTCGTCGCGCAGTTCGGGCGACAGGCGCTGCCGCCGCCAGCGATTGCGCAGCGCGACCGCGACCGCGCGCTTGGCATCAGCCTGCCCGACGATATGCTCGTCGAGTGCCGCGACGATGGCTTTGGGGGTGAGGTTGTCGTGCATGATGGTCAGATGCTTTCCAGCGTCACGCGATCATTGGTGAACACGCATACGTCCGCCGCCACCTTCATCGCCTTGCGTGCGATCAGTTCGGGGTCGTCCTCGTAATCCATCAGCGCCCGTGCGGCTGCCAAAGCATAATTGCCCCCTGAGCCGATCGCAGCCACTTGCAGGTCCGGCCCGCCCTCGGGCTCGAGCACGTCGCCATTGCCGGTCAGCACCAGCATCACGTCCTTGTCCGCAACGATCATCAACGCTTCGAGGTTTCGGAGATATTTGTCGGTGCGCCAGTCCTTGGCCAGCTCGACCGCCGCACGCATCAACTGCCCGCGATGCGCCTCGAGTTTTTTCTCGAGCCGTTCGAACAGCGTAAAAGCATCGGCGGTAGCTCCGGCGAAACCGCCGATCACGCTGCCATCATGCAGGCGTCGCACTTTCCTGGCGTTGGGCTTCATCACGGTGTTGCCCATCGAGACCTGACCGTCGCCCGCGATCACGGTGCGCGCACCCCGGCGGATGCCGACGATGGTAGTGCCGTGCCACTGGATCAGGCCGTGGTTCGCCCCATGCTGACTGTATGTTCCGTCCATCAGCGCGATATGGGAACAGCACCGCGCGGGTGCAAGCGCGGTTCAGGTACCCGGCTGGCGAGGTGGGCCGCCGGCACCGCCGGCGCCGACCGCGCCGATATTGCCGAACAGATCCTCGAAGAAACTGCGATCACGTCCCAGCGTCGGGGTCTTGTCGTTGTCGGGCGAAAGCCGCACGACCTTTTCCGCGCCCGTCGTGTTGACCGCGACGACATTGCCGGCGCGGTCGAAATTAACCTTGAGCACGGTCTGCTCGGTGGTTCTGGGCGTGCGGAACGGGGACTGCGCGGTATTGGTCGCGACGTAATACCACGCGGGATCGCCGAACTGGCTGGAGAAGGTCGGGCGGCCGAGGGTCTTCTCGACCGACTGGCGATTGTCCACGCCGGGCTGGACCGAAGCCATCAACGTCGGGTCGGCCAGATAGCCGCGATGATCCTTGATGCTGGCGCACCCTCCCAAAGCCATCGGCGCAAGAACCAGAACTAATCCCGCAGCAAGGCTGCCATTCGAAAACCGGCCAGGTAGGCGCATCGACTTCTCCGTGCGGCCCGGGAGCCCAAGCCGCTTGGCGCGGCAGTCCCCCGATCCTATATCTCATCGCGGCCGATCCTTAGGGGCTCGGCCGAAGCCCCACAAGGCCGCAGCGCGCTTGAATTTGCGCTTAACGCTTACCGCCCGAAAGTGGCCAAGGAAACCCGATGAAGCTGCTCGACCGCCTGTTTCGCCCCGCACCCGACGATCACGCGGAGGCGCGCCCGCTGTGGCTGGGCATTGTCGCGCAAGCGCGCCAACCGCGCTGGTATGCCGAACTGGGAGTGGCCGACAGCATCGAAGGGCGGTTCGACATGGTCACCTTGATCCTCGCGCTGGTGATGCTGCGGCTGGAACGCGAGCCGGGCTGTGAGACTGTGGCGGTGCGGCTGACCGAAATGTTCGTCGACGATATGGACGCGCAACTGCGCCAGTCCGGCGTGGGCGACCTGATGGTAGGCAAGCACATGGGCAAGCTCATGGCGGTGCTGGGCGGACGGATGGGTGCGCTGCGCGAGGCGCTGGCAAGCGGCGACGTGGCGGCGCTGGGCGAGGTGATCGCGCGCAATGCCCGGATGATTGATGGCGCGGGGCCGGATGGGCTGGCGGCAGCATTGCGCGCGCTCGATTCGCAGCTGAGCGGGATAGCGCTCGAACGACTGCTGGCGGGCGAGTTGACGCCGTGAGGCCGGAATTCTCCCGCTTGGTCGACTTACGCCAACTTGGCGAAGCACCACAGCGGATTGGCGCGACCCGCGAGGAATGCGCCGCACTGGCCGAGCGGTTCGAACTGATCTCGGTCGTGCGGCTCGATGCATCGGTGACAATTGTGCAAGAGGACGCAGCGATCCTGGTCACCGGGCGGCTCAGGGCCGAGGTGGTCCAGTCCTGCGCCATTTCGGGCGAGCCGCTGGCGGTCCAGATCGACGAACCGCTCGCGCTGCGGTTCGTCCCCGCCCGCCCCGCACCTGCTGTCGAGGAGATCGAACTGGCAGGCGAGGAATTGGACGAAATCGAGTTTGAAGGCTCGGCCTTCGACCTTGGCGAAGCGGTGGCGCAAAGCCTGGCGCTGGCGATCGATCCCTACGCGACCGGCCCACAGGCCGGGAAGGTCCGCGCGGCGGGGCTGTTCGGTGACGAAGTGGCCGGGCCTTTTGCGGCGCTGGCGGGGCTCAAGACTGTTCCCACACCACAAACTTAACCCAGGAAAACCGCTCGTGCCGAGCTTGTCGAAGCATGAACGGGGTTGGGTGTGGAGTAGTTCGCTAACCCACTTTCAAAACGGGATGTCGTCATCCAGATCGTCGGCGTAGCCGCCCTTGCCGCCGCCGCCGGAACCAGCTCCGCCGCCACCGCCAGAGCCACCGCCAGAACCACCGCCCCAGTCATTGCCGCCACCGCCGCCGCCGGACTTCTGCCCGCCGCCCCAGTCACTGCCGCCGCCGCCGCCGCTGCCGCCCGTGCGCTGGCCACCACCACCACCGCCGCCGCCGCCCTGCGCGCCATCCAGCATCGTCAGCACGCCGCCCAGCCCGCCGACCGAAACCTCGGTCGAATAACGATCATTGCCCGAGGCGTCCTGCCACTTGCGGGTGCGCAGCTGGCCTTCAATGTAGATCTTGGAGCCCTTGCGCAGGTAGCGTTCGGCCACCCCGACCAGGCCGTCGGACTGGAGCACCACCGAGTGCCATTCGGTCCGCTCCTTCTTCTCGCCGGTCGCCTTGTCCTTCCAGTTTTCGGAAGTCGCGATCCGCAGATTGGCGATGCGCCCGCCGTTCTGGAAGCTCTTGACCTCGGGGTCCGCCCCCAGATTGCCGATCAGGATGACCTTGTTGACGCTGCCTGCCATTGTGCTGCCGTTCCTATAACCCGAGCGCCAGCGCGCCCCAGTAAGTGATTCCCGCAGCGATGTAGGCCAGCACGAACAGGTAGAGCAACATGAAGCCCGGCCATTTCCACCCATTCGTTTCGCGCCGCGCCACCGCGATGGTCGACAGGCACTGCGGCGCGAACACGAACCAGGCGAGAAAGGCCAGCGCGGTCGGCAGCGACCAGCGCGCCTTGAGCTGGTCGCCCAGCGCCAGCGCAGTCTGCTCGTCGTCGCCGGCGCTGACCGCATAGGTCGTCGCCAGCGAGGCGACCGCCACCTCGCGCGCGGCCATCGCCGGGATCAGCGCGAGCGCGATATCGCGGTTGAAGCCGATCGGTTCGACCACCACCGCCAAGCCATTGGCGAGCGTGCCCGCGATCGAGGCGTCGACCTGGTCCTCACCCGGCGCGGCGCGGGGGAAGTTGAGCAGCAGCCACAGCACGACGGTGACGGTGAAGATGATCGTCCCCGCCCGCCGCAGGAAAATCCACGCGCGCTGAAACAGGCCGAGCGCGAGATCCTTGACCGTCGGGAGCTGATACTTGGGCAGCTCCATGATGAAGCCCGATGCGGCGCCCTTAGTCACCGAACGGCGCAGCACCAGCGCCACCGCCATCGCGCCGACGGTGCCGATGACATAGAGCCCGAACAGGACCAGCCCCTGAAGTCCGATAAATCCCAAACCGATCCCCCCGCCCACGCTACGCGCCGGGATGAACGCGGCGATGATCACCGCATAGACCGGCAGCCGTGCCGAACAGGTCATCAGCGGCGCGATCAGGATCGTGGTCAGGCGGTCCTTGGGATCGGTGATGCTACGCGTCGCCATGATGCCGGGGATCGCGCAGGCGAAGCTCGACAACAGCGGGATGAAACTGCGCCCGGACAGGCCGACGCCCGCCATCAGCCGGTCCATCAGGAAGGCCGCGCGGGCCATGTAGCCGGTCGCCTCCATCACCAGGATGAAGAAGAACAGGATGATGATCTGCGGCAGGAACACGATGACCGAGCCGACACCCGAGAGGATCCCATCGGTCAAGAGGTCACGTGGCAGGCCCGCCGGGAAGATCGCGCGGGCGCCGTCGGTTAGCCAGCCGATCCCGGCCTCGATCCCGTCCGCAAACGGCGTCGCCCAGGCGAACACCGCCTGGAACACCACGAACAGCAGCGCGAACAGGATGACGGGCCCGAGCCAAGGGTGCAGCAGCACCCTGTCGAGCCGAGAATGGAGCCGGTGGCGGCGAGTTTCCGAAAGGATCGCACCGTCGGCAATGGCGTGGGCGGTCAGGCGGCGTTCGGACTGGTTGACGTGAGGGCGCGGGTCCGCCGGTTCGCCCGCATGTTCCTCGGCAGCGGCAATCGCGGCTGACAATTCCTCGAGCCCGCGCCGCCGCACCGCCACGGTCGGCACCACCGGCACGCCCAGCGCCGCTTGCAGCGCGGCGGGATCGATCACCAGCCCGTCGCGCTCGGCCAGATCGACCATGTTGAGCGCGACCACGGTCGGCCGCCCCAGCGCGATCACTTCCTGCGCGAACACCAGATGCTGTTCGAGATTGCCCGCGTCGAGCACGATCACCAGCGCATCGGGGCGGCTCTCGCCCGGCATCTCGCCCAGGATCACGCGGCGGGTGACGGCCTCGTCCGGGCTGGTCGCATCGAGCCCGTAGCTGCCGGGCAGGTCGATCAGTTCGACCGGCTCGCCGCTTGGCAGCAGCATCCGCCCCGACTTGCGCTCCACCGTGACGCCAGGATAATTGGCGATCTTCTGCCGCGCGCCGGTCAGCGCGTTGAACAGCGCGCTTTTGCCCGCGTTGGGATTGCCGACCAGCGCGGCGGTGCGAATGGCCTTCGTCATGTTGGGCGATTCATAGGGCCTCGACGGTCATCGCATGGGCATGGACGCGGCGTAGCGCGATGGTCATCCGCCCGATCTCGACCGCCAGCGGATCGCGCCCGGCAAAGATACCGCGAAATGCGAGGCTAACCTTCGCACCCTCGTCCAGCCCCAGCGCGCGCAGCCGCTGGCCCTCTTCAGGGACCAGCACGGCCCAGTCCACCGAAGCGATCCGCGCCTTCTGGCCTATCGGGAGTTCATCGAGCCGCATGGTGCGGGCGGTGGCATGGCTGCAAGTGTTTTGCAACTGGTTCGCAATAGCCGCCTCCAATCAGCGCTTCTTGGCAACCGCAATGCTATCTTCCTTGGCCCGATCCTTGGTCGATTCCTCGCTTCGTCCCAGCGCCTTGGCGATTTCCTTGAGACCCTTGCCCTTGGACGCCAGGATGCGGAGCTTGCCGACCTCCTCGCCGGTCCACGGCTGCTTGTGGCGTTCGAAGCGTTCGCTCACTTGGCGGCCGCCTTCTTCGGTGCGGCTTTTTTCGGTGCGGCTTTCTTTGCGGCAGGCTTCTTTGCTGCCGCCTTCTTGGCAGGGGCTTTCTTCTTGCCCTTCGCCGGACCCTTGGCGGCACGTTCGTCGATCAGCGCCACCGCTTCCTCGGTGGTCAGCGCTTCTGGTTGCTTGTCGCGCGGGAGAGTGGCGTTGGTGGCGCCGTCGGTGACATAGGGGCCATAGCGCCCGGCCATCAGCTTCATCTCGCCACCGCTCGTCGGGTGCGCGCCGAACACTTTCAGCGGTTCCGCCGTCGTCCGCGACCCGCGCCCGCCATTGGCCGCAGCTTCGGCAAGGAGAGTAACCGCGCTGTTCATACCGGTTTCGAACACTTCGGCGGTGCCACGCAGCTTGGCGTATTTGCCTTGGTGCGCAAGGTACGGGCCATAGCGGCCGATGCTGGCGGTGATCGGCTCGCCGCTCTCGGGATGCGGCCCGATCGTGCGCGGCAGGCTGAGCAGCTTCACCGCCCAGTCGAAGTCCAGCTCGGGAATGTCCTTGGGGATCGAGGCGCGCTTGGCCTCCTTGCCTTCGCCGAGCTGGATATAGGGACCGAACCGCCCGGTGCGCCGGGTGATGACCTCGTCGCTGTCGGGGTGTTTGCCCAGCTCGTTGTCTTCCGCCGCCTCGCCGTCCCCGCCGGGCTGGGCGAACTTGCGGGTGAACTTGCACTCGGGATAGTTCGAGCAGGCGACGAACGCGCCGAACCGCCCGCCGCGCAGGCTCAGCTTGCCCCCATTTTCATCGGCGCCGCACTTGGGGCACAGCCGGGGATCGGTTCCGTCGTCGCGCGGGGGGAACAGGTAGTCGGCGAGGAAAATGTCGAGCGCGGCGGTGATTTCGCTGGGCTTCTGCTCCATCACCTCGTCGGACTTGGGCTTGAAGTCCTTCCAGAACGCGGCGAGCACGTCCTTCCACGCCGCACGCCCGCCCGATACGTCGTCGAGCTCATCCTCCATCCCGGCGGTGAATTCGTAAGCGACGTAGCGTTCGAAGAACCGTTCGAGGAAGGCGGTCAGCAGCCGGCCGCTCTCCTCCGCGAAGAACCGGTTTTTCTCGGTTCGAACGTAGTTGCGGACCTTCAGCACCTCGAGCGTCGCGGCATAGGTCGAGGGGCGGCCGATGCCGAGCTCCTCGAGCCGCTTGACCAGCGATGCTTCGGAATAGCGCGGCGGCGGCTGGGTGAAATGCTGGGTCGCGTCCACACCCTTCTTGGCCGGGGTATCGCCCGCCGCCATCGCGGGCAGCAGCGCCGAATCCTCTTCCTCGGTATCCGGCTTGGCATCACGGCTTTCCTCGTAGACCGCGAGGAAGCCGGGGAACTTGATGACCTGCCCAGTGGCGCGCAGCTCGTGCTTGCCGGTGCCGTCGCGCAGAGTAACCGTGGTGCGTTCGATATTGGCAGACGCCATCTGGCTGGCCATCGCGCGCTTGAAGATCAGGTCATAAAGCCGCGCCTCGTCGCCGCTCCCGAACTTATCGCGGGCGAATTCGGTCGGGCGGATCGCCTCGTGCGCTTCCTGCGCGTTCTTGGCCTTGGTCTGGTAGATTCGCGGCTGTTCGGGGAGATAGTGCCCGTTATACCGATCGGAAATCGCCTTGCGCGCCTCGGAGATCGCCGAGGGGTCCATCTGCACCCCGTCGGTGCGCATGTAGGTGATCGCGCCTGCCTCATAGAGGTTCTGCGCTAGCCGCATCGTGTGGCTGGCCGAAAAGCCCAGCTTGCGCGCGGCCTCCTGCTGAAGCGTCGAGGTGGTGAACGGAGGATAGGGGTTGCGTCTGGTCGGCTTGGTCTCGACCTCCTCGACCCGGAACGTGGCGCTTTCGACCAGTGCCTTGGCGCGGTTTGCGATGCCCGCTTCGCCCAGGCTCAGCTTGTCGAGCTTCTCGCCCTCGAACCGCACCAGCCGTGCCGCGAACTCGGTGCCGGCCTGTTCGAGCCGGGCGACTACCGACCAGTATTCGGCGCTGCGGAATTTCTCGATCTCGCGCTCGCGCTCGACGATCAGGCGTAGCGCGACCGACTGCACCCGGCCCGCCGATTTCGCACCCGGCAGCTTGCGCCACAACACCGGCGAAAGGGTAAAACCGAACAGGTAGTCGAGCGCGCGGCGGGCGAGATAGGCGTCGATCAGATCGTGATCCAGATCGCGCGGGCGCTTCATCGCATCGAGCACCGTCGCCTTGGTGATCGCGTTGAAGGTGACCCGCTCGACCTCCTTGGGCAGTGCCTTGCGTTTGCCGAGCAGTTCCTTGACGTGCCAGCTGATCGCCTCGCCCTCGCGGTCGGGATCGGTGGCGAGGATCAGGCGGTCGGCGGTCTTGGCCGCATCGGTGATCGCCTTCATCTGGCGCTGCTTGTCGCCATTGACCTCCCAGTCCATCGCGAAGTCGTCATCGGGCTTCACCGACCCGTCCTTGACCGGCAGATCGCGGACGTGGCCATAGCTGGCCAGCACCTTGAAGCCGGGGCCAAGGTACTTCTCGATGGTTTTCGCCTTGGCGGGCGATTCGACGATGACAAGCTGCATGGTGGTTTCGAAATCCTTTGAGCGCCTTGGCCTTACGCGTATACGTGTA
>JBBSKI010000047.1:0-16890 GCA_038256425.1 Sphingomonadales bacterium
CGAGGACGGCCGCGAGGGCGTGCTTGCCTGCATGGTCACCAAGACCGTCCACGAAGGGTGAGGAGAGCCTGACGATGAAGACCCGCGCCGCTGTCGCGTTCGAAGCGAAGAAGCCGCTCGAAATCGTCGAGCTCGACCTCGAAGGCCCCAAGGCGGGCGAGGTCCTGGTCGAGATAATGGCGACCGGCATTTGCCATACCGATGCCTACACCCTCGACGGGCTGGATAGCGAAGGCCTGTTTCCCAGCGTGCTCGGCCATGAGGGTGCGGGAATCGTGCGCGAGGTTGGCGCTGGAGTGACCAGCGTGGCGCCGGGCGACCACGTGATCCCGCTTTACACCCCCGAATGCCGCCAGTGCAAAAGCTGCCTCAGCGGCAAGACCAACCTGTGCACCGCGATCCGCGCGACGCAAGGCAAGGGGCTGATGCCCGACGGGACCAGCCGCTTCAGCTACAAGGGCGAGACGATCTTTCACTACATGGGTTGCTCGACCTTTTCGAACTTCACCGTGCTGCCCGAGATTGCCGTGGCCAAGATCCGCACGGACGCGCCGTTCAAGACCAGCTGCTACATCGGCTGCGGGGTGACCACCGGAGTCGGCGCGGTGGTGAATACCGCCAAGGTCCAGGTCGGCGACAACGTGGTTGTGTTCGGACTGGGCGGGATCGGCCTGAATGTCATTCAGGGCGCGCGGCTGGCCGGCGCGGGGCGGATCGTCGGAGTCGACATTAACCCAGACCGCGAGGAATGGGGCCGCCAGTTCGGGATGACCGATTTCGTCAACCCGAAGTCCGTGTCCGATGTCGTCGCGCACCTTGTTGCCATGCTCGATGGCGGGGCGGACTACAGCTTCGACTGCACCGGCAACACCGATGTCATGCGCCAGGCGCTCGAATGCTGCCATCGCGGCTGGGGCACCAGCATCGTGATCGGCGTCGCGGAAGCCGGCAAGGAAATCGCAACCCGGCCGTTCCAGCTCGTCACGGGCCGCAACTGGCGCGGCACCGCATTCGGCGGCGCGCGCGGCCGCACCGATGTGCCCAAGATCGTCGACTGGTACATGGAGGGCAAGATCGCGATCGACCCGATGATCACCCATGTCCTCACTCTCGAGGAGATCAACCAGGGATTCGAGCTGATGCACGCGGGCAAAAGCATCCGCAGCGTGGTGGTGTTCTGATTGACCAAGGGCCTTGGAATAGAGCGGATTTGGTCCACCTTGGGGTGTTTTAGACGCGTGGGCGGGCGATCGGCAGATGGAACGCCCGTTCGTTCACACGCAATTTTTTGTAGTTCGGACCCAGCCGGACCTGGCACTGTTCAGCAGGTGCCGCGTTACGCCCCCATGCACGCAATCGGACAGACAAGGTTTCCCGCCACGATCGGGAATAAGCGGTCTTTCGAAGCGAGGCCCGCCTGATCGCCTCGCTCGCCCACGTTCGGGCGCAAAGCTCTGCAATAGATCCATGGGCGGTGGCTCGTGTGATGCTGACTTATATGTGGCGCCATCAACGCGTGCCCGATCTGGTCACCGCTCCCAGGTTCACCGAGATGGTCCAGCGTCGCAAGCTGCATGACCGCGATCCGGGCCAGACGCGGCTTATGGACAAGATCGCCGCCAAGCAGATGGCTTCGGCGCTGCTCGGTCCCGAATGGACGACGCCGACGCTGTGGCACGGGACGGCCCTGCCATCCTCGCCACCATTTCCGAAGCCAGCGATCCTGAAAGCCCGGCACGGCTGCAACCAATATCAAGTGCTCCGTAGCAATCCCTCCCCGCGCGAATGGGCCACTTTGCGGAGCCGCTCTGCACGCTGGATGGCGGGGCCATACGGCCAATGGCTCGACGAATGGGCCTATGCCGGCGTTCCGCGCGGGCTCATCGCCGAACCCTTGCTGGGCGACGGGCGCACCCTGCCGCTCGATTACAAGATCTATGTGTTCGGGGGCAGCGCTACCCACATCCAGGTCCATCTCGACCGCGCCGGCGATCACCGCTGGATTTTGCACGATCGGGCGTTTCGTCCGCTCGTGGCGACAAGCGAGCGCCTGCCCGCGCCCCGATCCCTCAACGCGATGTTACGGGCCGCCGAGACACTGGCAGCGGGCCATGACTTCCTTCGGATCGACTTTTTCGAGATCGATGGGGCACCTCGCTTCGGTGAGTTCTGTCTCTACCCGGGCTCCGGGCTCGACCGCTTTACCCACGACCACATCGATCTGGAGCTGGGCGCACTGTGGCATACCGCCCGCGGCGAACCAGCGGCAACACGGTGGGCGCCGACCGCGTGCCAGTCCGCTATCGCGCCGAGTACCTGATGAATTCTTGGACCTGCCAGGTTGCGCGCCATGGATAGCCCCGAGAGGCCGTGGTGGGAGCGCGGGGTGATCTACCAGATCTATCCGCGCTCCTTTCAGGACTCCGATGGCGATGGTATCGGCGACCTTGCCGGGATCGAAACACGGCTGGACTATATCGCCGGGCTTGGGATCGATGCGATCTGGCTGTCACCGATCTTCCCTTCGCCGATGGCCGACTTCGGTTACGATGTGGCCGATTACTGCGGGATCGACCCGCTGTTCGGCGGCCTTGCGCAGTTCGACCGCCTGCTCGCCGCGACCCATAGCCGCGGGCTGAAACTGCTGCTCGATTTCGTGCCCAACCACACATCTGACCAGCATCCGTGGTTCATCGAAAGCCGCTCGTCACGGGACAATCCCCGGCGCGATTGGTACATCTGGCGCGACGCCGCGGCCGATGGCGGTCCACCCAACAACTGGATCAGCGACTTCGGCGGCTCGTCATGGACGTGGGACGAGGCCACGCAGCAGTATTATCTCCGCGCTTTCCTCAAGGAACAACCCGACCTCAACTGGCGCAACCCCCAGGTGCGCGAGGCGATGGGCGAAGTGCTGCGGTTCTGGCTCGACCGCGGCGTGGACGGCTTTCGGATCGATGTGCTGTGGCACATCGTCAAGCACGAGGCATTTCCCGACAACCCGATCAACCTCCATTGGACCCCCGAAACGCGGGAGCGCGACAAGCTGCATCAATTGCACTCGACCGACCAACCCGAGGCGCACGAATATGCCAGCGAGATGCGCCGTCTGGCGGACGGTTATGGGGACCGCGTGCTGATCGGCGAGATCTTCCTGCCCAACGACCGCCATGCGCGCTGGTATGGCACTCCCGAGCGCCCTCAAGTGCATCTGCCGTTCAATTTTCAGCTGATCGAATGTGCCTGGAACGCGGCCGAACTGCGCCGGGTGATCGGCGATTACGAGCGGTCGCTGCCTGTGTTCGGCTGGCCCAACTGGGTGCTGGGAAGCCACGACACACCGCGCATTGCGGCGCGGCTCGGCGAGGCGCAGGCCCGTATCGCGGCGATGCTGCTGTTGACCCTGCGGGGCACGCCGACGCTGTACCAGGGCGACGAGCTGGGCATCGGCGAGGTCGCCATCCCGCCCGACCGGATGCGCGATCCGCAGCATTTTCGCGAGCCCGAACGCGGGATCGGGCGGGATCGGTCACGCACGCCGATGCCGTGGGACGCCAGCCCCCATGCCGGGTTCAGCACGGCCGAACCCTGGCTCCCGCTCAACTCTGATTGGCCGCAGCGCAACGTCGCTTCTCAGGAGGCCGATCCGAATTCGCTGCTGGCACTCTATCGCCAGTTGCTTCGCTTGCGCAGGGAACATCCCGCCTTGTCCGTCGGCACCTTCGAGTTGCTGGAAAGTGCGGACGAGACACTGGTTTATCGACGCGAACACGCGAGCGGGGAGCTTGTCGTGGCTTTGAACCTGGGATCGGAAACCCGGCCGTGCGGCTTTCCGGGAAGGGAACGGATCCGGCGGGTGCTTGCTTCTACGCTCGACGCGGGCGGGTCCTCCGCCGAGCTTCGCCCCAACGAGGGCCTGATCCTCGAACTGCATTCGGAGACCTGACGTGCGGATTGCAATGATTGCGCCGATCGCCTGGCGCACCCCGCCGCGCCATTATGGCCCTTGGGAATTGGTCACCAGCCTGCTGACCGAGGCGCTGGTGCGGCGCGGAGTGGACGTAACGCTGTTTGCGACCCATGACAGCGAGACCACCGCGCGGCTCGCGGGCGTCGTGCCCGCACCCTATGGCGAGGATCAGACGATCGATGCGAAAGTCTGGGAATATCGCCATCTCGCCCACGTGTTCGAGCGGGCCGCAGAGTTCGACCTGATCCACAATCAAGCGGATTTTCCGGCCCACGCCTTTTCGGGCCTCGTTCGCACCCCGATGGTGACCACGATCCACGGTTTTTCCTCTGAGCGGATCATGCCGATGTACCGGCCCTATCAGGATCGCGTGCACTTCGTCGCGATCAGCGATGCCGACCGCCATCCGGACTTGGGCTATGCCGCGACGATCCACCACGGGATCGACGTCGAGGCCTTCCCGTTCGACGCGGTTGGCAGGGAGGACCTGCTGTTCTTCGGTCGCATTCACCCCGACAAGGGCGCGCGAGAGGCCATCGAAGTGGCCCTGAAGGCAACCCGCCCGATCGGGCTTTACGGCATTGTCCAGGACGAAGGATATTTCGCAGGCGAGGTTGCGCCGCTGCTCGACGATCGCAGGGCCCGCTATCACGGGCCCGTGGGCGGCGATGCCCGGCTGGCGGCCCTTGGGCGAGCACGGGCCTTGCTCCACCTTGTCAATTTCGATGAACCCTTCGGCCTTTCGGTGGTCGAGGCGATGGCCTGCGGCACACCGGTGATCGCCAGCCGCCGCGGATCGATGCCCGAAATTATCGAGCACGGCGTTAACGGATTTCTGGTCGATAGTGCGGACGAAGCACTCGCCGCAGTCGAACGGGTCGGCGAACTCGACCGGCGCAAGGTCCGACAAAGCGTCGAACGCCGCTTCCATGTCGATCGCATGGCCGATGATTACATTGCGCTGTATCGCTCTATACTCGCAATGTCTTGATATCCTCGAGCGACCGGACGCCCGTCGAATGCCCTCAACCGACTTGAGCGAACATTCGCGCCCGGGCTCATCCTTGACTGAATGGGCAGGGGATATTGTGTGAAAAATGTCTCGTTATCAAGGCCTTCCCGCTAGGCCCGACCCCCACTTTTGCGATTCCCGAGAGCCGGACCCGTCGCTAGGCTACCATCGCCCATCACGTCGGGATTGTAGGTAATCAACACTGTTTCCGTGGTTACTCGATCTTCGCACCGATTAGAGCAATTTCAGTCGTTTCATGGGTCTCACGCCGAGCGCCTGATTGGGTTGCTCAACCACTGCCCGGCACCTCCCAGCAATCGTGAGAGAAGCGCGATGAGCGAAAATTTCGTTCAACCTTGGGTGGCGGAAATATACAATTCGCGCCGACAGCTTTGCCCTAGACAAAACAAACGCTATCCATTTGCACGCCGCGCCATGGTTCGCGGGCGACGGTCTCACCTGACTACCGACCGAAACCGCGCCCTGCTATTTACTCGGTTTAGACTTGGCCGTCTTTGGAGAGGTGGCAGGGGTCTTGGCGGTCTTACTCTTGTTCCCTGTCGCCTTGGCAGCTTTCGCCTGCGCCTTTCGCGCCTTTTTCTCCGCCTGTCCGATCACTGCCCGCGCGAGCGCCTTTATCTGGTCGATCGACGGCTGGAGACGATCGGCGACTATCTCTGTTGCAGTCTCGTAAAGCGATGCAATCAGGGCGGAAAGGGTTTCGGGTTTGGCAGCTTGTTTGCGCGGTCTGCCCGAAGCTTTCTTGGCCGAAGGCTTGGCTTTGGCCGGGGTAACTTTTGCGACCCGAGCGGTGGATGTCGGGGGCCTGGGCTTGGCTGGCTTTGGTTTCGCTGGCTTCGGTTTCGCTGCTTTGGGCTTGGCGGGTTCGGGCTTGGTTGATTGGGGCTTGGTCGACTCGAGTTCGTCCGGTTGTAACTTGGCACCGTCAGCCTTTGTAGTTTTCCTAGCCATCGCGCTCACCTCCTGGCGCTCGCACCCATCGGGCGGAGACGCCGTCGCGAAGATATACTTGCCGGCGTCACGACCACAACCTCCCATTGCGCAGCGCGGCAAAGCGTGAGGTGCCCAGACCTCTCCTGAATCCAGCTATGGCCGCAGACCGGCAACCAGTCAGCCGTCCCTCAATCCCCCGTCAGGATCCTGTCCACCAGTTGCTTCACGCTCGGCGTGAAGTTGTTCGAATAGAACGGGTCCTGCTTGAACCGGTACGCCGCATGGCCTGCGAACATCAGGTTATCTTCGACCGGGCCGCCGTGCGCGATATCCTGCAAGGTCTTCTGGATGCAGAAGCTGCGCGGATCGGCGAGGCGGCCGGTGGTGTAGTCGTCGTGATCCTTCCACGACGAAAAGCCGCAGTGCGAGAGACAGCCCATGCAGTCTTTCTGGTCCTGCTGGATCATTTCGCGTTCAGGCAGCGCGACGAAGATGACGGTATCGTCCGGGGTGCGCAGTGCGTGCGCGAAACCTTGCGTGACCCAGCCGCGTGCGCGATCGCGATCCTTGGGCGCGACCCAGAAATTCTTGCCCTTGACCCCCACGTCGAGCTGCACCGTGTGTTCGCCCGCTTCGACCCGAGAGAACGGGATCTGCCGTTCGGAGCGCGCCTCGAGGCTGCGCAGGAACCGGGTGCGGACCGCCGAGGAATAAAACCCCGTCGGCGAGAACTTGTGGAGCAGCACGTCGCCCGGCTCAAGCTCGCGCAGCGCATCCTTCCAACCCTGCGGGATCGGGCTCTCCTCGGTCAGCAGGGGCCGCGTGCCGAACTGGAAGGCGATCTGGCCAAGCTCGGGATTGTCGATCCAGTTGTCCCATTCGCGCAGGAACCACACCCCGCCCGCCATCACGATCGGCACCGAATCCGGCACGCCCTCGGTCCGCATCGTGTCGCGCAGCGCCTTGACCCGGGGATAGGGATCCTCGGGCTTGAGCGGGTCTTCGGCGTTGGACAGGCCATTGTGCCCGCCCGCCAGCCACGGGTCTTCATAGACCACCGCGCCGAGCAGATCGGGCACCTTGCTGTAGGCCCGCTTCCACAACGCCCGGAAAGCGCGCGCCGAGCTGATGATCGGCAGGTAGTTGACGTTGTAACGCTGCGCGATCTCGCTGAGCTTGTAAGGCATCCCCGCGCCGCAGGTGACCCCGGTGATCATCCCGCGGGTCTGCTCGAGCACGCCTTCGAGGATCGGCTGCGCGCCGCCCATTTCCCACAGCACGTTGATATTGATCGCGCCCTGCCCATTCGACATTTCATGCGCGCGGCGAACCTGCGCCACCGCACCGTCGATCCCGAAGCGGATCAACTGCTCGTGCCGCTCCTTGCGGGTCAGCTGCTCGTAGACCTGCGGGACGATCTTGCCCTCGGCATCGTAACTGTCGGCGTTGACCGCACTGACCGTGCCGATCCCGCCGGCTGCCGCCCAGGCACCCGAACTCATGTGATTGGTGGCCGAGACGCCCTTGCCGCCCTCGACCAGCGGCCACACTTCGCGGCCACCGTACATTATGGGCTTGAGGCCCTTGAAATCCGACATCTTGTCCCTTTGCGCGGCCTATCCGGGGGCAGTATTCAACCGCCAGTATTAACCTATGGTCACTTCGCCCTTGTTCATCTTGCACGGCAGGATTGCGCCGGGCTCCGGGCGAGGCTGGCCATCGGGTTCGAACGAGGCATAATACCCCGCAATTTCAGGTTTACGGACAAATTCGACCAGACGAAAGCCCACCGCCTCGAATTCGCACTGCAACAGCAACGGGGCGATCCCGTGCTGATCGGTCGGCCGGTCGCGGTCCACCACCACCACCTGCCCGCCCTTTTTCAGCGCCGGCTGGAGCCGCCACAGGAAGGCATAGGGTTCGGCGACCTCGTGGTACATGTGGACCATGAAAATGCGGTCGAAGCTGTTGGCGGGCAGCCCGGCATCGTCGGCCTTGCCGCGCTTTATCGAGACATTCTCGAGGCGCTCGCGCTCGATCCGCTGGGCCAGGCCTTCGAGCGCCTTGGCGTCGATGTCCTGCGCCAGCACCCGGCCCTTGGCCCCGACCCGCGCCGCCAGCCGCACGGTGTAATAACCGTCGCCCGCGCCGAGGTCGGCCACGGTGGTGCCGGGCGCGATCTTGGCAAGGTCCATCACGGTATTGGCCTCGTTGCGATCGTCGCGGGCTTCCTCGGTCGAAACGCTGTTGGCACCCAGCTCGGAGACCGGGCGGTGCGCGGCGGGAAACTCGCGCGAGCTATCGGTGCGCTCGGCGGTTCCGCTCATGCCGCACCCGGCCAGCGCCAACATCAGTATTGGCGCGAGCCCAAATTCCACGATCCTGGTCAATCGACGTCCTCCACAGTAACCTTTTCGCCGGTCACTTTCTGCGACAGCGCGGCGGCCATGAAGGCATCGAGATCTCCGTCGAGCACGTCGGCGGGCGCGGTCGAGGTAACCCCGGTACGCAGGTCCTTGACCAACTGATAGGGCTGGAGGACATAGCTGCGGATCTGGTGTCCCCAGCCGATTTCGGTCTTGGCCTGGTATTCGCCGCTCGCCTCGACCTCGCGGCGGGCCAGTTCGGCCTCGTACATCCGCGATTTGAGCATTCCCATCGCGGTCGCGCGGTTCTTGTGCTGGCTCCGGTCGTTCTGGCTGGCGACGATGATGCCCGAGGGGATGTGCGTGATCCGCACCGCCGAATCGGTGGTGTTGACGTGCTGGCCGCCCGCGCCCGACGCCCGGTACGTATCGATCTTGAGGTCGCTTTCCTTGATCTCGATGTCGATGTCGTCGTCGATGACAGGATAGACCCAGACGCTGGAAAAACTGGTGTGGCGGCGCGCCGAACTGTCATAGGGGCTGATCCGCACCAGCCGGTGGACCCCGCTCTCGGTCTTGGCATAGCCATAGGCGTTTTCGCCCTTGATATGCAGCGTGACCGATTTGATTCCGGCCTGCTCACCCGCGTGATAATCGACCAGTTCCACCTTGTAGCCGTGCCGCTCGGCCCAGCGGGCATACATTCGCTGGAGCATTTCGGCCCAGTCCTGGCTTTCGGTCCCGCCTGCGCCGGCATGGACCTCGAGGTAGGCGTCGTTGGCGTCGGCCTCGCCCGCCAGCAGCGCCTGCACCTTGTCCGCATCGGCCCGGGCGGCCAGCGCCGCAAGGCTGGCAAGACCCTCGGCCACGACCGCGTCATCGCCCTCGGCCTCGCCCAGATCGACGAATTCGATCGCGTCGGCCATTTCGGCGGCAATGGTCTTGACCGTACCGACCGCGGCTTCGAGACGGCGCCGCTCGCGCATCACCGCCTCGGCGTCCTTGGGCCGGTCCCACAATTTCGGATCCTCGACCCGCGCGTTCAACTCGTCGAGGCGGCGCAGCGCGCGGTCCCAATCGAGGAACTTGCGGACCAGCGCCAGCGCGGCTTCGATGCGCTCGATATGAGCCTGCCCCTCGGCACGCATGACTTGCAACTCCAGTGTGCTTTGCGACCCGCTAGGCGGGGGTGGCCAGGTTGTAAAGTTTGGGCCCGGAGTGGGAGGCGGTTTATGCCTTCTTCTTGGCCCTCAGCCCCTTGACCGCAGCGAGCGTCAGTTTGGCGTGATCTTTGTAGTCCATGTCCGAGTGGACCAGTCAATAGATCCCGCCCTGCTCCTCGACGAAGTCACTCTGCGCTGCATTGCTTTTCGATGTGGCGGCTGCGCCCCGCCGCGCGGTGCGGGCCTGTTCAAGCGCGGCGAGGACGCGCGCCTTGGAATCGATCTCGTCCTGGCGGATCGTCCGGCGCGGTTCGGTATCCGGCTTGAACGCCTCCCAGATGATCGACGACTTGGGGTCCTCGCCCGGGGTGCCGGCAAAGACCTTGCGACCGGAGACCCGATCGACCCGGACCATTCGCACGCCCGCGGGGGCACGGAACGGCACGTCTTCCCAACGCTTGCGGGTTTCCTGAACAAACTGCTTGAAGATCGGCGCGGCAAGCCGCCCGCCTTGCGCATAACCACCCATTGAGCGGGGCTTGTCGAAGCCCATGTAGACCCCGGCCACCATGTCGGGCGTGCCGCCGACGAACCACACGTTGGTCGGCCCCGTGGTCGTTCCGGTCTTGCCGAACATCGGCAGGTTGAGATCGCGCAGGACGGTCGCAGTGCCACGCTGGACCACACCTTCGAGCATGTGGACGGTCTGATAAGCGGTTCGCGGGTCCATCCGCTGCACGCCGGTCGCGCGGAACCGCGGCATCGGCTTGCCATCCCACTGCGCCATCTTGCAGGCCGAGCAGGTGCGGTTGCCCGCGCGCCAGATCACCTTGCCATTGCGGTTCTGAATGTAATCGATCAGCGTCGGCTGATTGAGCCGTCCATGGTTAACCAGTGCCGCATAGGCGTTGACCAGCTTGAGCACCGTGGTGTCGCCCGCACCCAGCGCCATCGACAGATATGGCTCGTAATCGCCGACCCCCATCCGCTTGATCGTGCCGACGACGTTTTCGATGCCGCTGTCGTTGGCGATTCGGATCGTCATCAGGTTGCGTGATTGCTCCAGCCCCCAGCGCATCGTGTGCTCGCCGCCACGGCCCCCGTCGAAGTTGCGGAAGCACTTCTCGCCCAGGACCGAGCCCTGGTAGACGCAGAACGTCCCATCGACGATCATCGAGGCCGGGGTCAGGCCCTGATCGAGCCCGGCCGCATAGACAAACGGCTTGATCGCGGAGCCCGGCTGCCGATCGGCCTGCGTGGCCCGATTGAACGATCCAAGCCGCGAATCGAAGCCGCCCTGCATTGCCAATACCCGGCCGCTGTGCGGGTTCTCGATCACCATGCCGCCGCCGATCTCGGGGATCGTGCGGACCGCCCAGCGGGCGCTGCCGTTGGGCGCGGCCGCGATCACATCGCCGGCGCGCAATTTGTCAGGCAAGCCTTCGAGGCGGAACGTCTTGCCATCGGTAAAGCCGATGCGCGCGTTGGGTCCGTCGCGCTCGGTCACGACGCCTACCCGCCAGTCCTTATAGCGGATACCCAGGTTCGAGACGATCAGCTGGGTCTGCCAATTGCCGTCCGCGAGGTTTATCGTGGCGATCGGCCCCGACCAGCCCTTGCCCGCTGCGTAGCGCAGCAGACCCGCGCGGAGTGAATCACGGGCCGCGTCCTGCAGTTCGGGATCGAGCGAAGTGCGCACCCACAGACCCCCGGCGTAGACGCTGTTGGGCCCCTCCTCGCCCTTTTCGCCGTACTGTTCGATCAACTGGCGTCGCACCTCCTCCAGGAAATAGCCTGCGTCCGCAGTCTTGCCTTCGCTGCGGCGAGGGATCAGCCCCAGCGGCATCGCCTTGGCGGCCGCGGCCTGGGCAGGCGTCAAGAATTCGTTGTCGGTCATTTGATCGAGCACGAAATTTCGCCGCGTCATCGCGATTCCGGCGTTCTTGGCGCGGCCATAACGTTCGGGCGCCTTGGGCAGGATCGCCAGGAACGCCGCCTCATGCAACGCCAGATCCTTGACGTCCTTGTCGTAATAGGCGCGGCTCGCGGCCTGAACCCCGAAACTCTGGCGACCCAGCGGGATCTCGTTGAGGTACAGCTCGAGGATCTGCTCCTTGTTCAGCACCCCCTCGATCCTGCGCGCCAGCACCATTTCCCTGAGCTTGCGGGTGATCGAGTACTCGTCGCCCAGCAGGATATTCTTGGCGACTTGCTGGGTAATCGTCGAACCGCCCTTTGCCCGCTCGCCCGAGCCCAGCTTGCTGGCATAGTCGAACACCGCGCCGACCAGCCCGGTGTAATCGATACCGCCATGGCTCCAGAAGGTCTTGTCCTCCGCGGCGAGGAAGGCGTTGTAGACGCGCGGGGGAAAGTCGGCGAAACGCAGCTGGACGCGCCGTTCGCGCGCGTAACTGTCCACAATCTCGCCATCGACCCCGCGCACCATGGTCGGCAGCGGCGGCTCATAGGTCAGCAGCTTGTCGGCCGAAGGCAGGTCGCGCGTCAGCATCAGCGACAGTATCAGCCACGCCAGCAGCAGGAACCCGGCCCCCTGCACCGCATAGCGGAACCGCTTGCTCGATCGGTAACTCTCACCAATCCACGCAAGGCCGCGGCCCGAGTCGCGGCGGATGCGGTAGCGAATATGCGAAGCAGCGCTGGTTTCGACCATGTTGCGCGCGCTATAGGCGGGCACCGCGCCCGCTGCAACGCCGTCCGGGTTGGCAACGAGGCCCAAGATCAGGTCGGCGGGCGCACCCGGGCAAAATAGGCCTCGGTTGCCCGCGAGAACGCGCGCGCAAAGCTGCTCTGCGCCGCCGGTCCCAGCATCCGCTGCGCGTCATCGGCGTTGCTGATATAGCCCGCCTCAAACAGGATCGAGGGGACGTCGGGAGACTTCAGCACGACGAATGCGGCGCTCTTGCGTGGTTCTCGGCGGAACTGGAGTGAGCTGCCGGCCTCGCGCAGGATCAAGGCGGCGAACAGATCGGAGCGTTCGGCCGTGGTGCGGCGCGACAAGTCGAGGAGGATGGCCGCGACACCGCCCGGCTGCTCGCCCAACACCACTCCGTTGACCGTGTCGGCACGGTTTTCGCGTGCTGCAATCCGCGCCGCCGCGGCGTCTGTGGCCTGTTCGCCCAATGTATAGATCGTGGCGCCCCGCGCGCTGTCATCGGTAGCGGCGTCGGCATGGATCGAAATGAACAGGTCGGCGTTGAGCCGCCGGGCAATGCCAAAGCGTTCGGCCAGCACCAGGTAGCGATCGCTGTCGCGGGTTAGCGCCACGCGCACCCCGCCCCGCTTGACCAGTTCATCGCGCAAGGCGCGCGCGAGGGTCAGGGTCAGCCGTGCTTCCTTGAGGCCCCCTGGCCCGCTAGCCCCCGGATCATGGCCACCATGTCCCGGATCGATCACTACCAGCGGGCGGCTGGCATCATCGGGCCCGTCGATTTGCGGCAAGCCGATTTCTGGCTCGGCCGGAGGAAGTTCGAACCGCACGACATAATCGCGGTTGCGGGCGCGACCGGTCATCTGCCAGCCGACGGGCTCGATCAGGTGTGCGGTAAGAATTGCAATAACGGTCAGCATGGCCGCCGGAAGCTATGCAGTCCGCGCCGCGCGGCGGTCCAGCGTTAATTGACACGCTCCGAGATTGGTTCCCGTGGTTTCGGTTGCCGTCAGGGACTTGCTTTGCTAGCGGAGTGATTGCGGGGCCGGTTGTCCCCGATCTGTCGCCTTCGAACCCTGCAAGGGATTGTCGGCACGGATCGATGGGCCGGCCGGGGCACCGCATCCGGGCTATCTGCTCCGGAGAATATTTCCAGGTTGATGCAATCCATGAAAAGCCGTTCGCCGTCTGCAACCTCGCCGGTCCCCCGACCGGCGGCGCTGCTCGCGTGCTGCGGCATTCGCGCAAATTACCCGCGCGTTTCATCGATCGCAGCCACGCCGAGTACTGGCACGCCAAATACTGGCCCGCACGAACCGTCGCCGGGCGGTGCAGCCTTCGCGCTGTGCACCGGCATCCCAACTAGCACGGCCCTGACCCTTATGGGGACGAAGCTGCGGGCCCTGCCCGTCGCGCGCCGTGCCGCAACCCAACCTCTCAACTTGAGATATCAGCGCGCCGCCGGCCGGTGGCAACACAGCCCGCCGCGCGCCAGGAGACACTATCATGACCACGCGCATGCTGATCGACGCGCGCCACCACGAGGAAACCCGGGTGGCGGTGCTCAAGGGCAACCGGATTGAGGAATTCGACTTTGAATCTGCCGATCACAAGCAGATCAAGGGCAATATCTATCTCGCGAAAGTAACCCGCGTCGAACCGTCGCTCCAGGCGGCGTTCGTCGACTTTGGGGGAAATCGCCACGGGTTCCTCGCCTTCAGCGAGATCCACCCCGACTATTACCAGATCCCCAAGCAGGACCGCGAGGCGCTGCTCGCCGAGGAAGCCGCCCACGCCGAGGAAGAGGCCGCCCTGCGCGCCGCCGAGGAAGCCGATGGCGACGACGGTGACTACGACGACCACGATGATCATCACCATGATGACGACGAAACCTCAGAAGCGTTGACCGAAGATTTCGTCGGCGAAGACGGTGTGCTGGAAGTCGATGGCGAGGATGAGATTGCGACGATCGAAGGCGGCAAGGTTACCGACGACGAGGATGAAGCGGCCGAAAGCGAGTCCGCAGACGAAGATCGGGGCGAAGCACGCGGCGACGACGACACCAATGGCGAAGGTTCTGCCCCGCAACGCGGACGCGGGCGCGGGCGCCGTCAGGGTGGCCGGTCGCAGGCCAAGGCCGCCGACGATCTGCGCGACAAGCGCATGGCGCTGCGCCGCCGCTACAAGATCCAGGATGTCATCCAGCGCCGCCAGGTGCTGCTGGTCCAGGTCGTCAAGGAAGAACGCGGCAACAAGGGCGCGGCGCTGACCACCTACCTCAGCCTCGCGGGCCGATATTGCGTGCTGATGCCCAATTCGAGCCACGGCGGCGGAATTTCGCGTAAGATTTCCAGTGCAGCCGACCGCAAGCGGCTGAAATCCATCATTTCGGAAATGAGCCTGCCCAAGTCGATGGGCTGCATCGTCCGCACCGCCGGGCTCAGCCGGACCAAGCCAGAGATCAAGCGCGACTTCGATTACCTCGCGCGGTTGTGGGACGAAATCCGCGAAACCACGCTCAAGTCGTCGGCCCCGGCGCTGATCCATTCGGACAGCGATCTGATCAAGCGTGCGATCCGCGACATCTATAACAAGGAGATCGAGGAGGTCGTTGTCGAAGGCGACGACGGCTATCGCGCAGCCAGGGAATTCATGAAGCTGCTGATGCCCAGCCATGCACGGCGGGTGAAACAGTATGCCGACCCGGTCCCGCTGTATCAGCGCTATGGCGCGGAGGACCAGTTGACCGCGATGTACGATCCGGTCGTCCAGCTCAAATCGGGCGGCTACCTCGTGATCAACCCGACCGAGGCGCTGGTCTCGATCGACATCAACTCGGGCCGTTCGACCAAGGAGCACGGGATCGAGGCAACCGCGCTCAACACCAACCTCGAGGCCGCGCGTGAAATCGCCCGCCAGTTGCGCCTGCGCGACATGGCCGGGCTGGTGGTGATCGATTTCATCGACATGGAATACGGCGCCAACGTCCGCAAGGTCGAGAAGTGCATGAAGGATGCGCTCCGCAACGATCGCGCGCGCATCCAGATCGGCCGCATCTCGAGCTTCGGCCTGATGGAGATGAGCCGCCAGCGGCTCCGCACCGGGGTGCTCGAAGCGACCACCCGCTCGTGCCCGCATTGCGACGGTTCGGGCCTGGTCCGCACTGCATCGAGCGCCGGCCTTTCAGCGCTTCGCCTGATCGAGGACGAAGCCGCCAAGGGCAAGGGCTCGGTCATCTCGCTCTATGCCAGCCAGGAAGCGGCGATCTACCTGCTCAACGCCAAGCGTTTCGATCTCGGTGAGATCGAGGAGCGCTATGGCGTGCGGGTCGAAGTGCTGCCCGAGGGTGAGAACGAAGGCGCCAAGATGCGGGTCGGTTCGTCCGGTCCGAGGCCCGAATTCGTCCCCCGCTTCGAACCGATCGCCGAGCCCGAGCCCGACGATCTCGATGACGAGGAATATGCCGCCGACGAAGCCGAGGATGAGGATGGCGTCGGCGAGGACCGTCAGGCGTCCCGCAGCGAAGCCGGACGGGGCGAAAGTTCGCGCGGCGAAGGCGACGAGGAACGCGGCGATGGCCGCAAGCGCCGCAAGCGCCGCCGTGGCGGACGCGGCCGCGAGCGGGACGGCGAACGCGGCGATGCCCCGCAGGCAGCATCGGACGACGACGACGAAGAGCGTGTCGAAGGCGATGAAGCCGAGGCCGGCGAGGGCGAAGATGAAGCCGAACGCGCCGGCGGCGAAACCGACGGCAATGGCGATGAGCCGCGCAAGCGCCGCCGCCGCAGC
This sequence comes from Sphingomonadales bacterium, assembly GCA_038256425.1. GTDB lineage: Bacteria > Pseudomonadota > Alphaproteobacteria > Sphingomonadales > Sphingomonadaceae > Novosphingobium. Next base: position 15,923 of record JBBSKI010000047.1, read on the forward strand.
CGTCGCCGCCGTGGTGGTCGCAACCGCGAAGAAGGCAACGAGGACGGCCAGACCGAAGATGGCGAAGGTCAGTCCGGTGAAGCTGGCGCAGACGGTGGTGACGCGGAAGTCACCGTGGCGGCTTCCGATCCTGCTGCAGAGGTGGTCGCAGATGCCCAGCCCGAAAAGCCCAAGCGCCGCAGCCGCGCGCGCAAGGTCGTCGGGTCCGAGGATGTAGCAGCGGGCGACACGGCAGTCGGAGCAGAAGAGGTGCCGGAGCAGGCTGAACCCGCAGCCGCAGCAACGGCCGCCCCGGCTCCGGCCAAGGGCGTCCGTCGTTCACGCAAGAAGGCCGAGCCAGCCGGTGACACGGTTGTCGAAGCTGCGCCAGCCGAAGCCCCGGTCGAAGCCTCGGCAGAAGCTCCGGCAGAAGCCCCGGCAGAAGCGTCGGCTGAAAACGTGGCGGAACCCGCGAAGAAGCCGCGTAGCCGCAAGAAGGCCGCGCCGGTTGCCGAACCGGTCGAACCCGCTGCACCGATAACCGTGCCCGAAGCTGGCGAAAGCGAGCTAGCTCCGGCAGGCAGCGTCGAAGCGGAAGGCGACGAATCCGCGCCACGTCGCAGTGGCTGGTGGCAGCGCACCTTCGGCCCCTAGCGAGGGGCGGCGCATAAATAGAGGACGCATCCGCCGGCGGTGACCAACGACCAACTGATAACCCTGGCGGTCTTGGTCGCCATCATCGCCGCGTTGATCTTCGACAAGGTGCGCGCCGATGTGGTGGCGCTCAGCGGGACGGCCGCGCTGCTGGCGAGCGGCGTGGTCTGACCCGTCGAGATCGAAAGTGCCTTCGCCAGCCCCGCACTGATCGCGCTCGCCTCGCTGTGTGTCATTGCCTACGCGATGGAACTGTCGGGCTTGCTCGACACTGCGATCAGGTTCGGGGCGGCGATGCGGAGCTTTTGCCGAGCGGCGACCTGCCGCGGGGATCG
>JBBSKI010000048.1:0-16762 GCA_038256425.1 Sphingomonadales bacterium
CGAAATCCTGTTCCTCGCGCACCGTATCCCGTTTCCACCCGATCGCGGGGACAAGATCCGGTCGCACCACATTCTCAAGGCATTGGCCCGGCTGGCCCCGGTCCATGTCGGAACGTTTGCCGATGGCGAGCCGGATGCCGGTTCGCAGACCGAACTGGCAGCGGTGGCGCGATCCTATCACCTCGCGCGCCGCAGCAAGCCGCTCGCACTGGCAGGGGTGCAGGCGCTTGTGACGGGCCGGCCGGTCAGCGTCGTCGCCTTTACCGATGCTGAACTACGCCGCTGGGTCGGCCAGACGCTCAGGCACCGCCCGATCGCCACAATCTATGCGTTCTCCTCGCAGATGGCGGAGTACATCCCGGCGAACTTTGCCGGACGGGTGGTGATGGATTTCGTCGATGTCGATTCGGCCAAGTTCGAAGCCTATGCCGCCAAGGCCGCGCAGCCGATGCGAACGATTTACGCGCGCGAGGCACGGCTTCTGGCGAGATACGAGGCCGCGATCGCGCGCCGCGCCGATCTCAGCCTGTTCGTGACCTCGGAAGAGGCCGAGCTGTTCCGCTCGCGCCTCGATCCGGCGACGCGGGCCGGTGCTTTGGTCGCGGCGCTCGGCAACGGGATCGACTGCGCGCTTTACGATCCGGACTCGGTTGCCCCCGCGCCGGAACTGACAGCGGGTGAGGGGCCGACCCTGCTGTTCTCGGGGCAGATGGACTATCCGCCCAATGTCGCCGCCGTCGTGCGGTTTTCGATGCGGATTATGCCGCTGATCCGCGCCGACCTGCCCGCGGCGCGGTTCGAAATCGTCGGGCGGTGCCCGACCCCTGCGGTCATGGCGCTTGAAGGCGTCCAGAACACCCGCGTGCGGGGACGGGTCGAGGACATGCGCCCGTGGCTCGCTGCCGCCGATCTGGTCGTCGCGCCGCTCGAAATCGCGCGGGGGGTGCAGAACAAGGTGCTCGAGGCGATGGCGATGCGCCGTCCGGTACTCGTCTCGCCCGAGGCTGCGACCGGGATTGCGGCGCGCGACGGGATCGAGCTGGCAATCGAAGCGAGCGACGAGGGGCTCGCCGCGCGCGCGCTGACGCTGATCGCAGCACCCCAGACCCGCGCCGAAATGGGCGCGACGGCGCGACGCTTCGTCCTCGTCAACCAGAGCTGGCCGACGATGCTGGCGGGGTTGCCGGACATTGTCGGGTTCAAGCAGGCGGACGCGCGCCATGCCGCCTGAGGCAATGTCTCGCCGCAGCCTGACCTGGCCAACCGCGCTGGTGCTACCGCCTGCCTGGCGGATGCCGTTGGCTGGGCTCGCCGCCGCCTGGACCCTGCTGATCGGGCTATTCCTGTCCGATTGGCGCGACATGGCGGCGCAGTGGTGGGACATCTCGACCTATAATCACATCCTGCTCGTCCCTGCTATTGTCGCCTGGCTGGTGTCGCTGCGGGCAAGGGAGCTGGCCAGGCTGACCCCCCAGGCGTGGTGGCCGGGGCTGGTGCTGGTCGGGCTGGCGCTGCTGCTGTGGGTCGCGGGATCGTTCGCCGGACTGTCGCTTGCCCGCCACCTCGGCGCGGTGGTCATGTTGCAGGGCGCGGCGCTGGCGATTTTGGGTCCAAGAGTGGGTTGGGGTCTCGCCTTTCCGCTCGCCTACATGCTGTTCCTCGTCCCGGTCGGCGAGGAACTGGTGCCCATGCTCCAGCTCGTTACCGCGCAGATGACCATGGCGCTGCTCGATGTCAGCGGGGTGCCGGCGCTGCTCGAAGGAGTTTTCATCACGACGGCGTTCGGCTATTTCAAGGTCGCCGAGGCCTGTTCGGGGGTCAAGTTCCTGATCGCGATGATCGCGTTCGGGGCGCTGGTGGCAAACGTCAGCTTCCGCAGTTGGCAGCGTCGCCTCGGTTTCATGACGGTGGCCGTGGCGGTGCCGGTGCTGGCCAACGGGGTGCGTGCCTGGGGCACGATCTTCATCTCGAAGTATCAGGGCGTCGAATTTGCCGCCGGGTTCGATCATGTCTTCTACGGGTGGATATTCTTCGCGGTGGTGATCGTGCTGGTGCTGGGGCTCGGCTGGCGCTGGTTCGACCGGGCGATCGACGATCCGATGATCGATGCGAGCGCGATCAACGCTTCCGCCCGCCTCGCTTTCGCGCCGGTTCGGCGTAAGACCGTTCTGGCCGGCCTGGCCTTGCTGGCACTCGCCGCAATCGGCTGGAGCGCTGCTGCCGGGCGCCTCGCCGCGCCGCTTCCCGCGCGGATCGCGCTGCCCGACGTTCCCGGCTGGACCCGCGTCGATTACGTCCCGCAGGTGTGGTGGCAGCCGCGCCACGGCGGGGCCGATCACCGGTTGCTCGGCAGCTACGCCAATGCGGCAGGCGACCGGGTCGAAGTGTCCTATGCGCTTTATGCCGGGCAGACCGAGGGGCGCGAGGCAGGCGGTTATGGCGAAGGCGCGTGGATGCCCGAGACCGGCTGGGCCTGGGCGGAGCCGGGTCCGGCGTTGGCTGGCAGCAAGGTCGATCGGCTCGCCGCGCCAAACACGGATGGTATGCAGGTCGAGCGGGTTGCCGCGACCTGGTATCGCAACGGCGGGCTGATCACCGGGAGCAACGCAAAGCTCAAGCTGGCCAACGCGGCCGACCGGCTGCTGCTGCGCGCCCAGCCTACCGCGGCACTGATCCTGTCCGCCGAGGAGCGCCCCGGCCATCCCGCACCCCGCGCAATGCGCCGGTTCCTGAGCGCGACCGGCCAAGGGGAAGATGGGCCGGGCGCGTGGATGGACCACATCGCTTCCTCCCGCTAGGTCCCGCGACCATGTGCGGAATTGCAGGTATCTTTCATTGCGGAACGCCCAAGCCGGTCGATCCGGCGCGGGTCGTGGCGATGTGCCAGGCGATCGCGCATCGTGGGCCCGATGGCCACGGGGTGTGGACCGCGCCCGGCGTCGCGCTCGGCCATCGCCGCTTGTCGATCATCGATCTGGCCGGCTCGCCGCAGCCGATGGCCTCTGCCGATGGGCGCGCGATGCTGGTGTTCAACGGCGAGATCTACAACTTCCGCGAGCTGCGCGACGAATTGGGCAGGCACGGTGCGGTGTTTCGCACCGATGGCGACAGCGAGGTTATCCTGGCGGCCTGGCAGCAGTGGGGGGTGGATTGCCTCTCGCGCCTGCAGGGAATGTTCGCCTTTGCACTCTACGACCTGCCGAGCCGGCGGCTATTTCTCGCGCGCGACCGGCTGGGGGTGAAGCCGCTGTTCACCGCACGGCTCAGCGACGGCAGCCTGGCCTTCGGTTCGGAGCTGAAGGCGCTGCTCGCGCACCCGCTGCTGCGCCGCGAGATCGACCCGCTGGCGGTCGAGGACTACATGACCTGGGGTTACGTCCCCGATCACCGTTCGATCCTCGCCGGTGTCGAGAAACTCCCGGCCGGGCACTATCGCCTGCTGAGCCACGATGCCGAGCCCGCTGCGCCGGTGCAGTGGTGGGACGTCAGCTTCGCCGAACGTAGCAAAGGCTCCGCCGCCGACCTGGGCGCGCGGCTGCTCCACCACCTGCGCGAGGGCGTGACCTCGCGGATGACCGCCGACGTGCCTCTCGGCGCGTTCCTTTCGGGCGGGGTCGATAGCTCCAGCGTGGTCGCGCTGATGGCCGAAGCGAGCAGCGCGCCGGTGACGACCTGCTCGATCGGCTTCGATGTCTCGGGCTATGACGAGAGCGCCTATGCTGGGATGGTGGCGGAAAAGTTCGCCACAAATCACCACGCCCGGATGGTTTCGCCCGGCGACTTTGCCGAGATCGACCGGCTTGCCGACATCTTCGACGAGCCGTTCGCCGATGCCTCCGCGCTGCCGACCCTGCGAGTCTGTGCCTTGGCGCGCGAGCATGTCACCGTGGCGCTCTCGGGCGATGGGGCGGATGAGGCGCTGGCAGGGTATCGCCGCCAGGTCTTCCAGCTGCGCGAAGACCAGATGCGCGCGCTGCTTCCCGCCAAACTGCGTGGCCCGCTGTTCGGAACCGCCGGGCGGCTCTATCCCAAGGCCGATTGGGCCCCGCGACCACTGCGCGCCAAGGCAACGCTGCAGGCGTTGGGTGAGGGGAGCGAGGCGGGTTATGCGCGGGCCCTTTCGGTGCTCTCGCCCGAATTGCGCGATAGCCTCTATTCGCCCGCATTCCACAAATTGCGCGGCGACTATCGCGCAGAAGCGCCGCTGATCGCGCTGATGCAGGGCGCGCCCGCCCGCTCCGGGCTCGACCGCGCACAGTATGCGGACCTGAAGTTCTGGCTGCCGGGCGATATCCTGACCAAGGTCGACCGGACCAGCATGGCGGTCGGCCTGGAAGCGCGCGAGCCGCTGCTCGATCACCGTCTCGTCGAATTCGCCGCGACGCTGCCCGAGCGGATGCGCGTGCGCGGGCGGCAGGGCAAATGGCTGATGAAGCAGGTGATGCGCCGTTCGCTCCCCGACGAGATCCTGTTCCGCCCCAAGATGGGCTTCGTCACGCCGATCTCGGCCTGGCTGCGCGGACCGCTGGCGGGCGAGGCGCGCAAGGTGGCGGCCAGCGGCGCGCTCGCCCGCACCGGCTGGTTCGAAGGCGCCCGGCTGCGCGAACTCGTCGAGGCGCATATTGCCGGACGAAGCGATCATGCGCGGCTGATCTGGCAGTTGCTGATGCTCGAGCGATCGCTGGTTCGATTGGGCGTAACTTGAAACCCGGCATTACCGGACACTGCACCCTTTGCCTCGCGGCTTCCTTGGGTTAGCAGAGCGCCACGGCGCACTGTAATGCAATAATGCGAAGGTGCGGCGGAGGGGGGGGTCGCGAGTGAAAGCGGGCAGCAGGCGATCGTTGCGAATTGGGCTGGGTGTTGGGCTGGCGCTGGTGGCGCTGTTTTTCGTGGGCCGGTATTTTGCGTGGTGGGGCGAGGGCGAGGATGCGCCGACCCGTCTCTATGGCAACGTCGAAATTCGCGAAGTCGAACTGGGCTTTCGCGTCGGTGGGCGCATTTCCGAGTTGTTGGTCGATGAGGGCGACCCGGTTAGCGCCGGGCAGAAATTGGCGCGGCTCGACCAGACCCCGCTGCGCGACCGGCTGGCCGGGGCCGATGCCCGCGCCGCAGCCGCTGCCGCAATGGTCGACAAGGACGCCAGCGGTAACCGCCCGCAGGACGTCCGCGTCGCCCAGGCCGCGCTGATCGATGCCGAGGCCCAGCAAGGCGAGGCCCGCCGCCAGCACGATCGCCGCCGCGCGCTGCTCGCCGAGGGGTTTATCTCGAAGGCGGATTTCGAGGCGAGCGAAGCTTCGCTGATCGCCGCTCGCGCCCGCGCGGAATCGGCCCGCGCGGCGCTTTCGCTGATGCGCGAAGGCACGAGGCGCGAGGATCGCGCCGCGACCCGGGCCGAGGCAGACGTGGTTCAGGCCGAACGCCGCGCGATCCAGACCGATTTGTCCGATGCGGTGCTGCTTGCGCCAAGCAGTGGGCAGGTGTTGACCCGGGTGCGAGAGGCGGGGGCGATCGTCCAGCCGGGCGAAATCGTCTATACCCTAGCTCTGACCCAGCCGGTGCGGGTACGTGCCTATGTCGCCGAGCCCGACCTGCCAAAGGTCCGTCCGGGCATGAAAGTGACGGTCCACGCCGACGGCGCGAAGCGATCCTGGCCGGCAACCATCGGCTTTATTGCGCCAGTTGCCGAATTCACTCCGCGTACCGTGCAGACCGAGGACCAGCGCACCGATCTGGTCTATCGCCTGCGGCTGACCGTCAGCGACCCCAAGGGCGAGCTGCGACAGGGCCAGCCGGTTACCGTTACGCTGGATGGCGGGGCCAAGTGAAAGCGCAACCCCGGCGCCTGGGCTGAGGCGATGGCGCAGGTTCTCCATCTCGACAGTGTTACCAAGAGCTTCGCCCCGTCGGGACGCGGCGCATCGCCGGTCGAGGCGCTGCAAGGCGTTTCCTTCGAACTGGCGCAAGGCCGGATCCTGGGCCTCGTCGGACCCGATGCGGCCGGAAAAACGACCTTGCTGCGGATATGCGCCGGGCTGGTCGAGCCGGATGCAGGGACGGTCGAGGTTCTGGGGCACCCCGTCGCGGCGATCGACCGCGCGAAAGTCGGCTACATGCCGCAGGGCGGCGCGCTTTATTCGGAACTCTCGGTCGCCCAGAACCTGGCGCTTTACGCCCGGCTGCGCGGGCTGGCACCCGTGCTGTACGAGGAGCGGATCGCGCACCTGCTGCGCCTGACCGGGCTGGCCGATTTCACCAAACGTGCGGCGGGGCGTCTTTCGGGCGGGATGCGGCAAAAGCTGGCGATGGCCTGCGCGGTCGCTGCCGCGCCCCCGCTGATGCTGCTCGATGAGCCCTCGGTCGGGGTCGATCCGCTGTCGCGGCGCGAAATCTGGCAGCTCGCGCGCGAACTTGCCGGGCCCGAGACCGCAATCGTCTGGGCCACCAGCGTGCTCGAGGACGCCGAGCAATGCGACGAGATACTCGTGCTGCACGAGGGCCGCCGTGTGCATTACGGCCCGCCCGAGGGGCTTGCGCGGTTCGCCGCCGGGCGGTGCTGGAGTCGCGCTGCCGCTCCCGCGATGCGCCGCGCAGTGCTGCGCAGCGCGCTCGAACATCCCGGCACCATCGCCGGGCGGATCGATGGCGGCGAGGTTCGCGTCGCGCTGCGCTCGGCCGCCGACCAGCCGCCCAGCACCGATGGCACCCAGTGGCGTTCCCGCCGCCCCCATGCCGACGACGGCTTCGCCTGGCTGCTCGATGACGGCTCCGTGCTCGGGCCCAGCGCCGTCGCGGCCGGTTTTGCCGAGGTCCAACCCGCACCGGGTGATCCGCCCGCGATCGAGGCGCTGTCGTTGACCAAGCGCTATGGCGATTTCGTCGCTGCCCGCGAGGTGAGCTTCACGGTCGCACCGGGCGAGGTGTTCGGGCTGCTCGGTCCCAACGGCGCGGGCAAGTCGACCACCTTCCGGATGCTTTGCGGACTTGCCAAGCCCAGCGCCGGGACTGGACGGGTCGCGGGGTACGATCTGACGACCGCCGCCGCAGAGGTGCGACAGGCGCTGGGTTACATGCCGCAGAAATTCTCGCTCTATGCCGATCTGACGCTCGCGGCCAATCTCCGGTTCGTGGCGGGGGCCTATGGCCTGACGGGTGGCACCGCTCGCGAGGCGATCGAGCGGGCGGTCGAAAACCTTGCGCTCGGGCCATTCTGGAAGCTCGGTTCGGGCACACTGCCGCTGGGGGTGAAGCAGCGCCTCGCGCTCGCCGCCGCCGTGCTCCACGGGCCCCGGGTGCTGTTTCTCGATGAGCCCACCTCGGGCATCGATCCGCTCGCCCGGCGCGAATTCTGGCACCATATCAATGCCATCGCCGCGCGCGGGGTCGCAGTGCTCGTCACCACCCATTTCATGGACGAGGCCGAGATGTGCGACCGGCTGCTGCTGATCAGCCAGGCCGAACCGATCGCGCATGGAACGCCAGACGAACTCAAGCAGCAAGCCGTAGCCAAGCGCACTGCCGGGGCGACGCTTGAGGATGCCTTCATCGCGCTGATCGCCGACCAGCGCGAGCGCCGGGCTTTGGCCGAAACGGCGCGGGCTGCATGACCCGGCTCGATCCCCGCGGCGGTGCATTCGCCATCCTTATCAAGGAGTGGGCGCAGATCTGGCGCGATCCTTCGACCATCGGGCTGGTGGTGGTCCTGCCGCTGCTATTGATGTTTCTGTTCGGCAGCGCGGTCAGCCTCGATACCAGCGCCACGCGCACCGGACTGGTCGACCGCGACCGCAGTGCCGCCTCTCGCGATCTGGCGGCGACCTTCGCGCGCAACCGCTATTTCGCGGTGACCGAAATGGTTGAAATCGCCCCGCTTCGCCAGGCCCTGCTCGAGGATCGGGTGCGCGGGATCGTGGTCATTCCCGAAGGGTTCGGCGCGGGCCTGGCGGCGGGCAAGCCACGCGACATCCAGGTCATTACCGACGGCGCGCAGCCCAACACCGCGGCTTTCGTCGCCGGGCACGCGCGCGGGCTGCTGGCGCAGTGGAGCGCGGCGCGACTGGCCGAACGGGGCGCGGTCGCGGTCGCTCCACTCACGCTGAACCCCCGCTATCGCTACAATCCGGGTTTGCAGAGCCGCTACACCCTTGTGCCCGGTGCGATCGCGATCGTCATGGCGATGATCGGGACGATGCTGACCGCCCTCATCATGGCGCGCGAATACGAGCGCGGGACGATGGAAGGCCTGCTTGCCTCGCCGGTCTCGATCCCCGCGCTGGTGGCGGCCAAAGTGCTGCCCTATTTTGTCCTGGGCCTCGCCTCGACCGCCGTTTGTGTGGCGGTGGCGGTTCTTGCCTACGACTTGCCGTTCAAGGGCTCGTTTCCCGCGTTGCTGCTGATTTCATCGACTTTTCTGGCGGCGGTGCTGGGGCAGGGGCTGTTGATATCGGCGGCTACCCGCAGTCAGTTCGTCTCGACCCAGTTCGCGCTGCTTTCGGGGTTCATGCCCTCACTGTTGCTGTCGGGCTTCCTGTTCGAGATCGATTCGATGCCGGTGGCGATCCAATACATCTCCTACATCGTCCCCGCCCGCTACCTGATCCCCAGTCTGCAAAGCGTGTTCCTGGTCGGCGATCTGTGGGCGATGTTCCTGCCCAATGCGGCGATCATGCTGGGGATCGGCGGGTTTTTCTTCTACCGCGTGACCCGCTCGATCGGGCGGACGATAGCGTGATCGGCCGGACGCGGGGCTGGGGCCGGCTGGGACGACTGGGGGCGCTCGCGCTCAAGGAACTCAAGGTCGTGCTGCTCGATCAGCGCGCGCGGGTCACGCTGATTGCCTCGCCGATCATCCAGCTCGCGCTGTTCGGCTTCGCGACGACGCTTGAGGTCAGCAGCATCGAAATCGGTCTGGTCGACCGCGATGGCGGGCGCGTGGCGGAGCAACTGGTCGCTGCGCTGGACGGCAGCCCCAATGTGCGGCGCCTCGTGCTCTATCCCAGCGAAGCGGCACTCGATGAGGCCATTGCCCACCGCGAAATCATCGCCGGGCTGATCGTGCCGCAACGGCTGTCGGCGGATATCGCCGCGGGGCGCGGCGGCGAGGTCCAGGCCCTGCTCGACGGGCGCCGGAGCAACGCCTCTCAGATCGTTGGCGGCTATCTGGAAACGGTAGTGGCGCGGGTCGGGGCCACGGTCAGGCCCGCTGCCCGCGCGCCGCCCGCGGGTCGTTCGGCGCCGCAAGTGCTGGTGCGGCACTGGTACAATCCAAACCTCGATTATCTGTGGTTCACCATGCCCAGCATGATCGCGGTCATCACTGCCGTGCTGGTGCTGTCGGTCTCGGCCCAATCGGTGGCGCGCGAACGCGAGTTCGGGACTTATGACGAACTTATGATCCTGCCGCTGCACCCGTGGGAGATCCTGCTCGGTAAAATCACGCCGGCGTTTCTGGCCGGGCTGGCCAATGCGCTGCTGTTCGTCGCGATGATCCCGACGTTCTATGGGGTGCCATTGACCGGGTCGGCGGGGCTGCTGTTACTCGCAATCGTCATTTACACGATGTCGCTGGTCGGCCTCGGGCTGATGATTTCATGCCTCGCCGGCAACCAGCAGCAGGCTTTTCTCGGCATGTTTTTTGTGACGGTGCCGCTGATCCTGCTCTCGGGCTATGCCAGCCCGGTCGACAACATGCCCGGCTGGTTGCAGCCGCTGGTGGCGATCAACCCGTCGCACCATATGATCGTGATTTCAGAAGGAATTTTCCTCAAGGACTTGCCCGCCGGTCTCGTTTTCGGACACCTCTGGCCGATGCTTGTGGCTGCAGTCGCGACCTTCCTCGCAGCCCTGCTGGTTTTCCGCGCGCGGCGTGAGTGATCGGGCCCAAATACGACCATTATGTTTTTAGGTTTGCCAATTGCATCCAACATGACATACTTTTTGTTGTATTCACGCCATGATAACCATGAAGCTGGGGTGAATTGGGTCGCATGAGGGGGCGTAACGATGGATCGCTTGACAGCGGATCTTGGTAGTGCGCGCAGAATGGCGGACAGCGAAGACGCTGCCGGTTTGTTCTTCGCGCAGGATGAAAAAACTTTCGCACGTGAGGCGCAGAAGCGTCTGGCATTGCCCGAACGGCTGTTTACGCTCGACGAGCTCGACGTGCTGTATGAACCTGCGGACGAGGTTCTGTGGACCTTCATGAATCCTGCGGGACGCCCCAGTTTCAATCCCCGGATGCTCGGCGATTTCGAAGAATGGCAGCGATTGATCCTCGAAGGGTTCGGCCAGGCCGAAACCGGCGACCGCGCGGGGCTCAAGTTCCTCGTGTTGGGCAGCCGGGCACCCGGGGTCTACTGCTTCGGTGGCGATCTGGCGCTGTTTCACGAATTGATCCGCACCGGCGACCGCGCCGGGCTGGTTCGCTATGGCTATCGCTGCGTTGAGATACTCCACCGCAACATCCACGCGCTCGACCTGCCGATCCTGACCATCGGGCTGGTTCAGGGCGCTGCGCTGGGTGGCGGGTTCGAGGCGCTGCTGTCGTTCGACCACGTCATTGCCGAGCGGAGCGCAACCTTCGGGTTGCCCGAAACGATGTTCGGTCTGTTCCCCGGCATGGGCGCACACGCGATCCTATCGCGCAAATTGGGCAGCGCGGTCGCCGATCGGCTGATCCTGTCCAGCAAGACCTACAGCGCGCAGGAAATGTACGACCTCGGACTGGTTCATCAACTCGCCGACGACGGCGAAGGTATCGCCGCGACCCGGATGTTCATCGCCAAAAGCGCCAAGCGCCACGCCGGGCTGGTGGGAGCCAAGCGGGCGATGCGCGAATGCAGCGCGATCTCGCTGGGTGAACTCAAGCGGGTCGTCGATCTGTGGGCCGAAAGCGCGCTGCAACTGCGCGAGGCCGATCTGCGGGTGATGCAGCGCCTCGCCAGTGCCCAGAGCAAGCTGGTGGCGGCGGGTTAGGGGCGCGAAGCCTATCTCGCGTCCACCAGCACGATTTCCGCATCGTCCTGTGCCACGATCGTAACTTCGGTCTCTCCGGTGACCGCTATTCCGTCGCGCGGCTGGGCTTGCTGCCCGTTGATCGTGATCCGGCCGGTCGGCGCAACCAGGTAGAGATGGCGCGCAGGATCGGGCGCGTAGGTCAGCGTCGCTCCCGCGCCCAGCCGTGCCGCCAGTACCTTCGCGTTGGCGCGGATCGGCAAGACATCGCGGTCGTCGCCGCCTTCGCCGGCAGCCAGCGTGACCCAGCGCCCGGCACGATCGACCTGCCGAAACTCCCGCTGTCCCCACGATGGCTGCTCGCCCGTGCGGTCGGGCAAGATCCAGATCTGGAACAGCGTGGTGGCTTCGCTTTCGCGGTTCCATTCGGCGTGAGTGATGCCGGTGCCCGCGCTCATCACCTGAACGTCGCCCGCCGCGGTGCGACCGCGGTTGCCCAGGCTGTCCTCATGCGTAATCGCCCCGCTCCGCACGAATGTGACGATTTCCATGTTGTCGTGGCTGTGTGGGGGGAAACCGCTGACCGCGGCGATGGTATCGTCGTTCCAGACCCGGATCGCGCCCCAACCCATCCGGGCGGGATCGCGATAGGCCGCAAAGCTGAAATGATGGCGCGCGTCGAGCCAGCCGTGGTCGGCGTGGCCGAGCGTGGCGAAGGGTCGGATATCGATCATGGGTAAGTCCACCTCGGCGGGGTGTTGTCGCCGGTAGCCTTACGAAGTGGGGGCGAGCCGCAAGCCGTTCAAGAGATGCGGTGAATGATGTTATGAGATATTGTAACACAATGCCGGCGCGGCTACGAAGTCGGGCAAGACGCGGCCTTCGCGCTGCCCAGACCTCGCATCCGGAGCATCATGTTGCACCTCAAGCCTATGCCTGCCTTGGTTGCCCTGCTGGCGGGAGCGGCGGTTCTCCCGGCAGCCGTTCATGCCCAGGACGCCGCCACGCCCACCGTACCCGAAGTCCAGGCTCCCCAGCACGAACGGCCGGACCGCAGCATCATCGTGACGGGGGTGCGTCCCTCGTCGCGGCTGGATGCATTGTCGGGCGTCGCGGTGCTGCAAGATAGCGAGCTGCACCAGGCGATCCGGCCCTCGATCGGTGAGACCCTGGCACATATCCCCGGCGTTTCGGCCAGCTCGTTCGGCCCCAGCGCCTCGCGCCCGATCCTGCGCGGCCTGCAGGGCGAGCGGGTACGGGTGCTGACCGACGGGATCGGCGCGATCGACGTATCGAACACCTCGGCCGATCACGCCAGCATCGTCAACCCGCTGCTGGCCGAACGGATCGAGGTGCTGCGCGGGCCGCAATCGCTGCTTTACGGATCCTCGGCCATCGGCGGCGTTATCAATGTGATCGACCGCCGTGTCCCCAGCATCATACCCGATGAACCGGTCCACTTCGGAGCAATCGCGAGCTATGGTTCGGCGGCCAACGAGCGGTCGGGTGCGGCCTCGCTGGATGTCCCGGTGGGCGGGGGCTTCGTGGTCCACGCCGACGGCAGTTACGCCAAGACCGACGATCTCGAGATCGGGGATTTCGTCCTTTCGCGCGATAAGCGCCGCGAGGCGCTCGCGAACGGCGGCGTTGTCGCGGCCAATGCCGCGCTGCGCGGACGCTTGCCCAACACCGCCAGCAAAACCACCACCGGCGCAGTCGGCGCGGCCTATATCGGCGAGGGGGGGCAGATCGGCGTGGCCTATACCCGCTACGATAGCCTCTATGGCATCCCGGTGCGCTTCGCGACCCAGCCCGGGCAGGAAGAGGAGGCTCCCCGGCTCGATGTCGCGCAGGATCGCGTCGATGCGCGGGTCGAATTCGCGCTGGGCGAGGGATTGTTCGATAAGCTGCGCTTTCGCTATGCCTTCGGTGAATATCGCCATTTCGAACTGGAAGAGGACGGCGCGGTGGGCACTGCGTTTTTCGACCAGGGCATGGAAGGGCGGCTCGAACTGACCCAGACGAGGCGCGGCGCGTGGAGCGGGGCAGTCGGCGGACAATTCTTCATTCGCGATTTCGATGTCGAGGGTGAGGAGGCATTCCTGCCAAAAAGCACGACCAGTCAACTAGGCTTGTTTACCGTCCAGCAGTTCGATCTGGACCGGGTCAAGGTCGAGGCTGGCGCGCGCTATGAGCACAGCGCGGTTCGCGCGCAGCCGGGGCCGGATGAGGCACAGTTCTTCAGCGGCGAGCGGCGTTTCGACGTGGTCTCGGGCTCGCTTGGTGCCTCCTACGATCTTGGCGGAGGCTGGCGGCTGGGTGCAAATCTCTCGCGCACCGCCCGCGCACCTGCGGCAGAGGAACTGTTCGCCAACGGTCCGCACGCCGGAACCCAGGCGTTCGAAATCGGCGATCCGGATTTCAAGTCGGAGAAGTCGCTGGGCGGCGAGGCGATCCTGCGCCGCGCGGGGGCCGACTGGTCGCTCGAAGCTTCGGCCTATTACACCCGATTTTCGGACTTCATCTACGAGGACCGCACCGGCGCGGAAATCGACGGCCTACCGGTGTTTCAGTTCCGCCAGACTGACGCGCGCTACTATGGGTTCGAAATACAGGGCGAGGCGACGCTGGCGCGGATCGGTGAAACCCGGATCGTTGCCGACGCGCTGGCCGACTATGTTCATGCGCGGATCGTCGGGGTCGGCGCTGCGCCACGCATTCCGCCGCTGCGCTTGCTGGGCGGGCTGGGTGTGAAATCGCAGCTGTTCGATTTGCGCGGCGAGGTCGAGCGGGTCACTTCGCAGGACCGTATTTCGCAATTCGAAACTCCGACCAAGGGCTTTACCCTGGTCAACCTCGAGGCGAATCTGCGCCCGTGGGGCGACGATCGTCCGCTCAGCCTGGCTTTGTCCGCGAACAACCTGTTCGACGTCGACGCCCGCCGTCACGCCTCGGTATTGAAGGACTTCGCGCCATTGGCAGGGCGCGATCTGCGGGTGAGTGCGCGGCTGGAGTTCTGATGGTCAGATAACCCAAAGCCGTCGCCCCGGACTTGATCCGGGGCCCCGCTGCTTTTGCAACGCTCGAAGAACAGCGGGACCCCGCGTCAAGCGCGGGGTGACGAGGGGGTGTGCAGATTTCCACGACGAGTGCTCAGTCGTCCGAGCCATGCCCCAGCGCGAGGTATTCCAGGCTCTGCATTTCCATCAGGCGGCTGACCGTGCGGTCGAATTCGAAGCGGCCGTCACCCTTCTCGTACAAGTCCGCAGGCCGGGCATCCGCGGTGGCGATCAGCTTGACCTTGTGTTCGTACAGCGCGTCGATCAGCGTTACTAACCGCGCCGCCTCGTTGCGCTGGTCGGGGCCGAGGCGCGGAATGCCGACCAGAACCACGGTGTGATAGTGGCGCGCTATCGCGAGGTAATCCGCCGCACCGCGCGCCTCGCCGCACAGCTTCTTGAAGCTGAATACCGCGACGCCCTTCAGGCTCTTGGGCACGAGCAAGCTGCGGTTGCCGCCCAGATCGAGTTCGGCGGCCGGGACATGCTCCGCGTCGTCGGGGGCGAAATCGGTCAGCCGGAAGAAGATCTCGCGCACCGCCGCCGTCGCTTCGGGTCCGTTGGGCACATAGAAGGTATCCGCGCCGCCCAGCCGTTCGAGCCGGTAATCGACCGGGCCATTGAGCGGCAAGACGTCCATCCGCCGCTCGATGAGCGCGATGAACGGCAGGAAATGCTCGCGGTTGAGCCCGTCCTTGTAAAGGTCCGACGGCGCGCGGTTGGACGTGGTGACGATCGTGACGCCAAGATCCAGCAGCGCGGTGAACAGCCGGCTCATGATCATGGCGTCGGCGCTGTTGTTGACCACCATCTCATCGAACGCGAGGCACTTGAGATCGCGGGCTAGCGCGACGGCGACCGGCTGGATCGGATCGCCGTTTTCCTTCTTGCGCTCGTCGCGTATGCGCGCGTGGACCTCGATCATGAATTCGTGGAAATGCGCGCGCCGCTTGGCCGTGATCCGCAAGCTGTCATGGAACAGGTCCATCAGCATCGACTTGCCGCGCCCGACTCCGCCCCACAGATAGACCCCGCGCGGCGGTTCGGGTTTTACCCCCAGTAGGCGGCCAAACAGGCTGGGCTTGGCGTCCGCCTCGAGCTGGTCCTGCAATTCGGCCAGTCGCCGGGCGGCCGACGCCTGTTCGGGATCGGGACGCAGCTCGCCCGAGGCGATCAGGGCTTCGTAAGCGGTAAAGACATCCGGCACGCGCGGATCACTGCGCCGTCGGCTTGCGGGCCGATGGCTTGCGGATCGTGCCCGAATAGGCCGCGATGATCTCGCCGTCCTGCTCGACCAGCCCGCGCAGGAACACCAGCCTCCGGGTTTCCTTGAGCAGTTCGGCCACCGCATCGCAGGGCATCTCCGCCTTTCCCGCGCCGATGAACTGGACCGACATATCGAGCGTGACCGCGGTGCCCGCCTCGATGATCCCCAGCATCCGCGAACAGGCGAACATCGCGACATCGATCAGCGAGAGGATCGTCCCGCCATGGAGATTGCCTTTGAGATTGGTGTGATGATGCTGCGGAAACATCCGCAACCGCGCCTTGCCGTCGGGGTCGGTCCGCACGATCAGTTTGCCGAACATCCAGGTATTGAACCGGGTCGGATCGTTTAGCATCCAGGTTTGCCAGCCGGGATTGTCCGGATCGGGCGCGCTGACGAACCCGGGCAATGGGCCGGTTTTCGCCTCGCTCACGCCATCAATCCCAAAATCAGACCAGCCGCTCCGCCGTCATTTTCTTGATCTCGGCGATGGCCTTGGCGGGCGAGAGCCCTTTGGGGCAGACGTTGGCGCAGTTCATGATCGTGTGGCAGCGGTACAGCCGGAACGGATCTTCCAGTTCGTCGAGCCGCTCGCCGGTCATCTCGTCACGGCTGTCGGCCAGCCAGCGGTATGCCTGAAGCAGGATCGCCGGCCCGAGGAACTTGTCCGAATTCCACCAGTAGCTGGGGCACGAAGTGCTGCAGCAGGCGCACAGGATACATTCGTAAAGCCCGTCGAGCTTCTCGCGCTGTTCGGGCGATTGCAGCCGTTCCTTGCCCGAAGGCGTCGTCGAAACAGTCTGCAACCACGGCTTGATCGAAGCATACTGCGCGTAAAAGTGCGTGAAATCGGGAACCAGATCCTTGATCACATCCA
Organism: Sphingomonadales bacterium; assembly: GCA_038256425.1. GTDB lineage: Bacteria > Pseudomonadota > Alphaproteobacteria > Sphingomonadales > Sphingomonadaceae > Novosphingobium. Next base: position 16,157 of record JBBSKI010000048.1, read on the forward strand.
TGTGCGGCAGCGGCGTGATGCGAATGTCGCCTTTGAGATCTTCGATCGCGGTGGTGCAGGCGAGACCGTTGCGGCCGTTGATGTTCATCGAGCACGACCCGCAGATGCCCTCTCGGCACGAGCGGCGGAAGGTAAGGGTCGGGTCCTGTTCGGACTTCATCTTGATCAGCGCGTCGAGCACCATCGGCCCGCAACTGTCCAGATCGATGTCGAACGTGTCGTAACGCGGGTTTTCGCCACTGTCGGGGTCGTAGCGATAGACCTTGAATTTCTTGACGCGTTTCGCACCCGCCGCGGTAAAAGCCCGGGTCTTGCCGGTGATCCTGCTGCCCTTGGGAAGGACGAACTGCGCCATGGTAAAAAGCCCTCGTCAAACGCCGCATTTGCGGTCGAATCGGATAGTAGCGATTGCGCGTCGCGGAGCAAGCGGCAGGTGCGGCGTGGCTTTAGTACATCTTGACAGTCACCAGCATGCCGACTTCGATCCCCGCGGCAGGTCGCCGCTCGGCAAAAAGCTCCGCACATCGCCGCCCCGAACCTGATCGCAGTGTCGAGCAAGCCCGACAGTTCCATCGCGTAGGCAATGACACACAGCGAGGCGAGCGC
>JBBSKI010000049.1:0-16649 GCA_038256425.1 Sphingomonadales bacterium
CCGCAAGAAGGACATGATCGTCAACGACAAGGGCGACAACGTCGCGCCACAGAAGATCGAGGGGATGCTGACGCTCCAGCCCGAGATCAGCCAGGCGATGGTGGTCGGCGACCGGCGGCCCTATCTGGTGGCGTTGATCGTACCCGACGCTGAATGGGCGGCTGAATGGGCCGGCGCGAACGGCGAAACATTCGACATGAAGGAACTGCAAGACCTGCCCGCCTTCCGCCACGCACTGCGCGCCGCGCTCGACCGGGTCAACAAGGAGGTCTCGGTGATCGAAAAGATCCGCCAGTTCGCCCTGGCGGACGAGGCGTTCAGCATCGAGAACGAGGAAATGACGCCGAGCCTGAAGATCCGGCGCCACAAGATCCGCGAACGGTATGGGGCCAGGCTGGACGGGTTGTACAAGGGATAGGCGCGCCGGCTTGCGGTTAGGCCGCGAGTTCGAAAGGCACGAAGATACCGGCCTCTGCCAACCGGATGGCAATCCATTGCTCGAATATCGTCTCGAGATCGTTCAGCATACGCTGCTGCTTGATCGGATCGTTGTCACGGATCGCATGTTCGAGGCAAAGGATCGCCACGGAAGCCCGGCCGCATAGCAGCGCACGATCGGAATCACCGGTCTGGATAAGCGTGTGCGAAGCAAAGCTGAGTTTCGCTGCCCCTCCGCGCGGAATGGCCTGCGTCGCCAGAACCTCGCTGAGTGCCTCGTAAACGTCCGAATATGGGTTTTGCCCGTCCATCTATGCCCCTCCTCCCACAACAGGAATGGCATCGAATGGTTAATCAAGCGTAAGCAATATTGCTTACGCGCGACGCCGCGGAGGCTGCTTTTCGATATGTCGTGTCGTCTAAGGCCCGCGCGCTGCGACCGCTTTCGGACGCGGCAACGATTGCGGCAGACCCGTAGTGGACTTCCGGCGGCGGGATCGATCATCGCGAGCCGCTCGCCAGCCTGTGGTCGCCCTCAAGGGCCAAATCAGGCCGCCTCCTTCTCCACCCACTCCGGGTAAAACGTCGGCGCCCGCGCGCTCCAGCCGGGTGCGGTGGCGGCGGCTTCGCTGATCGACTGGAGCAGGTGTCTGCGCCGGTCGGGGCGGATCTGGGGGAGCGCTGCGGCGGCGCAGAAGGCGCTGGGCAGCCAGGGCCGCGCCTCCGGACCGAGCAGGCGTTCATACAAAAAGCGGTAAGCTGAAAAGCAGGTCAGCCGTTCCTGCGCCAGATCGAAGGCGGTGATCCGCATCAGCTTGCCCATGTAGGCCTCGATGCCCCCAAAGTCTTTGGCAAAGCCGCCCCCGTCGGGCAGCTCGCGGCGCAGGGCTTTCAGGTCCTGGTAAGCGACATACTGGCTGCGGATCGATGCGGTCTCAGCGGTATTGCGCGCCCACAGCTTGAACGCGTCCTGACGGCCCAGCCCGATGTCGAGGCTGCGCTTGATGTAGCGCTGTTCGCCCTGCCCGAAGCCTGCAAACTCGCGCAATTCGGAGATAGTCAGCGACGCGGTGTCGATGTTGGCCATTGGTATTCCCCTGTCACGAGGAGAACACCACAGGATGGTTAGCATCGCGTTAACCGTGGCTAAGCGCGGTCCTCAGATCAGGCGCGTTATCAGATCAAGCCCGCCAGCGGACTGCTCGGATCGGCATACTTGCGTGTCGCCATCCGTCCCGACAGGTAGGCGTGCCGTCCGGCCTCGACCGCCAGCTTCATCGCCCGGGCCATGCGTACCGGGTCCCTGGCCTCGGCGATCGCGGTGTTCATCAGCACGCCGTCGCAGCCCAGTTCCATCGCCACCGCCGCATCGCTGGCGGTGCCGACCCCGGCATCGACCAGTACCGGCACCGACGCGCCCTCGACGATGAGCCGGATGGTCACCCGGTTCTGGATGCCGAGGCCCGAGCCGATCGGCGCGCCGAGAGGCATTACCGCAACCGCGCCGGCGCTTTCGAGTTGCTTGGCCCCGATCGGATCGTCGACGCAGTATACCATCGGCAGGAAACCCTCGTTCGCGAGCACTTCGCAGGCTTTCAGCGTTTCGCGCATATCGGGGTACAGCGTGCGCGCCTCGCCCAGCACCTCCAGCTTTACCAGGTCCCAGCCGCCCGCCTCGCGCGCCAGCCGCAGGGTGCGGATCGCGTCGTCGGCAGTGAAGCAACCGGCGGTATTGGGCAGGTAGGTCACGCGTTTGGGATCGATGAAGTCGGTCAGCATCGGGGCGCTGGGGTCGGTGACATTGACCCGGCGCACCGCCACGGTGACGATTTCGGCGCCAGAGGCGGCGAGCGCGGCGGCGTTCTGGGCGAAATCCTTGTACTTGCCGGTGCCGACGATCAGCCGCGAACGGAAGCGGCGGCCCGCGACCTCCCAGGAGTCCTCGTCACCAGGGATTTCCGGTGCCCGGACATCGCCGCCGCCGACAAAGTGGACGATTTCAAGCACGTCGCCGTCACCGAGCGTCACAGTGCCCAGCGTCGAGCGCGGTACGATGACGCCATTGCGCTCGACCGCGACCTTGGCCGGATCCAATTCGAGCGCGCGCACGAGATCGGCGATCGAGCTGCCCGATGGCGCGCGGCGCGGTTCGCCGTTGACGGTGAGCGCGAGGTCGGTGGTGATGGCAGATGTCGTCATGGCCCGCCTCTTAGCGAGCGGCGGCGGCAGCGGCTAGGCACGATGGGCGGCCAGTCACGACGGGAGCTAGGCGAGATGCTTTACGTTGCGCCAGTGCGCCAGCGCTACCAGCGCAACCCCGGCAATGGTAAGGCCCGCTTCGGCAGGGCTGTGACCGGTGACCAGAGCAAGCGTCATCAGCGCGAGCCCGACCGCGCCGATCGCCAGCGGCCCGCGCTTGCCGTGGCGAACGAGCCCGAAGCCTAGCGCTACCGCGCCGACGACTATCGCCAGGGCCAATCCGACGCGGTGCAGCGCGGGATCGAGCAGGATCCCGCCGCTGAAACCCAGTCCTGCAACCAGCAGCAGCGTCACCAGGCAGTGCACCGCGCACAACCCGCTGAGCACGATGCCCAGCCGGTCGAATCGGTCTCGCATCTGCTTGAGTGCCTCGGCCATATCCGGGCTATATGTAACATTGTAACATCGCGCAAGCCGAGCTGTACGCGAGGATGCCGGTTGTCGCATTCGCGCGATAAGCCCTTGCGCTTTGGCCGAGCGCGAACCAGATGGCTTTCATGGTTGCACTGGCGCGCAAAGCCTTGTTTTCGGGCGGACACAGCATCGCGGGGGGTTCTGCTGCCCGCCCTGCGGCGCTGGTCCGCTGGCTATGGGCGGTGGCTGCCCTGATCGTGGGAATCGTGGTGGTCGGGGGGATCACCCGGCTGACCGAATCGGGACTGTCGATTACGCAGTGGAAACCCATTACCGGGGTGTTGCCACCGCTTTCCCATGCCCAGTGGCTCGAGGAATTTGCCCAATACAAGACCATTCCGGAATATACCCAGGTCAACGGCCCGGCGGGCATGACCTTGGCGCAGTACCAGGTGATCTATTTCTGGGAGTGGTTCCATCGGTTGCTGGCGCGGGTTATCGGGCTGGCTTTTGCGCTGCCGCTGGCGTGGTTCTGGTGGCGCCGGGCCATTCCGGCGGGCTACAAGCCACGCTTGCTGGCGCTCCTTGCACTGGGAGGCCTGCAGGGCGCGATCGGTTGGTGGATGGTTGCTTCGGGACTGAGCGTGCGCACCGATGTCAGCCACTTGCGGCTCGCAACGCACCTGCTGACGGCGTTGCTAACGCTGGGCGGGATTGTCTGGACCGCGCTCGATCTGGCCGCGCTGGCGCGTGATCCGGCGGCGCGCCCCGCGCGGCTGCGCTGGTTCCCAGTGCTGGTGCTGGTCATTCTGGCACTGCAATTGCTGCTCGGTGCCTGGATGGCCGGGCTCGATGCTGGCTATGTCGCCAGCGACTGGCCGGCGATGCAGGGAGAGGTGTTCCCGGCGGGGGTCGACTGGAGCCACGGGGCGATTTTCGCGGCGGCCAACGATCCTTATTTGGTCCATTTCCTTCACCGCTGGTGGGCGTTTGCGCTGGTCGCGGTGCTGATCGTCATGGCCCGGCAGTTGCGCGCTGCGGGTGACCGGCGGGCCAGCGTGGCGATCCACAGCACGTTCGGGATCCAGATCCTGCTGGGCATCGCCACGGTGATGAGCGGAATGTCGATCGTGCTGGCGGTGCTCCACCAGCTGGTGGGCGCCGTACTGGTCATCGTGACGGTGAGCGGCGCACACAGGCTGGACTCCCCCCGGACGCGCGGAACCGTGAAATGAGCCAGGCGCGGACCGCCGCGCTTCATGCTGCCCTGTTGCTAGGCACATTGAGTGCAGCCGTTCCCGCCCCCGCGCAGCCTCCCGCCAGTGTCAGTCCGGTTTTTGGACCGCCCGAAGGCTTGCCGCTGTTGCTGACCCGCACGTTGCGGCGCGAACTGGTCGACGGCAGAGCGATCGTCGCAACCCGGCGGTACCGGGTAACCTTCAGCCGCAGCGTCACCGGCTGGACGATCGACGGCGCATTGGTTGCCAGCGAGATCGAAGCTCCGCCCGCGTTGGCCGCGCTCGCCGCAATCGAGCGCCAGCGCCCCGACGATGCGCTGTTTCCGATCCGGCTCGATGCGGCAGGCGTCATCCAGCCGCGCGATGGCACCGCAACACCCGATGGCCCGGCATGGCGCGCCGCACTGGACAAGGCGACCAAGCTGGCCTCGGCCCGTGTCATGCCCGCGAACGACGGTGCCGCACTGAACCTGCTGGTGCAGCAGATGCAATCGGTCGCGGGCGCTGCCACGCTGAGCCGCTGGCCCATCACGTTGTTCCTGCCCGATCAGGGCAACAGCCGCGAGGAACGCCGGTTCACGCTGCCCGAAGGAACCGAGGGATCGATCGTCGCCGAACTCGAGTGCCTGCGCGCCGAAGGCCTGGAAACGATGGGCCGGGCCGAGCGGCGGGTGGTGACCGAGATCGCGGGAACCCGCCGCGTGACACGTGAATTGTGGAGTCTAGAACGGATCACTAGCTGAACCCGGCTCTCACGGTATCTGGATACCTCCCGTCAAACCCGCCGGAAAGCTTGACTAATCCGCCCCTGTCGACCATTGGCCGCCCCTTCGCGAGACGGCCTGCCGGATTCGCGGCCTATCCCTGTAGTTTGAGGACTGTCCTGCCATGAAGGCGCTCAGCAAGATCACCCGGTCGATCAAGCCGGCCGAGGTCGAAAAGAAATGGCATCTGATCGATGCCGAAGGCCTGGTGGTCGGTCGCCTCGCGGTGATCGTCGCAAACCGCCTGCGCGGCAAGCACAAGCCCAGCTTTACCCCGCACGTCGATTGCGGCGATCATGTCGTCGTGGTCAACGCGGGCAAGGTCCGCCTGACCGGCAACAAGCTCAAGCAGAAGACCTATTACAAGCACACCGGTTATGCCGGCGGGATCAAGGAAGTGACCGCTGACAAGGTGCTCGACGGCAAGTTCCCCGAGCGGGTGCTCGAAAAGGCGGTCGAGCGGATGGTTCCGCGCGGGCCACTGGGCCGCGCCCAGATGCGTAACCTGCACCTCTACGCCGGGACCGAGCATCCGCACGCCGGCCAGCAGCCCGACACACTCGATGTCGCCTCGCTCAATCGCAAGAACAAGGTGGGCGCATGATGTCCGACACACCCCAAAATACCACTGGCGAAAACACCGTCTCCGATCTGGCTGATCTCAAGGTTCTGACTGGCGGCGAGCCCGCCGCTCCCGTGGCAGCAGCGACCCCCGATATCGTCAGCGACGACGGCGAAGTCGTCGCCCCGCCGCCGCCGCGGGGCGGACCGCTTGCGCCGTTGCGCGAAAAGCAGGTCGACGCCCAGGGCCGCTCTTATGCCACCGGCAAGCGCAAGAATGCCATCGCCCGCGTCTGGCTCAAGCCCGGCAGCGGCAAGATCACGGTCAATGGCCGCGATTCGGTGACCTACTTCGCTCGTCCGACGTTGCGCCTGGTAATCAACCAGCCGTTTCAGGTCGCCGATCGCGAGGGCGCCTACGATATCGTCTGCACCGTCAAGGGCGGCGGACTTTCGGGCCAGGCCGGCGCAGTCAAGCACGGCATCGCCCAGGCGCTGAGCAAATTCGAACCCGAGCTGCGGCTCGCGGTCAAGACCGCCGGCTTCCTCACCCGCGACAGCCGCGTGGTCGAGCGCAAGAAGTACGGCCGCGCCAAGGCCCGCAAGAGCTTCCAGTTCAGCAAGCGCTGAGTTGGCATCAAGTTTTCCGCGACGGCGGGAAGAGAAGGGCGGTCCGGCAACGGGCCGCCCTTTTTCGTTGCTGCCCTTTTTCGTTGCCGGCCTTTTTCGTTGCTGGCGCTTTTCGTTAAGGGGGTTTGTGGGCCTCAGCTCACCGGCGGATCGAATTCCGGAACCTGGCCGATCGGCGCAACGGGCTCGTCGGGCTGCCGCGGGGGGAGGGCGTTTTCGGGGACTTCGTCGATCTGCATCGCCTTGGTCGGCACTTCGTCAACATTGCGGACCTTCACCGCGATGCCCGCGTCGGAAATGGTCAGCTGGTTGAAGCTGCACGGGGTCGAGCGGATGCGGCGTGAGAGGGTGCCCGCGCCGATCATCCGCAGCGGCCCGGCGGCACTGCCCGCGACCAGATCGAACGCATCGTGGACGTGGCCGGTCAACACCGCATCGACCCCGCGCTTTGCCAGCGCCTCGATCGCCCGCTGACCGCCGATGGTCAGCAACTTGCCGTGCGGGGCGCGTTCGGTCAGCGGGTGATGCGCGGTGACCAGCACGCGATTGCCACGCGGCAGCGCATCGATCGCAGCGAGCGTCTCGGCCAGCGCGCGGGAAGTGACCCAGCCGTTGGACCACGGAAAGCGCCACTGCGCGCGGGTCGCGGTCTTCAATGGCACGACCGCAATGCCGGGCAGATCGAGCTGGCGCTCAAGCAGCCGTTCGATCTTGTGGAACCGACGACGCGGCATGAGGAACCGCTCGATCAGGTTATAATAGGGCATGTCGTGATTGCCCACCTCGACCGTCACCGGCGGGCCGAGCGCGCCGATCCATTCGCCTGCGGCAGTGAACTCGCGAGTACGCGCACGCATCGTCACGTCGCCGGTGATCAGGATCGCCGCAGGGTTTTCCTCGGCGATGCACCGCTCGACCCACGCAAGCGCGCGGGCATCTTCCAGCCCGAAATGGATGTCGCTGAGGTGAAACAGGACGGTCGGACGGTCGTGGTCGCTCACGCCGCTGAGCGTTGCCTCGCGGCACTTAGAAACACAACCTCGCATTGCTGCAATTCAAAGCGTTCCTCGGCCTCACCAGTAACGCGCTCCCCGTCGATCATCAGCTCGATCGCTTCGGTGGAACGGCACACCACCGTTCGCGCGATGCCCAGTTCGTCGTGTGGTCCTTCACGGAAATCGCGCTTGAGCAGCGCCAGGCCCTGCATCGCGTAGTCACCAAGTCCCTCGGCGCAATAACCGTCGATCGCGAAGCAGCCCTTGCTTTCAGCTCCGCCTTCGGCCTCGCCCAAATGGATGCGGACAGCCGGATAGCCCTCGCGCTTGCCGCGCAGCGGATCGACCACCGCGACTTGCGGCCCGCTGGCGGTTTGCCCGATAGCCGTGCTGACGCTCGCCGCCACTGCCCCGAGATCGCGCTCGCGCATCGCCTCGCGCACATCGGACCAGTGCGCGCCGGGCCCGGCCAGAACTTCGCACAGCGCATCGCCGTGTGCGGTGCGGATCAGGTTGCGGCGGGTCTCGGCCAGTTCGCCCGCCCCCAGGTGCTCGACAATCGCGAGTTCGTCGAGGTTTCCGTGACACGCCTTTGCCAGCAGGTTCTGGGTGCCGCCGGGCAAAACCAGCACCCGGCCGCCCCAACCCGATAGCGCGGTTACCGCCGCGTTGACCGTGCCGTCACCGGTGAAGATCGTCAGCAGGCCGACCCCGGCGGCATCGAGTTCGGCGATGGTCGGAAGTTCGTCATCGGGGATCGCGACAATCCGGGCGGCGGGATGACCGGCAGCTTCGAGTGCTTCGGCCAGCGCGGCCACCCGGACGGGATCGTTGCTGCCGCTGGCCTTGTTGACCAGCAGCCAGGTAAGGGGCCGAAGAGGTTCTGGGTTTTGCATCGTTCCCAAGCGCGCAAAGCTGCTCGCGGTTCCCGGAGTTTTGCGACTCTAGACCCGGCCGGTCAGGATCAGCCAGGCCGAGAAGCTGTTGAGCATCGAATAGACGATATAGACCACCCCGCCGGTCAGCACGCCCTGCGAAACGAACAGCAGCGCGGCCAGCAGCATCAGGAATTCGATCATCAGGCTGAAGCGCCCGCCCAGCGCGTGATAGAACCACGGCATCCGCCCGAGCAGCGGATGGCCGCTTTCCATTACCGCCTTGTGCAGCGTGAAATTGCCGACCCCCAGCAGGAAGGTGATGATCAATCCCATGATTCGCGGCTGAATGTAGAGTGCAGCGCGGGCATTACCAGCGTCCGGCCCCTGGGCACGTCCTCGCCCTTGGCGTTCGCCGGGCGGATCGCGCGGTTCGTCGGCGCTGGCTGCATATCGTCGGGCGCCATCCGGTTCCGGTCGAGGTGCGCGCGCATCGCGGTGGGGCCGCGCGTAATCAGAATTTGCGCGGTCACCCCGACCCCCCACCCCCCGACTTGGGCCGCGCCACGATCTTCAGGAGGAAGCCATGAACCGTTCCATTTTTGCCGCCGCCGCCGCACTCGCCACTATCGCCAGTATCAGCGCCGCCACCCCCGCCTTCGCCCGCTCCGCGACGGTCTCCTTCGGCGATCTCGATCTCACTAGCAGCGCGGGCCAGGCGCGGCTCGACACCCGCATCCGCAGCGCGGTCCGCAGTGTGTGCGAGGCAAGTGGGAGCAATCGCTCGCTCACCGAATTGCGCGCGACCGCACGCTGCATTCGCGAGACCAGCGAGGCCGCCCGGATCCGCGTCGCCGCCGCGCGCAGCGACAGCCGGTTCGGCGGCTGACCTCGCGCGCAGCATTGCAGACAAATCCGGCGGCTAAGCCCGTCCGGTCGGCCCGGGCTGGACCAGTCCCCCAGCCCGGGCTGTCTTTTTTCGGAGGTTCCTAGCGATTATTCAAGGCCGCAAAGGCCGCTGCGATTCGGCTAGCGACGACTCCTTCAGCGCCCGGCGATAGCCTTGACCCGGGCCAGATAGGTCCGCCCGATCCGCACCGGCGGCCCTTCGGCCAATTCGACCGACCATACCCCCAGCCCGTCATGGCGCAGCCCGGCGATCCGGTCGCGGCGCAGGATTACCGAACGATGAACCCGGATGAAGCGGGTCGGATCGACCCGCGCCTCAAGCCCGGCGATGGTCTGGAGCAGCAGGTAGCTGCGGTTTCCTTGTGCGGCCGGGTCCCCGGCTTTTGTGGCCACATGCAACCGCACATAGTCGCGCTCGGCATCGATCCGGGTGACGTCATCGGCCGCGATCCGCAGCAGTTCGGAACGGTGCGGCACCCAGAACTCGGCGATCCACTGGCTCTCCGCCGATTCGCTGGAGCTGCGGCCCTGACCCCGCCGGGCCAAGGCCCGCCCGATCGCGCGTTCGAGCCGCTCAGGGGTGACCGGCTTGAGCACATAGTCCACCGCGTCGAGATCGAACGCTTCGACCGCGAAACTATCATGCGCGGTCACGAAGACGATTGCGGGCGGGTTGGTGCCGCCAGCCAGCCGCCGGGCGACGCCCAGCCCATCGAGTTCGGGCATGGTCATGTCGAGCAGAACCAGGTCTGGATGCACCGCCTCGACCAGCCGCAGCGCCGCCGCGCCGTCGCTCGCCGTGCCGACCACGGCGAGCGACGGCAGCCCGGCGCAGATGATCTGCATCCGCTCGACCGCGAGCGGCTCGTCGTCGACGATCAGGGTGCGCAGGGCGGCGGTCTCGGTGGCTTCGGTCATGGTCAGCAGCCCTGCCGGGTCAGCGGAAAGCGGATGATCGTTGCATAGCCCGTGCCGGTCGCGCCGGACACGACACTGGCATCACTTCCGAATCGTGCGGCGAGCCGGTCACGGACGTTTTGCAGGCCGATTCCGCAGCCCCCGCCAGCGCTTGGGTTGGATGCGCCAGGATCATGGGAGGCCCCCGGCCCGTCATCGGAGACGGTCAGGACCAGCCGTCCGTGCTCCTCGCGCGCAGCCAGAGTGATCGTGACCGGGCGCGCCAGCGCGGCGACCGCGTGCTTGACCGAATTCTCGACCAGCGGCTGGAGGATCATGCCGGGGACGCAGGCGGCCTCAAGATCCCCGGAGATGTCGAAGCAGGTCTTCAGCCGTTCGGGAAAACGCACCGTCTCGATCTCCAGATAAAGTCGCTGGAGCCGGATTTCCTCTGCCAGCGGCACGTCGGCGGTCGGATCGCCCGCGAGGCTGCGACGGTAAAAGGTCGAGATCGTCTGGATCATGGTCTCGGCCGCCGCCGTCTTGCCGGTCAGCACCAGCGCCGAGAGCGAATTGAGCGTGTTGAACAGGAAGTGCGGATTGACCTGATAGCGCAAGGATCGCAGCTCGGCTGACTTGGCGGCGCGGCGGTATTCGCCTTCGCGCCGCTCGGCCGTGCGTGCGGTTTCGGCATAGCCGAGCGCCAGATAAAGCGCGGCCCAGGCGAGCAACAGGAAATAACGGCCCAGCGCGATGTCGGTGATCTGGCGCCACTTGGCCTCGGCGTGGACCTTCTGGTCGATCGTGACGACACCTTGGGGAGGTGCGGGCGCCGCGCCCGGCAATGGCGGGTTCTGCGGACCCGCAACGACGACCCTGGTCCCGTCGGGGCGCACGATTTCGACCGGCGCGGGCATGGCAGGGGCGGCAGGCTGCGCCACCGGCATATCCGGCATATCGACCAGCACGTTGCCGGCCTCGTCGCGGCGGATCCGGACGCCCTGCGCCTCGCCGATCTTGGCGACGACCTTTTCCTCCATGTCGGCAAAGACCATCGAATTGATCGTGGCGATCAGCAGCGCGGCGGGCAGCATGACAATCAGCGCCGCGCCCGCGCGCAGCCACAGCCGCCGCCCGTCGAGCTGGCGCAGCAACGGCCAGATCATCAACGTGACGACGAACCCCGCGAAGGTGACCAGCAGCCGCCGCCCGGCCAGTTCATCCTGATAGGCGAGCCCGACGACGATCCCGCGCAATGTCGTCAGCAGGTAATAGCAGGTCCACAACGCGGCCGCCGAAACGATGACCAGCCGCGCCGGAACGCGCGCGACGCCCTGGGGAGCTGGCTCGTCGACGTATCGATTATGCGCAAAATCCATCCGGCCCATCTAGCGCGGGCGCGTGGGGCGAGGCCAGCGGCTTCGTCGGCGCAGGTCTGCGGTTGGTCGAGGCGCGCGAGTTCAGGCGTACTTTGCGAGGGCTGCAAATACGTCTTTCAACCCCGGGCTGTCGGTCTCCGACCGCAGGTTCTCGAGGGCCAACGCCGTGTCGAGGATATATTCGGTGACGCTGTATTCCGCCCCGCAGCGTTTCGCCCCCAGCGAGGTGATCAGGCCCTGCGCCGCGCGGTTCTCGGACAGGATCTGCACGTCGAGCGTCTCGATGTGTTCAAGCCGGCAGTTCACGAGGAGCACCGCGATGAGCATCCGGGCGAGACCAAGGCCGTGGTAGGCATCGACGATTGCCACCGAGAATTCCGCCGAATCGCTCGACGCATCGTCGCGCACCGCATGGACCGCGCCAATCGCCAAATGTTCCGGACCGTCGGTAAGGAGCGCGCCCCAGGCAAGATGGGCGTGGCCATCGGCATGGATCAGCCGCTCGATGACCGCGCGAGATGGCATCGGCTGCGGCGAAAAGAACCGCAGGTAACGCGATTGGCTGGATAGTTGCTCGATCCCCTGCCGCATCCGCGCTTCATCGGTCGGCCGGACCGGACGGATACAGACCCTGGTTCCGTCCTCCAGCCTGGTATGGATGATCTCGTCGGTAATCCCATGAGTTTGGGGCGAGCCAGTCATCCGCCGTAGCCCGCCCTCACGCTTTCTCCAGCAGCCCCTCCCGCGCGATCCGTTCCTTCCAGATCAGCGGGGCGAGTTCGTGGACGTTGTTGCCTTGGGAATCGACCGCGACGGTCACCGGCATATCCTCGACCGTGAATTCGTAGATCGCCTCCATCCCGAGGTCGGCGAACCCGACGACCCTGGCTTCCTTGATCGCGCGGCTGACAAGGTAGGCCGCGCCGCCGACCGCCATCAGGTAAGCGACCTTGTGCTTGGCGATCTCCTGGACGGCGCCTTGCCCGCGTTCGGCCTTGCCGATCATCGCCAGCAGGCCGAGCTGCAACATCGTGTCGGTAAACTTGTCCATCCGCGTCGCGGTGGTGGGCCCGGCGGGGCCGACCACTTCACCCATTACCGGATCGACCGGGCCGACATAGTAGATCGCGCGGCCGCGGAAATCGACCGGCAGCTCCTCGCCTTTCGCCAGCATGTCCTGGATGCGCTTGTGCGCGGCATCGCGCCCGGTCAGCATCGCGCCGTTGAGCAGCAAGCGGTCGCCGTGCTTCCAGCTGCGCACCTCCTCGGGCGTCAGGTGGTTGAGATCGACCCGCTTGGCGGCCTTGTCGGGCTTCCAGTCGACCTTGGGCCAGTCGTCCAGCTTGGGCGTCTCGAGGAACGCCGGGCCTGAGCCGTCGAGCGTGAAATGGGCGTGGCGGGTGGCGGCGCAGTTGGGGATCATGGCCACCGGCTTGCCCGCGGCGTGGCATGGCCAGTCCATGATCTTGACGTCGAGGATGGTCGAGAGCCCGCCCAGACCCTGCGCGCCGATGCCCAGCGCGTTGACCTTGTCGTAAATCTCGACCCGCAGCTTCTCCATGTCGGTCTGTGCGCCGCGCGCCTTCAGCTCGCCCATGTCGATCGGGTCCATCAAGCTCAGCTTGGCGAGCTTCATGCAATGCTCGGCGGTGCCGCCGATGCCAATGCCGAGCATCCCCGGCGGACACCAGCCCGCGCCCATCTGGGGCAGCATCTCGATCACCCAGTCGACGATCGAATCGCTTGGGTTCATCATCTTGAACTTCGACTTGTTCTCGGACCCGCCGCCCTTGGCCGCGACATCGACCGAGACCTTGCTGCCCGGCACCATCGTTACCGACAGCACGCAGGGGGTGTTGTCGCGGGTGTTGCGGCGGGTGAACGCGGGATCGGCGAGGATCGAGGCGCGCAGCTTGTTCTCGGGGTTGTTGTAGGCCCGGCGCACGCCTTCATCGACCACATCCTGCAGCGACAGCGCCGAATCGAGGCGGCACTCCTGGCCCCACTCGATGAACACGTTGACGATGCCGGTATCCTGGCAGATCGGGCGGTGCCCCTCGGCGCACATCCGGCTGTTGGTGAGGATCTGGGCGATCGCGTCCTTGGCAGCAGGGCTCTGCTCGGCCTCGTATGCCACGCCCAGCGCGCGGATATAGTCCATCGGATGATAGTAGCTGATGTACTGTAGTGCATCGGCCACGCTTTCGATCAGGTCCGCCTCGCGGATCGTCGTCATCTCGCCCATGTTCGTCGCCCTCCTGCCATCGCTTGACTCGCGCCTGGACTGACCGCCCGACCAACGGCTTACCCCGCCCGTCCGATGCTGCCAAGAACCGCTTGGCGCGGGATTCGCCTTCCTTTAGAAGCGAGCCGATTGCCCCGCTGTGTTGCCCGTGCAATACGGCTCTCGGGTCAGGGGCAAAGTTAGGGTTTTTCGAATGGCAGTGTCGACCGGGCTGGCCGAAAACGCTGGCCAAAGCGCAAGCGTTGCGCCGCAAGTTATGGTTGGTTCCAGCGCGACCGTAGCGGGGGGCGCGATGATCGCCCCGAGCGCGAGCGTGGCGGGGAACGCGATGATCGCCACGAGCGCGAGCGTAGCGAGGCGCGCGATGATCGACGGCCAGTTGCGGGTCAGCGGGATCACCGACGCTACCGTAATCGCCGCGATGGGCGCCTTGCCGCGTGAGCCGTTCGTGCCCGCCGCGGCGTGTGCCACGGCTTATATCGACCGGGCCGTTCCGCTGGGCGAAGGCTCCGCAAACGAACGAAGATTCCTTGCGCCGCCGCTCAGCCACGGGGCGATGTTGACCGAAGCCGCGCCGACGCTTGCCGATGCGGTGCTGCTGGTCGGCGGCGGGACCGGCTATCTCGCCGCACTGCTCGCCCCGCTGGTCGGATCGCTGCACGTCGTGGAAAGCGCCGCCGCGCTGGCCGAAGCCGCGCCTGAGCGGGCCGGACAGTGGACAACCGGGCCGCTCGCCCAAGGCGTCAAGGCCGGCGCGCCTTACACCCTGATCGTTATCGACGGAACCATCGCGCAGTTCCCCAATTCGCTGGGCGACCAACTGGCCGACGACGGTCGGGTGGTTACCGGGCTGATCGAACGCGGGGTCGCGCGGCTGGCAATAGGGCGCAAGGCGGCAGGCCCAATTGCGTATAACGTCGGTTTTCTGACACTGGGCGAAATCGATCTCGCCCCGCTCGCCGAATTCGCCGAATTGCGGCAGTGGAGCTTTTGACCTTGCCTTCGGATAGAAGATTTACGGCTGGCGGGCGGGCCCGGACGCTGATGCTCGCAGGGATTGCGAGCTTTGTCGTGGTTGCGGCTCCGGCACGGGCCGATGATCTGCGCGATGCGCTGATCAGCGCCTACCAGACCAATCCGACGCTTCAGGGCGCGCGCGCCCAGCAGCGCGGCGTCGATGAAGGCGTGCCGATCGCGCGGGCCGATGGGCTGCCTTCGATCAATGCCGATGCCACGGCGGTCGAGTTTCTCAAGCAGAGTTCGAACAATTTCACCGCACCCAAGCGCTCGATCGGCGCGGGGATCGATCTGGGTGTGCCGATCTATTCGGGCGGTGCGGTCCGCAACGCGATCCGGGCTGCCAAAACCCGGGTCGAGGCCGGACAGGAAGACCTGCGCGGCACCGAAGCCGCCGTGTTCACCCAGGTCGTTGCCGCTTATATGGACGTGATCCGTGACCAGGCGATTGTCGGGCTGTCGCAGAACAACGTCGATGTTCTGACCGTAAACCTCCGGGCGACCGGCGACCGCTTCGAAATCGGCGACCTGACCCGCACCGATGTCGCCCAATCGGGCAGCCGTCTGGCGCTGGCGCGCGGCGATTTGCGGGGCGCGCAGGCCAACCTGATCGCCAGTCGCGAGCGCTATATCCAGGTCGTCGGCAAGGCCCCGGTCGATCTTCAGCCGCCGCCGCCGCTACCCGGCCTGCCCGCCAATCCCGACGACGCGGTGGACGTCGCGCTCGTCGCCAACCCCGATCTGCTTGCCGCGAAGGAACGCAGCAAGGCTGCGGGTTACGATATCGATATCGCAGGCTCGGGTCGCCTGCCGCGGATCAGTGTGTTTACCGGCGGCGACTACACCAATTTCCTCGGTACGCTGGGCGGCAATATCGGCGCCGGGGTGCGGCAGACCTCCACCACCGCACAGGCGGGGGTGCGCGCCACCATCCCGATCTTCCAGGGCGGTCGACCGGCAGCGCTAGAGCGCCGGGCCCAGGCGCAGGCAGCCGCGACTTACGAAACCGAAATTGCGATCGAGCGCGACGTCATCGCGCAGGTCCGCAGCGCCTATTCCTCGCTGTCCGCCGCGACCGAGATCATCGCCACCAACCAGACCGCGGTCGACGCCAGCGCGCTCAGCCTCGAAGGGGTGCGCGCCGAAAACAGCGTCGGCAATCGCACGATCCTCAACATCCTCGACGCCGAACAGGAACTGCTGCGCGCACAGGTCCAGTTGGTAACCGCGCGGCGCAACGCCTATGTCGCCGGGTTCTCGCTGCTCGCCGCGATGGGCCGGGCCGAGGCCGACGATCTCGGCCTCGATGGCGGGCCGCTCTACGACCCCGAGGCCAATTACAAGCGGGTCAGAGGCAAGGTTTGGGACTGGTCGTTCGACCCCGATCCCGTCGCCCGATCGACCCGCACCGTTGACACGCCGAGTCAGGATGCGTCTATTCCCAAGCAGTGATACATGGGGATCGAATCATTCGGCGAATCGGCTCGAATCAGCCGGTTACGTTAGTTAACGGCGGGGTAATGACGTGCGACAAGCGGGCGAACCTTCGGTCGAGGAAATCCTCGAATCGATCAAGAAAGTGATCGCGCGCGACAATCGCGCCGAAGCCGAACATATCCGCCGTCGCCGCGAGGAGGATGGAATGGTTGTCACCCGCACACTGCGCTCCGAAGATCTGCCCGACGATCCCCAACCGGTGTTTCAGGTACAAGTCGATCAGGCCCAGTCGTTCGCCGAGGACGAACCTGCCCCGGTGCTCGATTTGACCGATGCCGAATTGGCCGATGCCGAAATGACTGGTGACATATCCAGCGGGGCAGAGACGGTTCAGGGAGCGGACGACGACTACGAACTTGCCGATGAGGCATCTGCCGAGGATCTTATGACCGAGCACGAAACCGCCGCCGAAACGCCGCTGCTGGCCGAATCGGCGCGTGCATCGATGCGCGAATCGCTGACCGCGCTCGCCATGCTGGCGGAACCCGGCGCTCGCCCGCAGATCGTCCGTTCGGGCGAAACCTCGCTCGAAGGCCTGACCCGCGACCTGCTCCGCCCGATGCTGGGCGAGTGGCTTGAAAAGAACCTGCC
>JBBSKI010000050.1:0-16525 GCA_038256425.1 Sphingomonadales bacterium
CCAGCGGATCGCCATGCGCCGACAACCGCTTCAGATGATCCGACAATCCAAACAATCCCGCCTGACGCATCGCCATCTCCCGTCAGGCGCAATGAATCAAATCAGGCCAGAGATGTCGAGGGTTGTTGGAGGTGCCCACCTTCATAGTTTGCCGGACCCAACTGCAACCAGGCCGAATTCAAACAAATTACACCGGCATTGCCGCCTGAAAATTCAACCTGATAGGCGGAGTCTCCCGGCAGGGAACCTGTAGTCGCTGGCTTATGATGCCATCCACGCTCAATGGCACTTGCTCGCCAAGAAGAGTACGCTTCAAAACTCTTTGTTAGAAAGTCGCGATATGCAGCGCCATCCTCAGTCCAGATAGCGTCTCGCAAGTCGGTATCATTCCAATATTGCTTGAGCGCGACAACCTCAGGAGAGGCAGACTTTCCCCAGACCAAATCGTGGTTGCCCGGCGTAGATATCAGTTTCGGCTCATTTCCTTTCCAATCAACTTTGGCGTACATCTCTGTAAGGAAGGAATCTAACTCTTCATACTCGTTTGCCGAACCCGATTGGGTCAGATCGCCTGAAAAGATAATTACATCGATCTTTTCGAATGATTTGGCGCGGCGAGATAGGTCATCATAGAAAAGTGTTTTAAACCGCGGCCAAAGCTCACGCTGGCGCTTCGCTCCGACGTGAAGATCGCTGAGATGGAGCCAAGTAAACCTCTCGTCGCCTTCGCTGCTCATCACCTGCCTACTCCTCCCCCATCCGCAGCGCAGCAATGAACGCCTCCTGCGGAATGCTCACATTGCCATACTCGCGCATCCGGGCCTTGCCCTTCTTCTGCTTGTCGAGCAGCTTCTTCTTGCGGCTGATGTCGCCGCCATAGCACTTGGCGGTGACGTCCTTGCGCATTGCCTGGATCGTCTCGCGGGCGATCACCTTGCCGCCGATTGCGGCCTGGATCGGCACCTTGAACAGGTGGCGGGGGATCAGTTCTTTCAGGCGCTCGCACATGTGGCGGCCGCGTTCTTCGGCGACGCCGCGGTGGACGATCATGCTGAGCGCGTCGACCGGCTCGTTGTTGACGAGGATGCTCATCTTGACGAGGTCGCCCTCGCGCAGCCCGATCTGCTCGTAATCGAAGCTGGCATAGCCGCGGCTGATCGATTTGAGGCGGTCGTAAAAATCGAACACCACCTCGTTGAGCGGCAGCTCGTAGGCCACTTGCGCACGCCCGCCCACATAGGTCAGCCCGGTCTGCACGCCGCGGCGGTCCTGGCACAGCTTGAGGATCGAGCCGAGGTATTCGTCCGGCGTGTAGATCACCGCCTTGATCCACGGCTCGTCGATCCGTTCGATCCGGCTGGGATCGGGGTAGTCGGCGGGGTTGTGGAGGTACAGCTCGCGCGCGTCGTCGGTGCGGCTCTTGCGCAGTTCGATCCGGTAGACGACGCTGGGCGCGGTGGTGATCAGGTCGAGGTCGTATTCGCGGGTCAGGCGTTCCTGGATGATCTCCAGATGGAGCAGGCCGAGGAAGCCGCAGCGGAACCCGAAGCCCAATGCGGCGCTGCTCTCCATCTCGAAGCTGAACGAGGCGTCGTTGAGGCGCAGGCGGGCGATGGATTCGCGCAGCTTCTCGAAATCTGCCGCGTCGACCGGGAACAGCCCGCAGAACACCACCGGCTGGACCTGCTTGAAGCCGGGGAGCGCCTGGGTGGCGCCCTTGGCGACCGTGGTGATGGTGTCGCCGACGCGGGCCTGCGCGACCTCCTTGATCTGCGCGGTGATGAAGCCGATCTCGCCCGGGCCGAGCTCTTCCAGTTGCTCGATCTTGGGGCGCATGCAGCCGACCCGGTCGATCAGGTGCTCGGTCCCGCCGGCCATGAAGCGGACCTGGACGCCCTTCTTCAGCACGCCGTCGATCACCCGGACGAGGATGACCACGCCGAGGTAGGGATCGTACCAGCTATCGACCAGCATGGCCTTCAGCGGCGCGGCGCGATCGCCCTTGGGGGGCGGGATGCGGGTGACGATCGCTTCCAGCACCTCGGCGATGCCGATGCCCGACTTGGCGCTGGTGAGGACCGCCTGGCTGGCATCGAGGCCGATGACCTCCTCGATCTCGGCGCGGACCTTTTCGGGTTCGGCGGCGGGGAGGTCGATCTTGTTGATGACGGGGACGATCTCGTGGTCGTGCTCGATCGATTGATAGACATTGGCGAGGGTTTGCGCCTCGACCCCTTGCGCGGCGTCGACCACCAGCAGCGCGCCTTCGCAGGCGGCGAGGCTGCGGCTGACCTCATAGGCGAAATCGACGTGGCCGGGGGTATCCATGAGGTTGAGTTCATAGGTCAGGCCATCGTTGGCGGTGTAGTTAAGGCGGACCGTCTGGGCCTTGATGGTGATCCCGCGCTCTTTCTCGATATCCATGTTATCAAGCACTTGCGCCGACATCTCGCGCTCAGAGAGGCCTCCGGTGGCCTGGATCAGCCGATCGGCCAGCGTCGATTTGCCATGGTCGATGTGGGCTATGATGCTGAAATTGCGGATCAAGGATTGTTCGGTCATCGGGGACTTTGTCAGCAAGAGGATGGCGCGGGATTAGCAGTGCAACGCCCATAGCAAAAGGGCGACCCACGGGCCGCCCTTCGCATGGTGTCTGGGGAGAAAGTTCAGCCCTTCTTGAGGGTGAGCCCGCCGAAGCGCTTGTTGAACTGCGCAACGCGGCCGCCCTGATCGAGCTGGCGCTGGCCGCCGGTCCAGGCCGGGTGGCTGGTCGGATCGATGTCGAGGGTCATCGTCTGGCCTTCCTTGCCCCAGGTCGAGCGGGTCTCGAACAAGGTGCCATCGGTCATCTGGACCTTGATCATGTGATAGTCGGGGTGGGTATCGGCCTTCATGGCGGTGATCTTTCGCTGGTGGCCGGTTCCGACCGGCCTGAATGGAAGGCGCGCGCTTAGCCTCGCGGGGACGAAATGGCAAGATGGTGTGCGATCAGGACGGCCCGTCCGCGATCATGGCGGTGAACGCCACCTCGCTCGCCACCTTATCCCCCAGCATGGCGCGGCCCTTGAACTTGCAAACGCGGCTGCGCTTCTGGACGAATTCGACATGGAGATCGAGCAGGCAACCGGGCTCCACCGGAGTGCGGAACTTGGCCTCGTCGATCGCCATGAAATAGACCAGCTTACCCGACCCGGCGAGGTCCATCGTCTCGATCGCAAGGATCGCCGCGGCCTGCGCCATCGCCTCTATCTGAAGCACGCCGGGCATGATCGGGCGGCCGGGAAAGTGGCCCTGAAAGAACTGCTCGTTGAAGGTCACCGCCTTCACCGCGTGGATCGCTTCGCCCAGCGTCAGGCTCAAGACCCGGTCCACCAGCAAAAGCGGATAGCGATGCGGCAGCGCCTGCAACACCTTATGGATGTCGTAAGTCGCTGCCGTTGTCGGATCGCTCATGCGCCCTGCCCCCTAAGTCGCGGGTCAGCGACCCTGCGGCTGTGCCGGCGGGGTCTGAGCAGGCTGTTGTCCCTGCGCAGCGGCCGCAGCGGCCTGCTGTTCGCGCTGCTGACGCGGCAGCCAGCCTGCGGGCGGCACGAGCTGCGCCGACGGGATAACCGTGTTCAGTTCGTTGAGGATCGCCTGGTTGAGATTATAGGTCTGGTCAGCATTGATGACCGACTCGCTGTCGAGCAGGATCGTGATCTTCTGCTTGCTCATCGCCGCCTTGGTCGCAGCTTCCAGCCTCTCGCCGATCTGCTCGATCACGTAAGCACGGCTGAGCGCGATGGGCTGAAGAATCTGATTGATCTCCTGCTGCCCGGCCTGCTCGATCTGCTGGATCTGGTTGTACTGGGTCTGGAGCGATACCTGGTTGGGATTGGCTGCACGCGCATCGGCTTCAAGCTTGGTCGCCAGCGGGCGAAGCTGCGCCTCGATCTGGGTCTTGCGGGTGTTGGCCTGGTCGATCTGCGCCTTGTACGTCACCGGGCGCTGCTGTTCGGATACCTTGTAGGCGTTCGACAGCGCAACGATCGCGTTCGGGTTGGCGACCGCAAGGCCCTTGATCGCTTGTGCAGCAGCCGGGGTGGCGGCGAGCATCGTGGTGGCGGCAAGCGTCAGACTGGCTGCGATCAGGCTGTGTGAAAAGATCTTCATCAGAATTGGGTTCCTACGTTGAATGTGAAGGCCTTGGTGTCGTCGCCCTTTTCCTTGAGCAACGCCCTGGCGAAATCGATGCGGAACGGCCCGAACGGCGAGTTCCAGTTGACCCCGATGCCGACCGACAGGCGCGGCTTGGCGCTATCACCGAAAAATTCCTCGATGAACGGGGGAATAGTGCTGCCGATGGCGGTATTTGCCACACCGTCGGGCGCGGTCATGTTGGTCACGACCGAGGTCGCCGTGGCATTCCCGGCGGTGTCACGCATATCGATCTGGTTGAACAGTTGGTTGCCTGCCGGGTCGCGGCTCGGGACGAAGATCCCCGCGGGGAACGGGCTGTTCTGAAGTATGGGCTTGGTAATCCCGAACAGCGCGCCCGCATCGACGAACACCGAAGGCCTGATACCCAGTTCGCGCACGCCCGAGCCAAGCGGAATCTCGACCTCGGCATGGGCAAGGTAATAATATTTGCCGCCCAGAGCATCGTCGGTGATCTGGTTGCGTTCGGTCACCTTCATCTGGGTGCCATCGGGACCGGCAATGAGCGGGCTACGAAGAACGCGTGGGCCGACACCTCGGATGTCGAAGCCGCGCATCTGCGGCTCACCCAGATAAAACCGGTCGGTCAGGCGGATATCGTCGACCCCGTCGACCGCCGATCCGCGATTCTGGAGCGACTTGATTACCCCGCCTTCGCCCGAAAGTGAGAAAATGAAGCCCGCCGGCAGCGGGAAATATTGTGCCGCATTGAAGCGAAGACGGGCGTATTTGACCGAACCACCCAGCCCAGCGACATCGGCGCTGACCACCGCCGTCCGGCCCCGTGTGGGGCGGGCCCGGTTGTCGAGTGTGTCGTAGACCAACGATGCGCCCAGGATCGAGCTGGTCCGGTTGCCCAGCGCATCGCACAAATATCGCCCGGCGATCAGTGGATCGCAAGTCAACGTGCCGGGGACCAGGCGGTCTGAAAAGAACTGGCTCCGGTCGAGCGTCACATCGTCGATGTTGAAGGTGTAGCGCCCGATCAGACTGACATATTCGGTCAGCGGCACGCCCACCCGGGCCTGGAATCCGGTCGTGGTCTGCTCGAAGGTAGTGTTGCGATCGTTATTGGAAAAATTGAAACTGCTGAAATCGCGCCGGTAGATATCGACACCGGCCGAGACATTGCGATCGAACAGATAGGGCTCGGTAAAGCTCAATTCCGCGCTGCGTGAAAACCTCGAATAGTTGACCGATGCACCGACCGTCTGGCCGCGTCCGCGAAAATTGCGCTGCTCGATTGACGCCTGGATAATGAAGCTCTCAAGGCTCGAAAAACCGGCCGAAAGCTGGAGCTGGCCGGTGGCCTTTTCCTCGACGTTGGCTTCAAGGATGATCCGATCGGGCGCCGAGCCCGGCTTCTGCTCGATCTCGAATTTCTCCTGGAAATAGCCCAGCGAATTGATCCGGTTGGTCGAGCGCTTGATCTGGAACGTATTGAATGCGTCGCCCTCGGCCAGCCGGAACTCGCGGCGAATAACCTTGTCCTGGGTCAGAGTGTTGCCGTTGACATCGACCCGCTCCACGTAGACCCGCGGGGCTTCGGCCAGAACAAAGGTGATCCCCATCGTGAGATCTTCCTTGCTCCGCTCGAACTGCGGGCGAACATCGGCGAGATAGCCGAAGGTTCCGACCGATTCCTGGAGACCCTCGACGGTATCCTCGACCAGCTTGGCGTTATACCACTGGCCCGGCTTCATGGTCAGCCGCTGGGCCACCTGTTCGCCATCGAATTCGCGCAGTTGGCTATCGACCTTGACCTCGCCGAACTTGTACCGCTCGCCTTCCTCCACCACGTAAGTGATGATGAAGTCTTCCTTGTCCGGGGTCAGCTCGGCCACCGCAGACACCACGCGGAAATCGGCATAGCCTTCGGTCAGGTAGAACTGGCGCAGCTTCTGCTGATCGAAAGCGAGGCGATCGGGGTCATAGCTGGTGCCTGAACTGAAGAACCGGAAGAAGCGCGATTCCTTGGTGACCATCTCGCTCTTGATCTCACCATCGCCAAACTTCTCGTTGCCGATGATGTTGATCTGGCGGACCTTGGACTTGGGCCCCTCCTTGATCTCGAACACGATGTCGACGCGGTTCTGGTCGAGCGCGACCATCTTGGGCTCTACCGTCGCTGCAAAACGTCCCTGGCGTTTGTAAAGCTCGATGATCCTGTTGACGTCGGCACGGACCTTGGAGCGCGTGAAGATCTGGCGCGGCGCCAGCTTGATCTCGGGGTTGATCTTGTCGTCCTTGAGGCGCTTGTTGCCCTCCAGGATGATGCGGTTGATGACCGGGTTTTCCTTCACCTCGATCACCACGACGCCGTTGTCGTTGCGGACCTGGACGTCGGAAAACAGCTCGGTCGCGTAGAGATCCTTGAGCGCTTGGTCGGCGAGCGCCTGCGAATAGGGCTGGCCCGGGCGGATCTGGATATAGCTGCGGATCGTGTCCGGCTCGAGCCGCTGCGCTCCGCTGATCGTGATCGACTGGATGATCTGCGGCGCGGCCAGAACCGGGCTGGGCACGGGTGTGGTGGCAGGTGCCGCGTCCTGAGCCCCGGCTGGTGTCTGGGCAGCAGCAGGCAATCCGCCCAGCACCGTGCCTGCCAGCAATGCAGCGGCAAACTTTCCATAAGACGCCGGATCGGCGGCAGGGCGGCGTTTAAGCATAGAGCTTCGCGTCATCGACAATCGCCATTCCCGTTATATTTCCGCCGTTGGACGCGTCGCGCCCGATCCCGGCAACAAGCTTGCGCCCTCTGCCCGATGCGTCCCCGCCGATCAAGCAGCGAAGCACCAGACAAATCTCAGCCCCACAAGTGTAATTGGGCCCGGTCGCCTATCCCCCGGCACCCGGAACGTTGCGTTCAGCCTCCGAACCGGTTCAGCTCCCGAACAACTTTAAAGACGTGAGATCGTTGATCGTCACGAACAGCATCAACGCCACAACGAAAGCCACGCCGGTGCGGAACGCCCATTCCTGACTGCGCTGGCTGGCCGGTTTCCGCCGGATTGCCTCTGCCGCGTAAAACGCCAGGTGCCCTCCGTCGAGTACCGGAATTGGCAGGAGGTTAATGAACCCCAAGTTAATCGAGATGAATGCGGCGAAGGCGACGAAAGCTCGCCACCCGAGGCTGAGCTGCTCGCCGGAAAATTTGGCGATCTTGATCGGTCCGCCCAGTTCCTCCACGCTCCGTTGTCCGGTGACGATCTGGCCGATCCCGGTAATCATCATGCCCACCATGTCGCGGGTCTGGAGCACCGCGAGCCCTACTGCCTGGACCGGGTTGACGCTCCGCACCTCGGGGTTCGACGGACCGATCCCGAGATATCCGCGGGTGAATTCGTTGCCGAACTTGTCCCGCTCCAGCTTGGGCGCGGCAATGACATCGAGCCGCAGCGGCTTGTCATCGCGAACCAGCTCAAGCGCCAGCGTCTCGCGCGGATGCGGCGCGATCAGGCGGCTGACATCGTTGAACTCGTCGACCGTCGCCCCGCCAATGGCCGTGATCCGGTCGCCGATCTGCAAGCCTGCCTTGGCGGCAACCGATCCGGGTTCGATTACGCCTATGGTCGGCGCGGCGACAAGCTGGCCATAGGCCATGAGGAACCCGGCGAGGATCGCGATGGCGAAGATGAAATTGGCCGCCGGTCCCGCCAGCACGATCAGCGCGCGCTGCCACAGCGGCTTGGCCTGGAAACAGCGGTTGCGCTCCTCGGCGGGCAGTTTCAGCCATTCCGCGTCGGGCTGGCTGGCCGGGTTCATGTCGCCCGCGAACTGGACGTATCCTCCCAAAGGAAGCGCGGCGAGTTTCCAGCGGGTGCCGCGCTTATCGGTCCACCCGGCCAGTTCCTTGCCGAACCCGATGGAAAAGGCCTCGGCCTTCACCCCAAACCAGCGTCCGACGAGGTAATGGCCAAGCTCATGGATCGTAACCAGCGGCCCCAGCAGCAGCAGGAAGCCGAGTACGTACATCAGGAAACCAGGGTTCACGAGCTGCTCGGGCACTTATGCAGGCTCCATAAGCGCGCGAGCGGTGGCTCGCGCCTGGGCATCGACCGCAATTACGTCGGCGAGGCTCGCCGGGGCGGGCAGCGCGGATGCCGCCAGCACGTCTGCCACATATGCCGCGATCCGGGTGAATGGAATCTGTCCGGCCAGGAATGCGGCGACTGCAACCTCGTTCGCGGCGTTGAGGACCGCGGGAGCCGCCCCGCCCGCCTGGACTGCGGCGCGCGCCAGGCGAGTGGCGGGGAAACGCTCTTCGTCGGGCACACGGAACGTGAGTTCACCGATGGCAGCGAGATCGAGCGGGGTGCAGGGCGTCGCCATCCGCTGCGGCCAGGCGAGCGCCGAGGCGATCGGCACCCGCATGTCGGCCGGACCGAGCTGGGCCAGCGTCGAGCCGTCACGAAACTCGACCATCGAGTGGACCACCGATTGCGGGTGGACGAGGATGCGCAGCCTTTCGTGGCCGACCGGGAACAGGTGGTGCGCCTCGATCAGTTCGAGACCCTTGTTGAACATAGTCGCAGAATCGACGCTGATCTTTGCGCCCATGTCCCAGTTGGGATGCTTGACCGCCTGCGCCGGGGTGGCGGCGGCGAGTTGTTCGTGCGTCCAGTCGCGGAAAGGGCCTCCGCTGGCGGTGAGCGTGATCGAGGCGACATCGGCGAGGCGATTACCCGCTAGGCACTGGAAGATCGCATTGTGCTCGGAGTCCACCGGCAGCAGCGTGGTCCCGCAGCGGGCAACGGCGGCAGTCATAACCTCGCCCGCCGAAACCAGCGCCTCCTTGTTGGCCAGTGCGACGGTGCGGCCCTGCTCGATCGCAGCCATGGTGGGGCTGAGGCCAGCGCAGCCGACGATGGCCGCGATGGTAAGGTCGGCGGCGCGCGATGCGGCTTCATCGAGCGCAGCAGCTCCGGCGGCGGTTTCTATGCCTGTGCCGGACAGCGCCGCGCGCAGGGCGGGCAGGCAGCTCTCGTCGGCCACGACCGCGATCTCGGCGGAAAACTCGCGCGCGAGTTTGGCGAGCTCTTCTGCCTGGCAATTGGCGGTCAATGCGACGACCCGGAACATCTCCCGGTTGCGCCGGACGAGGTCGAGCGTGGATGCGCCTACCGAACCGGTTGCGCCAAGGATGGAGATCGTGCGAATCATCCGACCATCCACGTCAGCATGAGCCAACCCGCCCCACAAGCGCAGAGCACTGCAAGCATTCCGTCGACACGGTCGAGCACACCACCATGCCCGGGAATGATTACGCCCGAATCCTTGAGCCCGGCGCGGCGCTTCATCCAGCTTTCGAGAAAATCTCCAAACTGTGCGACGATTGCCAGGAAGGCACCCGCGGCAAGTCCAGCGGCGACATTCATCGTGGTCCAGACACCGTGATAGGCGAATTGCCCGTTCCACCAGGCAGTGAAGACACCGGCTGCGAGCATTCCGCCGATCAATCCCGCCCACGTCTTGGAAGGGCTGATCGACGGCGCGATCTTGGGGCCGCCGATGGTCCTCCCGGCGAAATAGGCCCCGCAATCCGTAAAGACCGTCGCCATGATGGGCAGCATCGCGTGCGGCAGTCCGATCCGCCGGAATAGCAGGACGACGGCGCTGGCTGCGCTGATGTAGACGATCCC
This sequence comes from Sphingomonadales bacterium, assembly GCA_038256425.1. Taxonomy (GTDB): domain Bacteria; phylum Pseudomonadota; class Alphaproteobacteria; order Sphingomonadales; family Sphingomonadaceae; genus Novosphingobium. Next base: position 9,837 of record JBBSKI010000050.1, read on the forward strand.
TGCGAAGATCCAGCCGATCCGCGCCGCGGCGCTGACGTTCATAGCCCGAACGATCCGCATCCACTCGAAGAGTGCGACTGCCGCGAAAAGCACGACGAGGCCGGTGAACAGGATGCCCCCTTGCCACAGCGCAAAACCGAACAGCGCCAGCAAGACCGCTGCCGAGGCGATCCTGACGGGCAGGTCTGTTGAACGGCCTGCGAGGCTACCGCCCGCCAAAACGCCGCTCCCGCCCGGCAAACGCCGCCAGCGCCTCGGTCAGATGCGCTGGCGTAAAGTCGGGCCACAGCACGTCGGTGAACCACAGTTCGGCATAGGCCGCCTGCCACAGCAGAAAGTTGGACAAGCGCTCCTCGCCCGAGGTGCGGATCAGCAGGTCGAGCGGGGGCATATCGGCGGTATCGAGTTCCGCCTCGATGCTCGCTTCGGTGATCGTCCCTTTGGCGGCGGCGGCGCGGGCCGCACGGACGATTTCCTGTTGCGCGCCGTAATTGAGTGCAACCGCCAGCGTGGTTCCACGATTGCCCGCAGTGCGCGCCAGCGCGTCCTCGATCATATCCACAATATCTGGCGCAAGCGCCTGATATTCCCCGATGATCTTAAGTCGCACGCCGTTGGCGACGAACTCCTCGAGATCGGCCTTTATGAAGTGGCGGAGCAGCCCCATGAGATCCGAAATCTCATCCGCCGGGCGCTTCCAGTTCTCTGAGCTGAAGGCGTAAAGCGTCAGTGCCTCAAGTCCCATGTGGCGCGCGGCGCGGACCACCTCGCGCACCGTCTCAACCCCACGTTTATGCCCCACGGCGCGCGGCAGATGGCGCTTCTTCGCCCAGCGTCCGTTACCGTCCATGATGATCGCGACGTGGCGCACGCCGTGCTTCGGTGTGCCGAATTGGAGCTCGACCCGCTCATCCAAAGCTTGCCGGGGGATCACTGGCTGAGGATTTCCCGTTCCTTGTGCGCCGCCGCCTCGTCCGCCGCCTTGATCATTTCGTCAGTCAGCTTCTGCACTTCGGTCTCGGCGCGCTTGCGCTCGTCTTCCGAAATCTCATGCTTTTTCTCGTCGGCCTTGAGGTTTTCCATCCCGTCGCGGCGCACGTTGCGGATCGCGATGCGGGCCTTTTCGGCATATTGGCTGGCGAGCTTGGCCAGCTCCTTGCGGCGTTCCTCGGTCAGGTCGGGGATCGGCAAGCGCAGCATATTCCCGTCGTTGATCGGGTTGAGTCCCAGCCCGGCGGAACGGATCGCTTTCTCGACCGGACCTACGTTGGTCTTGTCCCAGACTTGCACCGAGATCATCCGCGGTTCGGGCACGGAGACGGTAGCAACCTGGTTAAGCGGCATGTTCGCGCCATAGACCGTGACCGTCACCGGATCGAGCAAGTGAATGTTGGCCCGGCCTGTCCGCAGTCCCGAAAGGTCACCCTTGAGCGCCTCGACCGCACCCAGCATCCGCCGTTCGAGATCGCTTTTGTCGTACTTCGCCATGATTCAGCGCGCCTCCTGAACAATCGTGCGGGTGCCCTGCCCCGCCAACACCCGTGCGAGGTTGCCCTCTTCACGGATCGAGAACACCACGATCGGAATCTTGTTGTCCCGGCACAGTGCCACCGCAGACGCATCCATTACCTTGAGATTGCCTGCCAGCACCGTGTCATAATCCACAGTATCGAAACGCTTTGCAGTCGGATTGGTTTTCGGATCGGAATCGTAGACCCCATCGACGCTGGTGCCCTTGAACAGGGCATCGCATTTCATCTCGGCGGCGCGCAAGGCGGCTCCGCTGTCGGTGGTAAAATAGGGGCTGCCGACACCGGCCGCGAAAATCACCACCCGGCCTTTTTCAAGATGGCGTTCGGCACGGCGGCGGATCACTGGCTCGCACACCTTGTCCATCTCGATCGCCGACTGGACGCGGGTGTGGACGCCGAGTTGCTCGAGCGCGTTTTGCATCGCTAGCGCGTTCATGACCGTCGCCAGCATGCCCATGTAGTCGGCCTGCGCGCGGTCCATCCCCTTCGCGGCGCCGGCCATGCCGCGAAAGATGTTGCCGCCGCCGATCACCAGGCAGATTTCCAGCCCGGAATCCCTCGCCGCTTTCACTTCGCGCGCCAATTCAGCGACGAATTCGGGGTCGATTCCGAATTGTTGGCGCCCCATCAGCACTTCGCCCGAAAGCTTGAGCAGGATCCGTTTCAGGGGGGGCAGATTATCGGCTGGTGGCATGAGGCTGGCGACATCCGATCCGAATGGGACGCATCAATAGCGCGCCTTGGCCCGCCAAGCAAAGGCGGCAAGCGGCCCCCTCCCCCGCAGCGCGGAGGAGGGGAATTCGATCACGCTACAGCAGCCGGTGCGGGCGTCAGCCCGGCGGCAGCCGCAACTTCAGCGGCAAAGTCGGTTTCGGCCTTCTCGATGCCTTCGCCGAGCTGGAAACGGACATAGTCCTTCAGCTCGATTGCGGCGCCCATATCCTTGGCCGCGTTCTGGACGACCTGTGCGATCGGCGTCTTGTTATCCATCACGAAGACCTGGCTGAGCAGCGCGTTGTCCTTGGCGAACTTCGCGGCTGCGCCGTCGGCGCGTTTGGCCAGAATATCGCCAGGGATTTCCTTGCCATTCTTCGCCGCTTCCTCAACCGCCTTTTCCAGAGCGATCTTGCGTTCGCGCTCGAGCACGACCGGATCGAGGTCGGCGGCGGAAAGCGCCTGCGGGAAAGCAGCGGCGATGTGCATGGCGATCTGCTTGCCGAGCGCTTCGAGCTTGGCGCTATCGCCCTGGCTTTCGAGCGCGACCAGCACGCCGATCTTGCCCAGACCCGGCGCGGCGGCGTTGTGGACGTAAGGCACGACGACGCCGTGCTCGACGCTGATCGACTTCATCCGCCGGACCGACTGGTTCTCGCCGATCGTCGCGATGTTGCTGGTCAGCTTGTCAACGATAGATCCGCCGCCGGGATAGCCCGCGGCCTTCAGCACGTCGACATCGTCGCTGGTGCCAGCAAGAGCGACTTGCGTGACGTTGCGAACGAACTCCTGGAACTGCTCGTTCTTGGCGACGAAATCGGTCTCGGAGTTGACCTCGACCGCCACACCTTTTGTTCCGGCAACCGCGACCCCGACGAGGCCCTCGGCGGCGGTGCGGCTCGACTTCTTGGCGGCGGCGGCAAGGCCCCTGGCGCGCAGCGCGTCGATCGCGGCCTCGATGTTGCCGTCGCTCTCCTCAAGCGCCTTCTTGCAGTCCATCATTCCGGCGCCGGTGCGCTCGCGCAGGTTCTTCACGTCAAGGGCGGTATAGGCCATTGCGCTGTTCCTTCTGATATGGGGAGAATGCGGCGCGGGCTGGTGCCCGCGCTGCATTCAGTGTTGGGTGATCAGGCGTGAGCGGCTGCTTCAGGAGCAGATTCAGCCACTGCTTCGGCAGGTGCTTCCGCAGGTGCCTCGGGCTCAACGGCAGCTTCCGTCGCAACGTCGGGAAGCGGCTCATCCATCGCGCCGATGTCGGCACCCGATTGCACCACGGCTTCCCGCCCACCGCGCGTTGCTGCGGTCCCGATGGCCTCGCACTAGAGGCGGATCGCGCGGGCGGCGTCGTCGTTGGCCGGGATCGGAAAGGCGATGCCCGAAGGATCGACGTTCGAATCGAGCACCGCGACCACCGGAATGCCCAGGACGTTGGCTTCCTTGATCGCCAGCTCTTCCTTGTTGGCATCGATCACGAACATCACGTCGGGGATGCCGCCCATGTCGCGGATACCGCCAAGCGACATTTCCAGCTTGTCGCGCTCGCGGGTCAGTTGCAGCACTTCCTTCTTGGTCAGCCCGGCGGTGTCGCCCGAAAGCTGTTCCTCAAGTGTCTTGAGACGCTTGATCGAGTTGGAAATGGTCTTCCAGTTGGTGAGCATCCCGCCCAGCCAGCGGTGGTTGACGAAATGCTGGCCGCAGGCGCGCGCGGCCTGGGCGATCGGCTCCTGCGCCTGGCGCTTGGTGCCGACGAACAGGACCTTGCCGCCCGACTGGACCGAGGACGAGACGAAATCGAGCGCGCGCGCGAACAGCGGCACGGTCTGCGACAGGTCGAGGATGTGGATGCCATTGCGCGCGCCGAAGATGTACGGCTTCATCCGCGGGTTCCAGCGGTGGGTCTGGTGGCCGAAGTGAGCACCGGCCTCGATCAATTGCGACATGGAGACGACGGGAGCCGCCATAGAATGTTCCTTTCCGGTTACGCCTTGCAAGAAGGCTGCCTCCGGGAAACTGGAACCGTGCGGTATAAGTCCCGCTGCGGCACCGGGTTTAAGTGTTTCCCGTGTGGATTTGCCGGGCGACAACGCGGAATGCGCTATCGGCCAGCGAACGCGCCCTTAGCGGCTGTCGCCGTTCAAATCCATCACCTTTTCATCGCAGGAGATAACCCTGTGAGCCCATTACCGCTTGACACAATGGAACATATCAAGAACAACAGCACATCCCCGTTGGTTTGCGGGAACCGTTAACCATAAGATCGGTTATGACAGCGGTTATCCACAAAGTTATCTACATGGCCTGCTGACTGGGGGAGCAGGCTAGATCGGACGAAGGACAAGCAATGACCATTCTGGCCTCCCTCGCGTTTTTCCTGGCTGCAACCGTTGCAATCGTAGCCATCGCAGGAACAGTGGTGCGCTATCGCGCGAGCGTGCTGGCCGATCTGGCCAGTTATTGCGACATCGCCGCGAACCGCGATTTCCATTTCCGGGTGTTCGAGTTTGGTCGTCAGCCTGCAGCGACATTCAACAACAATGTTCGCCGGATCGCCAAGCGAAGCCCCGCCCAGCGTTCAATCATGCCCGCTGGCTGGCGCGCAGCCGCTTGATCCGGGCGTAACGCACGATCCCCAAGGGCATGAGGGCGAGATAGACCACAGAGATCGCGACCAGCGTCCACCATGGCTCGGTCAGCAAGGCGGCAAGCGTCAGCCCGACCACCGCGATCATACCCAGCCGCACACTGCGACGCGGCCGCACGGAACTCCAGCTGAGCGTTGCGACGTTGGAGATGAGCAGGAAGGCGATCCCTGCGACCCACGCCCCGACCAATGCGGGTTCGCGGAACAGTTCCAGCCCGCTGGCTTCCCACAGATACATCGGCAGGAATGCCAACCCCGCGCCGACTGGCGCCGGTACCCCGGTGAGAAACCCTGCGGACTTGTGCGGCTGGTCCTCGGTATCGATCGCCGCATTGAACCGCGCCAGCCGCAGCGCACAGCACACCGCAAAAGCGAGCGAGGCAAACCAGCCGAGCCGGGGCAGTTCGTTAAGTGACCAAAGGAAGAGGATCAGCGCCGGGGCAACCCCGAACGATAGCGAATCGGCCAGGCTGTCGAGTTCCGCACCGAACCGCGACTGGGCCTTCATCGCCCGGGCTACCCGCCCGTCGATCCCGTCGAGCAGTCCTGCCAGAATGACAGCATAGACAGCCATATCCCACCGCTCGTCGATGGCAAACCGGATGCCGGTTAGTCCCGCGCACAGCGCCGCCGAGGTAATCGCGTTGGGCACCATCGCCCGAAGAGTGAGCCCGCGCGGACGGCGGTTGCCACTCGTCGCTCCGGCCCTGCCCCACTCGTCGTCAGAGTGATTCGGGGTGCTGCGATCCTCGGTTTCGAGCGGTTGCCCGTCAGGCCCTAGGATCACGTGACAACCCTCACTGGGTCACGCCCTCAAGCAGCGGTGCCTGGCCCAGTTCCGCCAGGACAGTCTCGCCCGCGATGGTTTTCTGGCCGAGCAGAACGCGTGGTTCGGTTCCCTCGGGCAGGTAGACGTCGACCCGGCTGCCGAACCGGATCAGCCCGAACCGCTGGCCGGCAGCGACAATGTCGCCGGGCTTGACGAATGGCACGATCCGACGCGCCACAAGGCCCGCGATCTGGGTGAATCCGATCAGGATCCCGTCGCTGCGCTCGATCATCAGGTGCTGGCGCTCATTGTCTTCGCTCGCCTTGTCGAGATCGGCGTTGAGAAACTTGCCCGGAATATAAACCACCCGGCGCACGGTCCCGGCCACCGGGGCACGATTGATGTGCACATCGAACACGCTCATGAAAATCGAGACGCGAGTAACGGGCGCATCGCCCATTCCCGGGGCATCGCCCATGGATGCGCGCAGTTCTGGCGGCGGCGGCACTTTCTGGATCAGAGTAATGAGCCCGTCGGCGGGCGCGATGATCGCGCGCGCATCCTGCGGCACCGAACGCTGCGGATCGCGAAAGAATGCCAGCACACCCAGCGTCAAAAAGGCCAGTGGCCATGCGATGGTTTCCCACGCGAGGAACGCCGCCGCCGCGCAGGCGACCCCCGCGATCAGACCGAATTTGCGGCCTTCGGGATGAATTGCAGGCCAGCTCCAGCCAGCATGGCCTTTACCGCGATTGTCGACGAGTTCTCCGGGCATGTGGGGGACTTAGGCTTTCAAGCTGGAAGGGACAAGCTGCTGGTATCGCCAAGGAACGATCCGAACCACGAAAAGTGCCGCGTCTCACACGCGATAGGGAGGGTCGGATAGACGAAAGGTGGTGGACAGGGCTGGATTCGAACCAGCGTACGCTCTCGCGGGCAGATTTACAGTCTGCTGCCATTAACCACTCGGCCACCTGTCCACACAGAAGTCTGGCGGGAAAAAGCAATCCGAAACTGCCCGTTTCCGGGCCGC
>JBBSKI010000051.1:0-16471 GCA_038256425.1 Sphingomonadales bacterium
CGCCCGGCCGGGCGGGGCGCCAGCACGTCGCGGTTGAGCGCGCGGGCGAAGTCTTCGGGCCCGATCCGGCGCAACCACACCTGATCGCCGCTACGGTAATCGCCCGCGCCGATATCGATGGCGAGCGCCAGCAGGCCCGCCCCGTTCGATGTCGGGCCGCCCAGCGTGCTGGGCAGCAGCGCGTCGGTCGGGGTGGCCAAAGCTTCGGCCCCGGTTTCGCCGAACCGCGCGATCAGTTTGGGGCTGGAATCGTCGTGGTCGGATCGCAGCAGCAGGCGTGGCTCGACCCCCAGCGCACCGGCGATCTTGTTCATCCAGTCGAGCGAAAGGTTTCGCATCCCCGTCTCGAGCCGCCCGACGGTCTGCGGCGTAGTCGGCGGATCGCAGCGCGCGGCGACATCGGCGAGAGTCATGCGTTTGGCGCGGCGGACGTCCCGGATGCGATTGATCATTTTAATAGCCCTTAACCAGATAGGTTTTTACTTTCCTACAAACCCGCGCCTTTGGCAAGTGCCGGTTTTCAGCGATAGGAGCCATGCCATGCCTGCAACTTATGTCGAACGCGAACTCACCAGCGAGGGCCCGATGCGGCGCGATTCGGGCGCGGCGGCGCGGCGGGGGCGGCGGACGGTGAAGGTCAATCTGGCCGAATCGCCGCTGACCTGGCTCCATGCCCGAGGCCACCTCGACGATTGCCAGCACGACGCGGGGGAACGCTTGCGGGCCGACTATGAGCGCGCCCAGCTCGCTCCGTCGATCACCATGAGCTGGAACCCGGTTCGCGGTGGATCGCGCGCCAGCACAGACCTGTCTCCCAGTGAGCGCCAGATTGCCGCCAAAGCGCGGTTCGACGGAGCGGTCGCCGCGGCCGGGCCAGGGCTGGCCGACGTGTTGTGGCGCGTCGTCTGCGCAGGCGAAAGCTTGCCGGAGGCGGAAAAGTCGCTCGCCTGGCCTACCCGCAGCGGCAAGCTGGTTCTCCGCCTGGCGCTCGACCGTGTGGCGGGGTTCTACAAAATCGGCTGAGAATGTGTAACCTGTCACCCGGCAGGCTATTTGTGCAGCTTTGCCAGCGGGTTAACATGGGTGACAGATGGGTTACACCGTGTCACCCCTGTCACCCGGCGGTCGATTGGCAATCGCCGCCGCAACGTGCCACACTTTCGCTTTCAAATGTAACGAGGTCGCCCGCATGGATCGTCGCCAGTTTATCGCCGGATCGAGCGTGTTCGCGCTTGCCGCGCCGTCCCTTGCCTCCACGGCGCTCGCCGCTCCGGCGGTGCGCGGCGATCCCGCCTTGCGCGGTCTGCTCGATGCGATTTTTGCCGACGGCCTGGTCCGCTCGCCGGAAGATGCGACCGGTTATGGGCTCGACAAGGGGGCCAATGCGCGCCTGCGGTTCCTGCTCGATCCGCGCGGCGAAAAGGCCCGCAAGGCCAACCTGGCGCGCAACCAGCGCTGGCTGTCACGGCTCAAGGCCGTCGATGCGCCATCGCTGAGCGAGGCGGGTCGCCGCCAGCGCGAAGTGGCCGAGCACATGATCGAAGCGCGCGTCGCTGCCCCAAAGCGCTTCGCAATCGATTCGGCGATGCGCCCTTATTCGGTGTTCCAGCAGGGCGGAGCCTACTTTTCGGTCCCCAATTTCCTCGAATCCCAGCACCCGATCGAGACCGCCAGCGATGCCGAGGCCTATCTTTCGCGGCTGTCGGCGTTTGCCGGGGCGCTCGATGAAGATACCACAGAGCAAAAGCGGCAGGCGAAGCGCGGCTTTCTTGCGCCGGGCTGGTCGCTCGATCTGACCCTTGGCCAGCTTGCGAAGCTGCGCGGGGTTCAGGCCGAGGGCAGCGGGATGGTGCAATCGCTGGTCAAGCGGGCCGCGGCGAAGGGCCTCGCGGGCGATTGGCAGGGCCGCGCCGCGCGCATTGTCTCGGGCAGCGTGTATCCTGCGCTCGACCGCCAGATTGCGCTGCTGACCGCGCTTCGTCCGACCACCCGGCCCGGCGATGGCGCGGCCCGGTTGCCGCGCGGCGATGAGATCTACGCTCTCGCGCTGGCCCAGGCGACCACCACCAACCTGACGCCGGACGAGGTCCACAACATCGGCCTGCGCCAGGTCGCGGAGATTTCCGCGCAGCTCGAGCCGCTGCTCAAGGCCGAGGGGCTGACCCGCGGCGGGATCGGCGAGCGGCTGGCCGCGCTCAACGTGTTGCCCAGCCAGCTTTACCCGGACAGCGACGCCGGACGCCGCGAGATGATCGCGGGCCTCAACGTCGGTAACGCCGCGATGCAGGCAAAGCTGGCGCGCGCTTTCAAAAATCCGCCCGACAATCCGCTCGAAATCCGCCGCGTGCCGCCGGAGATCCAGGACGGAGCCTCGAACGGCTATTACTATTCCGCGGCACTCGATGGCTCGCGCCCGGCGATCTACTGGATCAACCTGAAATCGGTCGGCGACTGGCCGAAATACTCGCTGCCCGCGCTGACCTATCACGAAGGTGTGCCGGGGCATCATCTGCAGGGCGGGATATCGCAGGGTGCGGGTGATCTGCCGTTGTTGCTGAGCAACAATTTCATCTCGGCCTACGGCGAGGGCTGGGCGCTTTATGCCGAAGAAGTGGCCGATGAACTGGGCGGCTATGTCGGGATCGAACGCGCCGGGTATCTCCAGTCGTTCCTGTTCCGCGCCTCGCGGCTGGTGATCGATACCGGGCTGCACGCCAAGGGCTGGAGCCGTGAGAAGGCGACCGATTACATGGTCTCGGTCACCGGCTTCGCGCGTCCGCGCTGCCAGCGCGAGGTCGAGCGCTATTGCACCCAGATGGGCCAGGCGTGCAGCTACAAGATCGGGCACACCGCCTGGGTGAATGCGCGGGCGAAAGCCCAGGCCGCGCTGGGGCCGAGGTTCGACCTGCCGTGGTTCCACGATGTGCTGGCCGATGGCTCGATGCCGCTGACGATGCTGGAACGGCGCATCGAGGAGCGGACGGCCGAGCGACTCAGGACGATGGGGTGAATTTATTGGTGGGGCTTCGCGCAGCAGATGGTCGGGGTTTCTATCCCTCGACCAGCTCCGCCAGCCCCAGCCAGCGCTCCTCGGCGGCCGCCTTTTCTGCCTGCGCAGCTTCCACCGCGGCATTCAGCGCGGCAAACTTCGCCGGATCGCGGGCGTAAAGCGCCGGATCGTGGAGCGCGGCCTCATCGCGCGCGATTGCGGCATCGATTGCCTCGATCCGCGCGGGGAGCAGGTCGAAGTCGCGCTGGTCCTTGTAGGTCAGTTTGCCTTCGCGTTTGGGGCGCCCGGTCGGAGCCGGTGCCTTGGCCCTGGCCGGCGCGGCCCCGGTGGGTAACGCGCGGCGGGCTTCCCAATCGGCATAACCGCCGGCGACGATGTCCACTTTGCCCGATCCGTCGAGCCCCAGCGTTACCGTGACCGTGCGGTCCAGAAAGTCGCGGTCGTGGCTGACGATCAGCACGGTGCCATCGTAATCGGCAATCACTTCCTGCAGCAGGTCGAGCGTTTCGAGGTCGAGATCGTTGGTCGGCTCGTCGAGCACCAGCAGGTTGGAAAGCCGGGCAAATTCGCGCGCCAGCAACAGCCGCGATTTTTCCCCGCCGGACAGGATGCCGACCTTGGTTTCGACGATGCCCGGATCGAACAGGAATTCCTTGAGGTAGCCCTGGATATGCTTGCGAACCCCGCGCACGTCGATCCAGTCGCCGCCCTCGGCCAGCACTTCGCGGACCGTCTTGCCGGGGGCCATCAGGCTGCGCTGCTGGTCGATCAGCACGCCGTTGAGCGTCTTGGCCAGCGTCACCGTTCCGCTGTCGGGGACAATATCGCCGGTCAACAGCTTGAGCAGCGTGGTCTTGCCCGCGCCGTTCGCGCCGACCACGCCGATCCGGTCGCCACGCTGGATCCGCAGGCTGAAATCGCGGATGATCGGGCGGTCCCCGAAATTCTTGAACACCTTGTCGGCGACGATCACCGCCTTGGTCTTCACGTCGTCGCTGCCCAGCTTGAGTTTTGCCGCGCCTTGCGGGCCGAGCATCGCGGCACGGGTCGCGCGCATCTCATAGAGCTTGGCGAGCCGTCCCTGGTTGCGCTTGCGCCGCGCGGTCACACCGCGTTCAAGCCAGTGCGCCTCCAGCTTCAGCTTGGCGTCGAGCCTATCGGCAGAGCGCGCTTCCTCGGCATAGACCGTCTCCATCCACGCCTCGTAACCGCCGAAGCCGATTTCCTTGCGGCGCAACTGCGTGCGGTCGAGCCACAGCGTGGCCTTGGTCAGCCGGGTGAGAAAGGTGCGGTCGTGGCTGATTGCGATGAACGCGCCGGTGTAGCGCCCGAGCCAGGCTTCGAGCCACTCGATGGCGGCGAGATCGAGGTGGTTGGTCGGCTCGTCGAGCAGCAGCAGGTCGGGGTTGGCGGCCAGCGCGCGGGCCAGCGCGGCGCGGCGCCGCTCGCCGCCCGAGGCGTTGAGCGCGGGCCGGTCCATCGCGATGCCCAGCTGACCGGCGATGGTTTCGACCTCGTGGAGCAGCGGTGCGTCGGCCCCGGACAGCGCCCAGTCCATCAGCGTGGCGTGGCCGGTAAAATCGGGGTCCTGTTCGAGCATCACGATCCGCGTGCCCGGCTGGATCGAGCGGGTGCCCTTGTCCGCCTCGATTGTATCGGCGATCAATTTGAGCAGCGTCGTCTTGCCCGCGCCGTTGCGCCCGATCAGCGCCAGCCGGTCGCGCGGGGCGACCGCCAGGTCGAGATCGCGGAACAGCCAGCGCCCGCCCTGCTGGAGGCTGAGTTTTTCCCAAGCAAGGATCGGTGCGGCGGCCATAGGGGCGCAGCGCTTAGCCGGGGAGTCGACCGCGGTCCAGCGCTGTCCCTGAACAGGCCCCGCGTCCGGCATTCACAGGTTGTTCAATCCGGCGATTGTAGGCACAGCGTCATCATGAACCGCCTATCCGCCATCTTTTCAGCAGCTTTGCTCTTCGGCCTGCCCCTCATGACGTTGGTCCCGGCACAGGCTGAGCCGCGTCGCAACGAGCAAGGCGAGGTCCGCAAGGACATGCGCGAGGGTCAGGTTCGTTCGCTCCGTGAGATCGAACGGCAGGTGCTTCCCGCCATGGCGGGGATGCAGTATCTCGGCCCTGAATACGATCCTGCTGCGATGGCCTATCGTCTGAAGTTCATCCGTGATGGACGCGTGGTATTCGTCGATGTCGATGCACGCAGCGGCCAGGTTCTTCGCCAGCGTTGAAGCGCATCCGCTTGACCAGTCAGGACCTAAACCCCATCTCTGCCGTTCATGAAGCGCCGGGCAGAGGCGTTACAGGGGATTTCGATATGCGCATCCTGATCGTCGAGGACGAGCCCACACTGGGCAAGCAGCTCAAGACGACACTCGAACAAAACGGTTACGCGGTCGACCTTTCGGTCGATGGCGAGGACGGCCATTACATGGGATCGTCCGAGGATTACGACGCGGTGGTGCTCGATCTCGGCCTGCCCGAGATCGACGGGCTGACCGTCTTGGGGATGTGGCGCAAGGAGGGGCGGCAGTTCCCGGTACTGGTGCTGACCGCGCGCGATTCGTGGTCGGACAAGGTCGCCGGGCTCGATGCCGGGGCGGACGATTACCTGGCCAAGCCGTTCCAGTCCGAAGAACTTATCGCCCGGCTGCGTGCGTTGATCCGCCGCGCTTCGGGTAATTCCTCGTCCGAGCTCACGGCAGGCAACGTCCGGCTCGATACCCGCTCCGGCAGGGTCACGTTGAGCGGCGAGCCGGTGAAGCTGACCGCGCAGGAATACAAGTTGCTCAGCTATTTGCTTCATCACAAGGGCAAGGTGGTGAGCCGCACCGAACTCATCGAACACATTTACGACCAGGATTTCGATCGCGATTCGAACACGATCGAAGTGTTCGTAACCCGCATCCGCAAAAAGCTGGGGGCCGACGTCATCACTACGATTCGCGGGCTGGGCTATAGCCTGGACGATCCCGAGGGGCCGGGACGGGGGTGAGGGCAATGCCCTTTAACTAGATGAGCAACGCCGCCGCCGCCGTACCCGCAGGAACCCAACGGCGCACCCATACCGGGTCGCTCTCGCGGCGGATCCTGTTGATAGCGAGTGGGTGGATTTCGGTACTGCTGTTGGGCGGGGGCCTTGCTCTCGACCGCTCGCTCACCACGTTGGTTACGCGCAATTTCGACGATCAGCTCGGCTACATGCTGACCGCGATGGTGGCCTCAGCCGAACTCGGGCCCGATGGCGAAGTGTTCTTCAATCGTCCGCTCGGCGACCAGCGTTTCCTTGAACCCGGCAGCGGGCTGTACTGGCAGATCAGCGGGCGCGGGCACGAGGATTTTCCCTCGCGCTCGTTGTGGGATCGCAGTCTGGCGGTACAGCTCGGTCATTTCGACACGGTCCCGCACATCTACGACAGCAGCCAGTTTCCGGATGAAAGCCTGCGCGTGATCGAGCGCTCAATCATCCTGCCTGGCAGCGAAACCAGATGGTGGTTCATCGTAGCCGCCGCGCGTGACGAACTGGACGCGCAGCTGACCCGGATCCGCTCGATTCTGTTTTACAGCTTTGCGATCCTTGGGCTCGGCCTGTTCGTGATGACCGCGCTCCAGACGTATTATGGGCTCAGCCCGCTGCGCCGCGTGCGCCGCGCCATCAGCGCGATGCGGCAGGGCCATGAAAACCGGGTAACCGAGCCGCTGCCGCTGGAAGTCCAGCCGATGGTCGAGGAACTGAACGGCTTGCTCGAACACGTCGAGCGGCAGGCCGAAGAAGCGCGCACGCACGCAGGCAACCTCGCCCATGCGCTCAAGACGCCGCTTACCGTGCTGATGAACGCCGCGACTGCTCATGCCCCCGATCTGGCCGATACCGCGATCCGCGAGGCGGCGGTGATGCGCCGCCAGGTCGATCACCATCTGGCGCGGGCGCGGGCGGTCGGACGCCGCGCCGTCGGCCACAGTCGCGCGGTGGTGTGGGACAGTGCCGACGCGGTGGTCCGCTCGGTCACGCGATTGTACGATCGGGTGAGGCTCGACCTCGATGGGGATCGTACTGCCGCCGTTGCGATCGAGCGCCAGGACCTCGACGAAATCCTCGGCAACCTGATTGAAAACGCGGCCAAATATGGTGGGGGCAGCGTGTTCGTGACTGTCTGCACCCACACCGCCGACCCGAAATTTTGCGAGGTGTGGGTCGAAGACGACGGAGTTGGCATTCCCGAAACCGCGCGCGCCCGCATCTTCGATCGCGGCGCGCGACTTGACACTGGCAAGCCCGGCACCGGCCTCGGCCTCGCCATCGTACGCGATGTGGTCGAGATTTACGGCGGCACCGTGGAACTGGCGGAGAGCGAGGATCTGGGCGGGTTGTTGGTGAAGTTGAGGCTGCCGCGGGCGGGTTAGGATGCGACCGGCTTGGCGAATGCCCAACGCAGGCTGCGCGCCATTACGCCGGTGACCAGCCGCGCCGGGCGCCCCAACTGAGCCCGCGCATTCAGCCGCAGCATCGAGCAGGCCCAACGCGGTAGCAGATCGATCGCAGCGGTGCCGAGCAAGGCTCGGGCTGGATCGAGGCTATCGTTGAGTATCAAGGCAGAGACCTCGTGCGTTTCTCTCGTCGCCTCGAGTTCCGGCCGATAGGACTCCAACAGCGCATGCGCCTCGGCGAGCGTATGGGGCACCGCGATCGCGCCCAGCCCGTGCGCTGTCAGCGCGGTCTCGTCAAAATACCGGTCCGCATCCGCTACCGACATGTCCGGTTCGACGTAACGCACATAGGCGGCGAGGAAACATAGCGCGCCGGCAACGTGGATCCAGGCAATCAGGTGCGGATCGGACGCCGAGTAGGTGCGTCCATCGGGAAGCGTCCCGTTGACGCGCTGGTGGATTGCTCGGACCCGCGCCATGGCATCGTCAGCCGCGGATTTTTCGCCGTAGGTGGTGATCGCGATAAAGCGGGCGGTTCGGCGCAGGCGACCCAGCATATCCTGGCGAAATGTCGAATGCCCGAGCACGCCAGCGAGCGCGAGCGGATGGAGCATCTCCAGCAACAAGGCGGCGATCCCGCCTGCCATCATCGAGGTAACATCGCCATGCACTCGCCAGATCACGGAATCCGGCGGGAAATGGGCATTGTGGGACCGCACCGTTGGTGTCTCGCCCGCAGTCTCGTCGTTGAACACGCGCCGGACCCGCTTGACGAGACGATCGCGAATGAACTCGTCGGGTTGCAAAAGCTTCACAGGCGGCGAAGTGGGCATGGGCGAGGCGGTCCGCAAGTTGCCATGCTCAGACTATGCTTTTTGCCCGTTCATGGTGGCGGATCACTTCGTCGATCACAAATCGCAAAAACTTCTCCGTGAACTCGGGGTCCAGGTCGGCTTCGATTGCCAGGCTGCGCAGCCGGGCGATCTGGCGCTCTTCGCGCGACGGATCCGAGGGGGGCAGCGCGTTGGCCGCCTTATAGGTCCCCACCGCCTGGGTAATGCGGAACCGCTCGGCCAGAATGTGGACCAGCGCGGCGTCGATGTTGTCGATGCTGCGGCGAAACCCGGCGAGGACCGGGTCGACGCCGGTGGTTTCGGCGGGGATTTCGGCGGGGGCGGGTGCGGTATCGGCCATGCCCGGCCGGTTATCAGACGTAACCGGCCAGCGCCACACTTCTGCCCAGCCCCTCGCGGCCACACGGGACTTGCCAACTTCGCCCGCCTCACGCACAGCGCGGCGCGATGAGCGCCACGATCCACCCCTTTCCACGCCCAAGTGATACGGGGGCCGAACCGGGGCTCGAGCCGCTTATGGCGCTGGTTGCCACGGGAATGAACAGCGTCAACGCGGTGATCCTCGACCGGATGCAAAGCCGCATTCCGTTGATCCCGGCGCTGGCCGGGCACCTGATCGCGGGCGGTGGCAAGCGGATGCGCCCGATGCTGACGCTGTCCAGCGCGGCCTTGCTCGACTACGCCGGAACCCGGCAGCACAAACTGGCGGCGGCGGTCGAGTTCATTCACACCGCCACCTTGCTCCATGACGACGTGGTCGATGGCTCTGAATTGCGGCGCGGCAAGCACACCGCCAACATCGTGTTCGGCAACCCCGCGACCGTGCTGGTCGGCGATTTCCTGTTCAGCCGCGCGTTTGAGCTGATGGTCGAGGACGGCAGCCTGAAAGTGCTGCGGATCCTGTCAAACGCCAGCGCGGTTATTGCCGAGGGCGAGGTCGACCAGCTCACCGCGCAGCGCCAGATCGAAACCAGTGAGGATCGCTATCTCAGCATCATTGGGGCCAAGACCGCCGCGCTGTTTGCCGCCGCCTGCCGGATCGCGGCGGTGGTCGCGGAACGGCCCGAAGCCGATGAACGTGCACTCGACGATTATGGCCGCAACCTTGGCATCGCGTTCCAGCTGGTCGACGATGCGATCGATTACGATTCGGACGCCGATACAATGGGCAAGGGCCGCGGCGACGATTTCCGCGAAGGCAAGATGACCCTTCCCGTAATCCTCGCCTATGCGCGCGGGACCGAGGCCGAACGCAAGTTCTGGCGCGATGCGATCTCGGGCCACAGGACTTCGGAGGCCGATCTGGGTGAAGCGATCCGGCTTATCCGTAGCCACGACGCGGTCACAGCAACCCGCGACCGCGCACGCCATTTTGCGGACCGCGCGATCGATGCCATTGCCGGATTCCCCGCCAGCGCAGCCAAGGCGGCGATGACCGAAGCGGCGCAATTCGCGGTGGCGCGGCGGTATTGAGGCAGCGGTGCGTGGTGGCCTCCACAGGCTCAACCTGAGCTTGTCGAGCCGAAGGGGGCCGGAGGCCAACGCCCCGCGATGACAGCCTTTTCCCTCTCCATCCACGCGATCCTGCCCGACCTGATCGCCACCCTGCGGGCGCGGACGGCCGCCGTCCTCATCGCTCCGCCCGGCGCGGGCAAGACCACCGCAGTTGCGCCCGCGCTCCTTTCCGAGCCGTGGTGTTCGGGCACCGTCATTCTCCTCTCGCCCCGCCGGGTTGCAGCGCGGGCGGCGGCAGAGCGGATGGCGGAGGCGCTGGGCGAGGAAGCCGGAGCGACGGTCGGCTACCTGACCCGGCTGGATTCGAAACGTTCGGCGCGGACCCGGATCGTGGTGATGACCGAGGCGATCTTCGTCGCGACGATACTTGCCGATCCCGAACTCGCGGGGGTGAGCGCAGTGCTGTTCGACGAAGCGCACGAGCGGCATCTCGACAGCGATCTGGGCCTCGCGCTCGCGCTGGAAACGCGCGCCGTGCTGCGTGAGGACCTGCGGATCGTGGTGATGTCCGCCACCATCGACGGCGCGCGGTTCGCGGACCTGTTGGATGCTCCGACGATAGCCAGCGAGGGCCGGGCGCATCCGCTGCGAATCGAATGGCTGGGCGCCCGGGCCGAGACGCGAATCGACGAGGCGGTGGCCGCCGCCGTGGTGCAGGCATGGCGCGCCGAGACCGGCGACCTGCTTGTGTTTCTCCCGGGCGTGCGCGAGATCGAGCGGACGCGCGAGCGGCTGGCTGAGCGGTTGCCCGAGGCGTTGGTCCTGCCGCTCCACGGCCAGGTCGATCCCGCCGCCCAACGCGCCGCGATCCGCCGCGATCCGCAAGGACGACGCCGGATCGTGCTGGCGACGAGCATCGCGGAAACCTCGCTGACCCTAGACGGGGTCGCGGTGGTGGTCGATGCCGGGCTCTCGCGCCGGGCGGAATTCGATGTCGCGGCGGGCGTTTCGCGGTTGGTCACGCGCCCTGCCTCGCAGGCCTCCGCGGCGCAACGTGCGGGCCGGGCGGCCCGGCAGGGGTCGGGGGTGGCTTACCGGTTGTGGGAACAAGCGGCGCATCCGGGCCGGGCTGCGTTCGATCCGCCCGAGATGCTGACGGCCGATCTTGCTCCGCTGGCGTTGGTCCTGGCGCGATGGGGTGCGGGCGATCCGGGCGCGCTGGGCTGGCTCGATCCGCCGCCTGCAGCGGCTTTCAGCGCCGCGCGGGAACGCTTGCGCGCGCTCGATGCGCTCGATGAGCGCGGGCGGATCAGCCCGCACGGGGCGAAGTTGGCGAAGCTGCCGATGGAGCCCGCGCTCGCTCATATGCTGTTGTGGGCGGCGGAACGCGGTGCCGAGTCGCAGGCGGCGCGGATCGCGCTGCTGTTGCAGGAGCGCGGACTCGGTGGGCCGGGCGAGGATCTGGAGACGCGGCTTGCGCGGTGGCGAGGGGATCGCTCGCCGCGATCGAAAGCTTCGGCGGACCTGGCAGATCGCTGGGCGCGCTTGGCGCGGGGGATTCGGCAGACCCGGTCAGGGTCAGGCGAGGTCCCGTCCGGCATCCTGCTCGCCGCCGCTTACTCCGCAAACCTCGCCCGCCGCCGCATTGGATCGGGTGAAGAGTGGCAATCGGCGGGCGGGCGCGGGTTTCGTCTCGATCCGGCCTCGCCGCTTGCCCGCGCCGAGTGGCTGGCCATCGGCGCGGCGCAGGGCGAGGCCAGGGGTGCGCGGATCCTCTCGGCCATCGCGCTCGATCTGGCGGCCATCGAGCGCTGGCTGCCCGACAGAATCGAACGGCGCTCGCGGTTGTCCTGGAACGCCGCAGAAGCGCGAGTGGAGGCGCGGCTCGAGCGGCGGCTGGGTGCCATCGTTCTGGCCAGCACGCCCGATTCCAGCGCCGATCCGGTCGCGGTGGAGGCATTGCTGCTGGAACGGGCGCAGGCAGACCTTGCGGCGCTGTTGCCCGCCCCATTGCTGGCCCGCGCCCGGCACGCCGGAATTGCTGCGCTCGAATTGGACCAGCTTTGCGAAACGGCCGATGGTTGGCTCGCGCCGCTGCTGGTGGGACGCCGTGATCTGGCGCTCGATCCAGGAGCGGTGGTGCGCGCGGTGTTCGATGCCTTGCCGTGGGAGGATCGCCAGCGGCTCGATCGGCTGGCCCCACGCGAATTCGTTTCGCCCGCCGGGACCACCCACGCCATCGACTACGCGGCGACCGCCGGACCCACGGTGGAACTGCGCGTCCAGGCGCTGTTCGGGCTCGACGCGCATCCGGGCATCGGCGATGGAATTCCGCTGCTGCTGGCACTGACTTCCCCCGCGGGCCGTCCGATCCAGACTACTGCGGACCTCCCCGCATTCTGGCGCGGTTCGTGGCGCGACGTGGTCAAGGAGATGAAGGGTCGCTATCCGCGTCATCGCTGGCCCGATGCGCCGTGGACGGAAAAGCCCAGCCTGAAGACCACGAACGCCTTCCAGCGCGCCGAAAAGTGAATTAGGAGCCGAACTTAAATCAAAGGACGTCCATGCCAGCCCGTATTTTTCAGCGCCCGAAGAATGCCATGCAGTCCGGTCGCGCGCTGACCGACCAGTGGATCCTCGAATTCATCGGCAGCGAGGCGCAAAGGCCTGATCCGCTGATGGGCTGGGCGGGCTCGGGCGATACCTCCGCACAGGTCAAGCTTGGCTTCGCCAGTGCCGACGACGCGCGCGCCTATGCCCAGAAGCACGGGATCGAGGTGACGATCATCCCCACCCCGCCGCGCAAACTCAAGCTTCAGGCCTACGCCGACAACTTTCGCTGAAAACCCACCCCGCTGCGACGTACGTCGCTGCGCCCGGCAAGTTTCGCTCCCCTCCCGGATGCTGGAGGGGTTGGGGGCGAGCAATCCAGAGGTTGAAGTGAGCGCGTTCCTTCGCCATATCACTCGCCGGGAGTCGGGCGGACGTTTGCGTTCGCCAACCTGGTCAGATCCGGAAGGAAGCAGCCACAACGGATTGCGGCGGGTCGTCCGGCTCCTTCTTACTTATGCATAAGCGCCTCCGCCCGCGCCAGGTGCGCCCCCTTTAGCCACTGACAATCGCCCCGGTTGGGCCTACCCTTGGACATCATGGGCGAATCCACAGACATCTTTGGTGAGCAGGACGTTGACGGGCCAGGCCTGGGCTTCGACGAGCCGCCGCGACCCGCCGCCGCCGCCCAGCCATACCGCGTCCTCGCGCGCAAATACCGCCCACGCACTTTTGCCGAGCTGATCGGGCAGGAGGCGATGGTCCGCACGCTCGGCAACGCGATCCGCCGCGAGCGGCTGGCCCACGCATTCCTGATGACCGGGGTTCGCGGGGTCGGCAAGACCAGCACCGCGCGGCTGATCGCCAAGGCGCTCAATTGCATCGGCGCGGACGGGCAGGGCGGGCCGACGATCGATCCGTGCGGGGTTTGCGAACCCTGCATCGCCATCGCCGAGGGTCGCCATATCGACGTGATCGAGATGGACGCGGCGAGCCACACCGGGGTCGACGACATGCGCTCGATCATCGAGGCGGTGCGCTATGCCTCGGTCTCGGCGCGCTACAAGATCTACATCATCGACGAAGTCCACATGCTCTCGAAAAGCGCCTTCAACGCGCTGCTCAAGACGCTTGAGGAACCGCCCGCACACGTCAAATTCCTGTTCGCCACGACCGAGGCCGAGAAACTGCCGGTCACCGTGCTCTCGCGCTGCCAGCGATTCGATCTGCGCCGGATCGCCACGCCCGAACTGGCCGATCACTTCGCCAAAATCTGCCGATCCGAGGAGGTTCAGGCCGAGGGTGAGGCGCTGGCCATGATCGCGGCTGCGGCCGAGGGTTCGGTGCGCGACGGGTTGTCGATCCTCGACCAGGCGATTGCCCACGCCGATCTAGACGGGGATGGCACGGTCACGGCCGAAAAGGTCCGCGACATGCTCGGCCTGGCCGACAAATCGGCGCAGCGGCGGCTGATGGCGGCCACTTTGGCGGGCGATGGGCGCGCGCTGCTTGATCTGGTGGCGCAGCAATATGCGCTGGGGGTGGAGCCGGTTGCGCTGGTCCGGGCGCAGATGGAACTTATCCACCGCGTCACGGTCGCGCAGCTTGGCGCAAGCGGGGCGCACGGTGCTTCGGCAGAAGAGCGCGAGGCGATCGACGGCTGGGCTGCGGGGCTTTCGCCCGCGCAGCTCCATCGCTTGTGGCAATTGCTGCTCAAGGGCCACGACGAAGTCCGCACCGCGCCCGATCCGCTCGCCGCCGCGCAGATGGCGCTGCTGCGGGTGCTCCACGCCGCTGACCTGCCCGATCCAGGGACCCTGGCCAAAAAGCTGGAGGAACTGGCCGCGCGCGCGCCTGCCGCTGCGGCACCAGCCACGGCCGATGCACCCGAAGCCCCGGCGCCGGTTGCTGCGCTCGATTGGGCCGCGCTGGTCAAGCGGGTCGATGCCGCCGGGCAATTGCGTGTCGCCCAGGTGATGCGCGACTGGGTCCGCCCGGTCGAGGTGCTGCCCGGACTGTTGCGTTTCCAGCTGGCCGAAGGGCTGGTCGAGGACCCGTCGCCAGATCTGCGCGACGCGCTGCTCAAGGCCACCGGTGAGCGCTGGCAGATCGAGCGGGCAGTCGGTGAAGCGCAGCCCTCGTTGCGCGAGCTGGCCGAGGCCGAGGAGCGCAGCGCGCAGGCTGCGATACTTGCCAACCCGTTGGTGAAGGCCGCGTTCGCTGCCTTTCCGGACGCCGAATTGATTGACGAGAGCCGCGCGTCCCCGCGCGATTCCAACCCCCCATGGAGTAAAAGCGCATGAATTCGATGGAAGAGATGATCAAGGCCGCGCAAGCCGCCGCCGAAACCATCCAGCAGCAGATGGGCGAGGCCCAGAAGAAGCTCGACAAGATCGAGGTCGAGGGCGTTTCCGGCGGCGGGCTGGTGAAAATCCGTTGCACCGCCAAAGGCCGTGTCGTTGGCGTTGCAATCGACGACAGCCTGATGGCGACATCTGAAAAGCAGATGCTCGAAGACCTCGTCGCCGCGGCCTTCAACGATGCCCGCGCCAAGGCCGACGCGGTGACTGGCGAGGAAATGCAGCGGGTCCAGGCAGCGGCAGGTATTCCGGCGGGGTTCAAGCTGCCGGGGATGTAAAGCCCGGAACCATTGCACCGCCAAACCCGCGCCCCCATATCCACAACCAAGTGACCGGCATCACGCCGGCTTGCGTCATTTTGTCGCTATGGACCCGGATATGCCCCTGACTCTCCTCCCCTTGCTTCCCTTGCGCGACATTGTCGTGTTTCCCGGCATGGTCGTGCCGCTGTTCGTCGGCCGCGAGAAATCGGTCGCGGCGCTGGAGGCCGCGATGGCGGCGGACAAGGACATTTTCCTCCTCGCCCAGCTCGATCCGGGCTGCGACGATCCCGACCGCGACGATCTTTACGATCTGGGCGTGATCGCCAGCGTGCTCCAGTTGCTCAAGCTGCCCGATGGGACTGTCCGGGTACTGGTGGAAGGCCAGCACCGCGCGACCCTGCAATCGCTTGGCACAGAGCAGGGCTCGGCGGGCGAGATGCTGGTCGCGGGGGTCGAACAGCACGAGCCGGTCACCGCTTCGGGCACCGAAGTGGTGGCGACGATGCGCTCTGTGGTCGAGCATTTCGCCGAATATGCCAAGCTCAACAAGAAGCTGTCCGATGATGCCGGCGCACAGCTTGGCGAGATCGACGACGCCTCCAAGCTGGCCGATGCAGTGGCCGCGAATATTGCGGCCAAGGTTGCCGACAAGCAGGCGCTGTTGATCGAGGCCGATCCGCTTAAGCGGCTCGAGATGGTCATGGCCTTCATGGATGGCGAGCTCGGCGTGCTCCAGGTCGAGCGCAAGATTCGCGGGCGGGTCAAGCGCCAGATGGAAAAGACCCAGCGCGAATATTATCTCAACGAGCAGATGAAGGCGATCCAGAGCGAACTGGGCGGCGGCGACGGCGAGGAAGCGAACGAGATCGCCGAATTGCAGTCCAAGATCGACAAGCTCAAGCTGTCCAAGGAAGCCCGCACCAAGGCGACCACCGAGCTCAAGAAGCTCAAGGGCATGCAGCCGATGAGCGCCGAGGCGACGGTCATCCGCAATTATCTAGACGTGCTGCTCGGGCTGCCGTGGGGCAAGAAAAGCAAGGTCCGCAAGGACATTGCGGGCGCGCAGGCGGTGCTCGATGCCGATCATTATGCGCTGGAAAAGGTCAAGGACCGGATCGTCGAGTATCTCGCGGTCCAGGCGCGGACCAACAAGCTCAAGGGTCCGATCTTGTGCCTGGTCGGCCCTCCCGGCGTGGGCAAGACCTCGCTCGGCAAGTCGATCGCCAAGGCGACGGGCCGCGAGTTCGTGCGCCAGTCGCTGGGCGGCGTGCGCGACGAGGCCGAAATTCGCGGCCATCGCCGCACCTACATTGGCTCGCTGCCGGGCAAGATCGTTACCAACCTGCGCAAGGCCGGGACCAGCAACCCGCTGTTCCTGCTCGACGAGATCGACAAGCTCGGCCAGGATTTCCGCGGCGACCCTTCGAGCGCGATGCTCGAGGTGCTCGACCCCGAGCAGAACGCCAGCTTCAGAGACCACTACCTGGACCTCGCCTTCGACCTCTCGCGGGTGCTGTTCATCACCACCGCCAACCAGCTCGAC
>JBBSKI010000052.1:0-15928 GCA_038256425.1 Sphingomonadales bacterium
GGCTGGGCGAGGTCCCTGAGCTGGTCCTTCCAGCCCCAGTCGCCCACCGCCATGCTGTTGGCCAGCGCATTGCCGGGGGTGATGACAAGGCCGTCGTAGGTCTCGAACTTGTCGGGATAACCGATCTTGACCCCAAAGGCGTCGAGCTTCTCCTGCGCCTTCACCCGGGTCGCCGGGGTCATCCATTCAAGATCCTTGAGGTTGGCGGCCAGCGCCAGGCGCAGGTTGCCGACCAGTTCGACCATCGCGGTCTTGCTCGCCTCGGGGAAGTGGCGCTGGACATAGACCTTGCCCAGGGCCTCGCCCATCGAACCCTCGACGAACGAGATGCCGCGCTGCCAGCGTGCGCGCTGCGCGGTGCGGCCTTGCAGGGTCTTGCCGTAAAACGCGAAATTGGCGTCGTCGATGTCGCTTGGCAGGACTGCCGAGTTGGCCGACAGGAACCGCACCGCGGTCCAGGCCTTGATGTCCTCGATCGGCGCGGTGTTGAGCAGCGCGAGCATGGCCGGCACGCCGCCGCCCAGCTTCTTGAGCTGGTCCGCGGTCAGGCCCAGCTTTGCGATTTCCTCGGCAGTCGGCGGCACCTGCGCGACGATCAGGGCGGGGGCCGTATCGAGCTTCATGTCCGCGAAGAACGTGTCGATCGGAAAGCCGCCTGCCATTGCCTTGATTTCGGCGGGGGTCATGCGGTTGACCGTGATCTCGGGATTGCGCGCCAGGGCGCGGTCCCAGGCGAGTTCGGCGAATTGGCGCTCGAGGCCATAAACCCGCTCGGCGGTCGCCTTGGGATCGGCATAACCGGCCTTGCCCAGCAGGAACGCGACGTAATCCTTGTATTGCGCCCGCAGCGCGAGGTTCTTCTCGCTGTCGACGAGGTAGTAATCGCGGTCGGGCAGGCCCAGCCCGCCCGCAGCGACATAGGCCACGTTGGCGGCGGGATCGTTGACGTCGATCGAGACATAGGCGCCAAACGGCGAAGGATAGCCCGTTGCGGCGAACATCCGGGCGAGGTCCTCGCGGGTCCGGGTCGCGGCGATGCGGTCAAGATACGGCTTGGCCGGGGCCATCCCCGCGGCATTGATCGCATCGATATCGAGGAAGGTCTTGTAGGCGTCGCCGATCCGCCGTTCCAGGCTGCCCTCGGCAAAATTGCCGGCCGCCATCTCGTCGACCACCTTGCGAATGTCCCGCTCGGAGCCCAGCCGCAATCCCAGCGCGTTGCCGCTGAATGGATACTGCGCGGGGATCGTCTCCTGCGCGATCCACTTGCCGTTGACGTAAGCGAAAAAGTCGTCGCCCGGCTTGACTGCCTTATCGATATCGGCGGGGTTGAAGCCCCAGCCACCGTATGGAGGCAGGCGATATTCCTCGGTGGGGATCGCGGTGGCGGGGGTCTGGGCGGCGGAAGGCGCGCTGAGCGCGGCCAGCGATACGGCGGCTGACAGCCCCAGTGCACGGGCGGCGACAAACACGAATGGCGTCTTGATCATGTGATGCAGTCCCTTGGCAGGAATCGTGACATTTGAAACGATTACGGGTCCCTTGGCGGCTAACCCGGGTGTCACGCAACGATGTTGGCCGATGCGTCTATGCCGTTGGTCGATTTAGGGCTTTGGGCTAGGCCGCCAGCCCGTCGAACTGCAACCGCGCCAGCCGCGCATAGAGCCCGTCGGCCTTGGTCAGCGCCGCATGAGTGCCCTGTTCGACGATCCGGCCCTCGTCCATCACGACGATCCGGTCGGCCGCGCGAATCGTGGCGAGGCGGTGGGCGATGACCAGCGTGGTGCGGGTCTTCATCAGCCGGTCGAGCGCATCCTGGACCAGCCGCTCGCTTTCGGCATCGAGCGCGCTGGTCGCTTCGTCGAGCAGCAGGATCGGCGAATCGCGCAGCAGCGCGCGGGCAATCGCCATGCGCTGGCGCTGCCCGCCGGAAAGCCGCGACCCGGCATCGCCAAGGAAGGTGTCCAGCCCCTGCGGCAGCGCGCGAAGGAAATCCTCCGCATGGGCGGCGCGCGCCGCCTCCCAGATCTCGTCGTCCGAAGCGTCCCACTTGCCATAGCGCAGGTTGTCGCGTGCGCTCGAGGCGAACAGCACCGCGTCCTGCGGGACCAGCGCGATCCGATCGCGGATCGCGGCGGGATCGGCCGAGGGTAGCGGTACCCCGTCGATCTTCACTGCCCCGCCCTGCGGATCGTAGAACCGCAGCGCGAGCTGGAACAAGGTGGACTTGCCCGCCCCCGAAGGCCCGACCAGCGCAACCGTCTCGCCCGGCTCCACGGTCAGGTTGAAATCGCGCAGCGCCGCGGTTTCGAGGCGACTGGGATAGCGAAAGGTGACTTTTTCGAACGCCAGTTGCCCGCGCGGCGGCGACGGCAGGATCACGGGGCGCGCCGGCGCGGCGATCCCGGGTTGTTCGTCGAGCAGTTCGGCAAGACGGCTGGCCGCGCCCGAACCGCGCAGCAGATCGCCATAGACCTCGCTGAGCGAGGCGAAGGCGCCCGCCACCAGCCCGCCGGTCAGCACGAAGGCGGCGATCGTTCCGCCCGAAATCGAGCCGGTCGCGACCCCGACCGCACCCTGCCACATCATCACGGTGATCGAACCGAAGATCAGGAAGATGACGATCGCGGTCATCACCGAGCGGATCATGATCCGGCGCCGCGCGGTTTCGAAGGTTCGCTCGACCGCCGCTGCGAAGCGCTCGCGCTCGCGGCGTTCCTGGTTGAACGACTGGACGATCTTCATCGCGCCGAGCACTTCGGCAACCATCGCCCCGACATCGGCGACCCGGTCCTGGCTGGAACGCGAGACGTTGCGCAGGCGGCGGCCGAACAGGATGATCGGGGTAATTATCAGCGGAATCGCCACCAGCAACCCAGCGGTGAGCGTGGGGGCCAGCGCGAACAGGAAGATGATCCCGCCGGTGCCGGTGATCAGGTTGCGCAGCGCGACCGAGACGGTCGTGCCCACCACCTGTTCGATGATCGCGGTATCCGCGGTCATCCGGCTGCTGATCTCCTTGGGGCTGTTTTCCTCGAAGAAGCTGGGCGGCATCCGCAACAGGTTGGTCTGGACCAGCAGGCGGATGTCCGCGACCACCCGTTCGCCCAGCCACGAGACGAAGAAAAAGCGCAGCGCGGTCGCCAGGCCCAGCACGACCACGATCATCAGCAGGTACTGGAACGAGTGCGCGATCGAATCGAGATTGGCGCCGGGGCCGAATGCATCGTCGATGATGACCTTGAACCGCGCGGGGATCGCCAGGGTCGCAGCCGAAGTGGTCAGCAGCGCGAACAGCGCGACCGCCAGCTGTTTGGGATAGCGCAGCGCCTGGCGCCAGATCATCGTCAGCGGGCGCAACGTCTTGGCCGGGCGCGGCTCGGCAGGCGGAGCCGATAAAGGCGCCGTTTGCGGGATCAGGGGCCCTCCAGCCGCGTTGTTCTCGTCCATTGGCTCCCGGATAGCCCATGCCGGCAATGGAATGAAGGGGCGCGCACGCTTTTCGCCCGGCGCTTGCAACAAATCTGTCGTGCTGCATTGCAACACGGGCGGAACGGGTGCAATCTGGCGGTTCGCAAGTGTAATATTCAGGGACGCAGCATGCTCTACAAGGCTTACGAGATGCAGCGCTCGCTGCTCAATTTTTCCAGCGCCTGGGCCTCGATCGGGGCCGAGATGCTATCCGACGAGCGATTTCCGCCGGGCTATTTCGGCTGGGGCAA
This sequence comes from Sphingomonadales bacterium, assembly GCA_038256425.1. Taxonomy (GTDB): domain Bacteria; phylum Pseudomonadota; class Alphaproteobacteria; order Sphingomonadales; family Sphingomonadaceae; genus Novosphingobium. The sequence continues at coordinate 3,723 of JBBSKI010000052.1, forward strand.
GACTTCGGCCAAGGCGCTGGAGGTGTTTGCCCACGCCGCTGCGCCGCGGGGCAAGCCGCTGTTCGGCATCCGCACCATCGAGGTCGACGGTCAGCGTCACGCGGTGACCGAGGCGGGGGTAATCCACAAGCCGTTCGGCGATTTGCGCCGGTTCACTCACACCGGGCTGCCCGCCGATGCGCCCAGCCTGCTGATTGTCGCGCCGATGAGCGGGCACTATGCCACGTTGCTGCGCGGCACGGTCGAACGGATGCTCGAACGTTGTGTGGTCTACATTACCGACTGGGCCGATGCGAAGCTGGTCCCGCAGGCCGCAGGGCGTTTCGACCTCGACGAGTACATCGACTATCTGGTCGAATATCTCGATCATATCGGGCCCCAGGCCAATGGATTGGGGGCGCACATGATGGCGGTGTGCCAGCCCTCGGTCCCGGCGCTGGCCGCGACCGCGCTGATGAACGCCGCCAAGCACCCCTGCCGCCCCGCCACGCTGACCATGATGGGCGGGCCGATCGACACCCGCGAAGCGCCGACCGAGGTCAACGACATGGCCAGCGAGCGCCCCCACGTGTGGTTCAAGCGCAACATGATCGCGACCGTGCCCATGACCTATCCGGGCGCGGGCCGCCTGGTCTATCCCGGCTTCGTCCAGCTGTTCAGCTTCATGAGCATGAATCTCGGCAGCCACATCGAGAGCCATTACGGGATGTTCAAGCACCTGGTCGCGGGCGATGGCGACGGGGCCGATGCGACCAAGGCGTTCTACGAGGAGTACCGCGCGGTCTGCGACATGACCGCCGAATTCTATCTCCAGACCGTCGACGTGGTGTTCCAGACCCATGCCCTGCCCAAGGGCGAGTTCTTCCATCGCGGCGTGAAGGTGGACCTCGGCAAGATCACCGACACCGCGCTGCTATGCATCGAAGGCGAGCGCGACGATATCTCGGGGATCGGCCAGACCAAGGCCGCGCTGAAAGTGACACCCAACCTGCCCGAATCCAAGAAGCGCTACCTGCTGGCCGAAGAGGTCGGGCACTACGGCATCTTCAACGGCTCCAAATGGCGCCAGCGGATCGCCCCGGTGGTCGAGGACTGGATTGCCGAACACGGCGCGGCCAAAAGCTCGCAAAGCGCCAGGGCCACATCAAGGCTGAAAGCGGTCAACTGAGTCGGCTACAAGTATCGGCGGAGGTCGAACGCTTCGCGGTCGCGGGCAGCTTTACGATCGCGCGCGGGGCCAAGACCCATGTCGATGTGGTCAGCTGCGAGGTGTTCGCCGACGGCCTGATCGGGCGCGGCGAGGGCACCCCGATCTACTACCGCGGCGAGACTGCCGAGGCCTGCGTCGCGCAATTGGCCGCGTGGCATCCGCACGACGATCGCGCCCGGCTGCTCGCCGACCTGCCCCCCGGGGCGGCGCGCAATGCGCTGGATTGTGCGCTGTGGGATTTGGCCGCGCAACGCGAGGGCGTGCCGGTCTGGCAGCTGGCGGGCCTGCCCGAACCGGTGGCAGTGGCCACTGCAATCACCGTCTCGCTCGATAGCCCCGAAGCGATGGAACTCGCCGCCCGCGCCGCAGCGGGACGCGGTTTCGCGCTGCTCAAATGCAAGCTGGCGGGCGACGGCGCGGACCTGGCGCGGATCGCGGCGGTCCGGGCCGAGGCACCCAAGGCCCGCCTGACGATCGACGCCAACGAAAGCTGGGCGGGGCATGATATCGCCGCCGAAACCGCCGCGTTGGCCGCGCTGGGGGTGGAGATGATCGAACAACCGCTCCCCGCCGGGGCGGACCACGCGCTGCAAGGCCTGCGAACGGCGCTGCCGCTGTGTGCCGACGAAAGCTGCCACACCGCCGCCGATCTTGCCACGGTCGCGCAGCGTTACCGTGCGGTCAATCTCAAGCTCGACAAGGCCGGCGGGCTCACCGCCGGGCTGGCGCTGGCAGTCGAAGCGCGCGCGCTGGGCCTCGACCTGATGCTGGGCTGCATGCTTTCGACCAGCCGCGCGATCCGCTTTGCGCTGCCGCTGGCTCCGCTGGCGCGGTGGGTTGATCTGGATGGCGCGGCCTTGCTGGCGCAGGATCGCTCCGATCCGCTACGCTATGAGGGCGGAATGATCCTGCCGGAATAGCCTAGCGCCGGTCGAGCGCCGGGTCGAGGGTCTGGCCGGGGTCAAGCTGGACCCCGAAGCTGTTGAGCATCATCGACACCTGCGTGTACTGGCCGACCGTGAAAACCAGGTCCATTCGGCCCTTGTCGCCCAGTTCGGCGAGCGCCGCCCAGGTTGCATCACTGACGAAATGATCGCGCGTAAGCTCGTCGCAGGCGGTCAGGATCGCGGCATCGAGCGGCGACCAGCCGGGCGCGGAGGGGCCAACCTTGATCGCTTGGATCTCGGCTGCGGTGAGCCCGGCTTCCAGGCCGATGGCGTGGTGCTGGGTCCATTCATAGCCCGCGCCGCAGTTCCATCCGGTCCGCAGGATCGCCAGTTCGCGCTCCCGTTCGGGCAGGGCGTTGCGCTTCGACAGCACGTAGCTGCCCCATTCGAGGAAGCGGGTCAGCGCCTTTGGGGCATGGGCCAGCGTGCGGAAGATGTTCAACGCGCCAAGCTTGCCGTCCTGCACCGGCGCAAGCGCGGCGGCTTGCTCCGGGGTCAGGCGGTCCAGATCGAGCGGCGCGATCCGCGGTGAGTCCAGCCTCACAGGACTTCGAACGTCATAGAACCTCGAACAGGCCTGCCGCGCCCATCCCGCCGCCGACGCACATCGTCACCACGACGTATTTCGCGCCGCGGCGCTTGCCTTCGATCAGCGCGTGGCCGGTGCAGCGCGCGCCGGTCATCCCATACGGGTGGCCGACAGAGATCGAACCGCCATCGACGTTGAGCAACTCGTCGGGAATGCCCAGAACATCGCGGCAATACAGCACCTGGACCGCGAAAGCCTCGTTCAGCTCCCACAGCCCGATGTCGGCCACGGTCAGCCCGAAGCGGGTCAGCAGCTTGGGCACTGCGACGACCGGGCCGATGCCCATTTCGTCGGGCTCGGTCCCGCCCACCGCCATGCCGACATAGCGGCCAAGCGGGGTCAGGCCCTTCTGCGCCGCGATGGCTGCTTCCATGACGATCACGGCCGATGACCCATCGGACAGCTGGCTGGCGTTGCCCGCAGTGATCGTGCCGTCGGGCAGCACGGTCTTGAGACCCTGCAAGCCTTCGAGCGTGGTGTCGGCACGGTTGCCCTCGTCCTTGGCGAGCGTGACTTCCTTCTGCGAGGTTTCGCCGGTCGCCTTGTCGGTGACGTTCATCGTGACCGTCACCGGCACGATCTCGGCATCGAACCGCCCGGCGGCCTGCGCGGCGGCGGTGCGCTGTTGCGACTGGAGAGCATAGGCATCCATCGCTTCGCGCCCGATGTTGTAACGCTTGGCAACCACTTCGGCGGTCTGGAGCATCGGCATGTAGATCAGCGGATGCTGCGCCATCAGCGCGCGATCGGGTGCAACGCGCATCTCGGCGGTCTGCACGAGGCTGATCGATTCCTGACCGCCGGCCGCGACAGCGTCCATCCGGTCGACAATGATCTGCTTGGCAGCGGTCGCAATCGACATCAGGCCCGACGAGCACTGGCGATCCATCGTCATGCCCGAAGTGGTGACCGGAAGGCCCGCACGCAGCGCGACCTGGCGCGCAAGGTTGCCCCCCTGGGTACCCTGCTGGAGCGCCGAACCCCACAACACGTCGTCGACCTCGGCGGGATCGATCCCGGCCCGCTCGACCGCCGCTTTCAGCGACAGCGCGCCCAGCGAGGGACCCGAAGTGGCATTGAATGCGCCGCGATAGGCTTTGCCGATCGGGGTGCGGGCGGTGGAAACGATGACGGCATCACGTGACATGCTTTTGACTCCTGTTTCCCCTCCTTCCGTCACCCCGGACTTGATCCGGGGTCCCGCTGTTGTTGCGGCAAGGAAGGAAGCGGGATCCCGGCTCAAGGCCGGGATGACGATGGAAGGGTTGAATGTGTCAGATAAAGAACTGGGTGATCCATTCGCAGATCAGCGCGGGTTTGGGCTCACCCTCGATCTCGATTTCGATTTCGTTGGTCTGCTGCCACTGGCCGGGGCGCTTTTCGACCAGTTCCAGCAGCTTGGTGTGGGCGCGGACCCGCTTGCCCGAGCGGACCGGGGCGATGAAGCGGGTTTTGTTGCCGCCGTAATTGACCCCCATCTTGACCCCGTCGATGCGCGGGCCGTCGCTGGTCGCACCCAGCGCGGGGATCAGCGAGAGGGTGAGAAAGCCGTGCGCGATGGTCCCGCCGAACGGGGTCAGCTTGGCCTTTTCCTCGTCGATGTGGATGAACTGGAAGTCGCCGGTCGCCTCGGCGAACTTGTTGATGCGGTCCTGGGTGACCTCGATCCAGTCGGACGTGCCGATCCGCTCGCCGGTCTTGGCGGCAAGTTCCTGCGGGGTAATCGTGGTCGACATCGTGCGCTCCTCAAGCCCATTTCGGTTTGGCCCATGAGGTTCGGCCCACGGGGTTCGGGGCGCGTCATGAACCGAAGGCTCGCGCTATGCAACGCCCTCCGCGACGCCCTGTGGGGCTGGAGTGCTTGCGGGAAGCAAGCGGCGGCGGAACCGCGCGCGCTCCAGGCGCGGGACCTGCGCGGCCTGCTCCTTGCGCCGCACCAGCGTCCACAGCCCGCATTGAAGCGCCACTACCATGTAGCAAAACGGCTGGAACGCGATCCCGACGAACACTGAACCGACCAGATAGACGATCTGCGAATGCTGGAGCGCCCTGGCAAACGGCGCAACCCATTCAAGGGCCTGGGGCGGGGGGCTCACCGATGTCGGGCGATAGCGGCGGATCAGCCGCTCCATCTGCCATACGCCCAGCCCATGGAGCAGCAGCCAGATCGCCAGTCCCGGCCAGCCCTGTTCGCCCAGCATCTCGAAATAGCTGGAGTGATAGGCGCGGCCCTTGTCTTCCAGCCGCTCGGTCTCGATCGCGGTGGTGTTGCCGCTGGCGCTCGTTTCCACGACGTCGATGGACAACTGGTTCTGGCGATAGGCCTCGAACCCGCCGCCCAACGGGTGGGTTTCGACATATTCGAGCGTCCATTCCCACACCGCCAGCCGGGTCGAGGCGGACTGATCGGCCTGGTGATCGCCGATCGTCTCCATCCGTTCGGTGAAGCTGGCGGGCAGGAACGGCACCGCCAGCAGGCTCGCCGCGCCGAGCAGGCCCATCGTCAGGAAGCGGTGCTTCATGTCGCGCAGGCTCAGCATCACCAGCACCGCGGCGCAGACCAGCCCGGTGCGCGCCTCGGTGCCGATCGGGATCAGCACGGCAGCGAAGGACAGCGCCCAGGCGAAGACCTTGACGCGCCAGTCTTGCTTAGAAGAGGCGGCGGGGGCGAAGATCGTGCCCTCGCGCGCCAGCCACAGCGCCAGCGGGATCAGTGCAATTGCCACGGTCGAAAGGATCGAACCTTCGTAAAGCCCGGTGTTGTCGTTGACCAGCAGGTGCAACGAGCCATAGCCGCCGCCCGAGGCGAGCGTCTTGATCCCGGCCGGGATGATGATCGCCGCCGCGCTCAGCACCATCACCAGGGTCAGCGCTTCCATCCGCAGCCGGGTCCGCAGGGTCAGCGGCAGGAACACCGCAAAGACCAGAGCCTTCCACACCCACGACCACTTTTCGGCGGCGAATTCGGGCAGGTCGGCGAACAGCGTGGTCAGCCCGCAATAGACCAACAGCAGCGCGATCAGTCCCTGGCGGAAGCTGAATCGGCTTCCCGCCTTGCTGTCCACGTAAGCCCATCCGGCGAAGGCGAGGACGAACGCGATCAGCGAGATCGGCAGATGGGTCAGCAGCATCCACGAGATTTTCTGCGGAGCCAGGATGTCGATGTAGACATAGGCCAGCACCCACAGGAACGGCCGACGCACACCCGCCGCGAGCACCGCGAAGACGAAGGCAGTAAGGGCAAGATCGATCACGCGGCGGAATCAGTCGGTTCGGGCGTTGCGGTCGTCCCGGGACCGGCGACGAAACCGCTGGACGATACGCGGGCGCTCTACCGGATCGTCGGGATCGAGATCGAGATCGTCGCGCAGCAGCACCCGCCACAGTCCCACGGCCAGCAGAAGGTGGGTCAGCCCGAGCGCGAAATTGTCGATCATCGGCTCGCCGTCCCGCCCTGTTTCACAGCAAATAACTTTGCGTTTTCAACGGAGAATCTGGCCCGTTGTGACGTTTTTAACCGTGATTGGTTGATGCGCCGTTAAGGCTTGGCTGCGAAAAGGCGATGATGGCCCGAATTCTCCATGTTCTCGATCACAGTTTGCCGTTGCACAGCGGCTATACGTTTCGCACCCGCGCCATCCTGAAAGCGCAAGAGGCCGACGGCCATGAAGTGCGTGCGGTCACCGGATTGGGCCAGTGGGACGGTTCACCTGGCCCTGAAACAACCGACCCGGCAGGCGAAATCATCGATGGGCTGCATTTTTACCGGACGGGAGGCACCGCAAGCGGCGGGCTGGGCCTGCGCGAATGGCGCGAGATCGCCGCCCTGACCAAGACGGTCGAGGCGGTATGCGAAACGTGGAAACCCGATGTGCTTCACGCCCATTCCCCTGCCCTGTGCGGGACCGCGGCGGCGCGCGTGGCCAAGGCGCGCGGTATCCCGCTGGTCTATGAAATCCGCGCTTTCTGGGAGGATGCGGCGGTCGGCAATGCAACCAGCAAAAGCACGCTCAAGTACTGGTTGACCCGGCGACTGGAGAACCAGGTGATCGCCCAGGCTGACGCGGTGGTGACGATCTCCCGCGGTCTGCGCGACGATCTGGTCGCGCGCGGCTTTCCCGGCCGGGCCATGGGCATCGTGCCCAACGGGGTGGACCTTGCGATGTTCGGAACACCGCCACCGCGCGATACTGCCCTGGCGCGCGAACTGGGCTTCGATACCGACCGCTGCAGCAAAACTGCCCGCGAACGCGGCCCGGTCATCGGCTTTATCGGCAGCTTCTATCCTTATGAGGGGATCGATGACCTGATCGCGGCGATGCCCGAACTGGTCGCCGCACACCCCGCCGCGCGGCTGCTGCTGGTCGGCGGCGGACCGAGCGAGGCGGCGCTGCGCGCGCAGGCCCAAGCCTCGCCCGCCGCCGCGGCGATCCGCTTCGTCGGGCGGGTCCCGCATGGCGAAGTGAGCCGGTACTATTCGCTGGTCGACATCGTCGCCTATCCCCGCAAGGCAATGCGGCTGACCGAACTGGTCACCCCGCTCAAGCCGCTGGAAGCGATGGCACAGGGCAAGATCGTCGCCGCATCGGATGTCGGCGGGCACCGCGAACTGATCGCCGATGGGCTGACCGGCACGCTGTTCGCGCCCAACGATCCCCGCGATTGCGCGCGCGCGCTGGCCGCGCTGCTGTGGAATCGCGGCGAGTGGGATCACTTGCGGAATGCCGCACGCCGGTTCGTCGAGCGCGAGCACGACTGGGCGCGCAACGTTCAGCGTTATCGGGACGTTTACCAACTGGTGTTAGGCCGGGCTGGCTCAGAACTCGCCGCTGCCTGACCTTTGGGCTGACGCGCGGGGGGCTGGGCGCAAGCCGGCCCGATGGTTCGGTACAACGCACGAGACCGACCGCCGATGAGCACCCTAGCCCGCCTTTCTTCTGCTCCTACCCACGGTATCCCTCGCAGGGCATCGCCGGTGACGGCGCATCCGTGGTTTACGGCAATCGTCGCGTTGTGGTTCGCCGCCTTGCTGGGCCTGAGCAGCCTCGTGCTGGCCCCGGCCATGCTCGAACGGATCGTTGCGGCCAGCGGGATCGATGGCTTCATCGCCGCTGCGGCCCCGCCGCTGGGCCAGACCGCCCGTTTGCTGGTGGCGCTGGGCCTGGCCGGATTGGGAGGCGTCCTTGGCCTGATCCTCGGCCGTTTCATTGCCGCGCGAGCGAAGTTCACCCGGCCCGGCGCCCGCGAGGTGGTTCATTCCGCCCCCGAAGAGCCCATCGGCGACGAAGCGGACACTTTTGGCGAGGACGCGCCCGGCCTGGGCCTGCGCAACCGGCTCGCCCGGCTCACCGGGCAGGGCGATGGTCCTCGCGATTTCGCCGACCTGCCAAAATTGCGCGCGCGCGACTGTCATCCCGATGCTCCCGGCCGCAAGCCACTCACCCCCTCCGACGATCTGGTTGCAGACGATTTGCCAGCCGACGAGTTGGTGATGGCGGCGCAGGGCGTGCCCGCATCGGACGAGCCGCTCGAACTCGAGCTTGGCGATGCCCTGGGTTTCCTCGCACCATTCAACGGGTCCGATCCGGTCAACGGGTCCGATTCGGTCAACGGGTCCGGTCCGGCCCCGATCCCGGCCCTTGCTGGAGCCAGGCTCGATTCGCTCGGTGTGGTGCAGTTGACCGAGCGCCTGGCCATCGCGATGCAGGCGCGGCGCGAGCGCGATGCGCGGCGCCGGCAAGCCGTGGCCGCAACGCCGGATGATGCGCCGATCGTCCTGTCTTCACTCATTGCAGTACGCCCCAGGGAACCCGCGCCTGCGCCCGCCGCCGCGGCGGAGGTATCGGCCGCGCCCGCCGAGGCCGAACTTGGCGGCAAGGCACGCGAAGGCGGCTATTCGTCGCTGCTCGACCTCAGCCGCCGCCCCGCCGAAAGCGATGCGGTCAAGGCTGGGTGCAGTGCCGCGAGTGGCGGTGTTTCCGCCCCGTCACGGTTCCCGGCAGCCCGCGATCCAGCCGAAAATTACCGCGCGCTCAAGGCCGCGCTGGACTCGATTCAGCGGCTTTCCGGCACGCGCTGAAGGTTTGGAGCCCGCCCTTCGCCAGCAGGCGGGGCCGGCGGCGATGCTCGCAGTTGCAAAATTACTATCGGCAAGTCATGGGGACCCCGAGCGCAACTTTCGTCGCCTGAGGCGGCGGGGTGAGTCGCGCTTAGTTTCCGCGGCAACCATGTCGCGGGCGGCAAGGACGTTTCGTGACGACAGGTTTTCCACCATCGCAAGGTCTCTATGACCCCCGCAACGAGCACGATTCGTGCGGCGTGGGCTTCGTCGCGCATATCAAGGGCGTCAAAAGCCATGCGATTGTCGACCAGGCGCTGGAGATCCTCAAAAACCTCGATCATCGTGGCGCGGTCGGCGCCGATCCACTGCTGGGCGACGGCGCGGGGATCCTGATCCAGCTGCCCGACGCGCTGCTGCGCCGCTGGGCCACGGGTGCGGGTCACGAATTGCCCCAGCCCGGCGACTATGCGGTGGCGATGTGCTTCCTGCCGCGCGATGAAGCGGCGCGCGACTTCGCCGTCAGCAACCTGGAAAAATTCATCGCCAAGGAAGGCCAGCGCCTGATCGGCTGGCGTGATGTGCCGACCACGCTCGATGGACTGGGCGCGGCGGTGATCGCGCAGATGCCGGTAATCCGCCAGTGCGTGATCGAGCGCGGCGACAACTGCCCCGATCAGGCCTGTTTCGAGCGCAAGCTGCTGGCTATCCGCAAGCAGGCGCAGAACCCCTTGGCCAAGTTGGCGATCAAGCACGACCTGCCGGGCCTGACCGAGCTGTATATGCCCAGCTTTTCCAGCCGGACGATCGTTTACAAGGGGCTTCTGCTGGCCACCCAGGTGGGCAGCTTTTATGACGACCTGCGCGATCCCGCCTGCGTTTCGGCGCTGGGCCTCGTCCACCAGCGCTTCTCGACCAACACCTTCCCCAGCTGGAAGCTGGCGCACCCCTATCGCCTCATCGCCCACAACGGCGAGATCAACACGGTGCGCGGCAACGTCAACTGGATGAACGCGCGCCGCCGGACGATGGAATCCGAGCTGCTCGGCCCCGATCTCGACAAGATGTGGCCGATCATCCCGCACGGCCAGTCCGACACCGCCTGCCTCGATAACGCGCTCGAGCTGCTGCTGGCGGGCGGTTACAGCCTTGCCCACGCGGTGATGATGCTGATCCCCGAGGCATGGGCCGGCAACCCGCAGATGAACCCGGCGCGCCGCGCGTTCTATGAATATCACGCCGCGCTGATGGAGCCGTGGGACGGCCCCGCTGCGGTCGCCTTTACCGATGGCCGCCAGATCGGCGCGACGCTGGATCGTAATGGCCTCAGGCCCGCGCGCTTCCTCGTCACCGATGGCGATCTGGTGGTCATGGCTTCCGAAAGCGGCGTGCTGCCGATCAAGGAGGACGACATCGTCCGCAAGTGGCGCCTGCAGCCCGGCAAGATGCTGCTGATCGACCTCGAAGAAGGCCGGATCATCGAGGATGCCGAAATCAAGGCGCAGCTGGCGAGCGAGGAACCCTATCAGGAGTGGCTCGATTCGGCGCAGTACAAGCTGAAGGACCTCGCGGTTGTCGAGCCCGAGCTGGCGGCGATTCCGGTCGACACCACCAGCCTGCTCGATCGCCAGCAGGCCTTCGGATACACCCAGGAAGACATCGCCAAGTTCCTCGAACCGATGGCGCTGGGCGGCGAGGACCCGATCGGCTCGATGGGCACGGACACGCCGATCGCGGTGCTCTCGTCCCGGTCCCGGCTGCTCTACGACTATTTCAAGCAGAACTTCGCGCAGGTCACCAACCCGCCGATCGACCCGATCCGCGAAGAACTGGTGATGAGCCTGGTCTCGATGATCGGGCCGCGCCCCAACCTGCTCGGCCACGATGCCGGCACGCACAAGCGGCTCGAGGTGGACCAGCCGATCCTGACCAACGAGGATGTGGCAAAGATCCGTTCGGTCGAGGCCGCGCTCGATGGCGCGTTTCGCACCGAAACCGTCGACATGACCTGGGACGCGGAAAGCGGTGCGGCGGGCCTGGAACTGGCGATCAGGGAAATGTGCTGGGCGGCGACCGAGGCGGTGCTGGCCGACAAGAATATTCTCATCCTGTCCGACCGCGCGCAAGGTTCGGCGCGGATCGCGATGCCCGCGCTGCTGGCGACCGCGGCGGTCCACCATCACCTCGTCCGGCAGGGTCTGCGGATGCAGACCGGGCTGGTGGTCGAGACCGGCGAAGCACGCGAGGTCCACCACTTCTGCATGCTCGCCGGCTATGGCGCCGAAGCGATCAACCCTTACGTGGCGTTCGAAACGCTCGAGCAGATCCGCATCGCCAAGAACCTCCCGCTCAATGCCCGCGAGGTCGAGAAGAACTACATCAAGGCGGTCGGCAAGGGCGTGCTCAAGGTCATGTCCAAGATGGGCATTTCGACCTACCAGTCCTATTGCGGCGCGCAGATCTTCGACGCGGTCGGGCTCTCGAGCGCGTTCGTCGAGCGCTATTTCACCGGCACCGCGACCAGCATCGAAGGCGTCGGGCTGGCGCAGGTCGCGGAGGAAGCGGTTCGCCGCCACGGCCTCGCCTGGGGTGACAACCCGATCTACCGGCGGATGCTCGATGTCGGGGGCATCTATCAGTATCGCATCCGCGGTGAGGAACACGCCTGGACCCCGGCCAACGTGGCCCAGCTCCAGCACGCGGTGCGCGGCAACGATCCGAAGAATTACGCCGAATATGCCGCCTCGATCAACGAGCAGTCCGAACGGCTGCTGACGATCCGCGGCCTGATGACCCTGAAGCCCGGCGACCAGCCGGTGCCGCTCGACGAGGTCGAGCCCGCCAGCGAAATCGTCAAGCGCTTCGCCACCGGGGCGATGAGCTTCGGCTCGATCAGCCGCGAGGCGCACACCACGCTGGCGATCGCGATGAACCGCATCGGCGGCCGCTCGAACACCGGGGAGGGCGGCGAGGAAACCGACCGCTTCACCGCGCTGCCCAACGGCGACACGATGCGCTCGAAGATCAAGCAGGTCGCCAGCGGGCGCTTCGGGGTGACCACCGAATACCTGGTCAATTCGGACGACATCCAGATCAAGATGGCTCAGGGCGCCAAGCCCGGCGAGGGCGGCCAGCTACCCGGCCACAAGGTCGACAAGGTGATCGGCAGGGTGCGCCATTCGACCCCCGGCGTGGGCCTGATCAGCCCCCCGCCGCACCACGACATCTATTCGATCGAAGATCTTGCGCAGCTGATCCACGACCTCAAGAACGTCAACTCGGCCGCGCGCATCTCGGTCAAGCTGGTGAGCGAGGTCGGGGTCGGCACGGTCGCGGCGGGCGTATCCAAGTGCAAGGCCGACCATGTCACCATCTCGGGCTACGAGGGCGGCACCGGCGCGA
>JBBSKI010000053.1:0-15795 GCA_038256425.1 Sphingomonadales bacterium
CGTGCTGAGCAAATATGCCGTGCGGCTGAGCGCGGACAAGGCGGCATTCCCGGTGCTGCTGTCGAACGGCAACGAGACCGCGACCGGTTCCGATCCCGAGCGCGATGGCGAGGGCACCCACTGGGCCGAATGGCACGATCCGTGGCCCAAGCCGAGCTACCTGTTTGCGCTGGTCGCGGGCGAACTGGTCGCAAATACCGACAGTTTCGTCACCCGTTCGGGCCGCAACGTTCACCTCGCGATCTACGTCCGCCCCGGCGACGAGACCCGCACCGGCCACGCGATGCGCTCGCTGATCGCCTCGATGAAGTGGGACGAGGACGCCTATGGCCGCGAATACGATCTCGACGTGTTCAACATCGTCGCGGTTTCGGATTTCAACGCGGGCGCGATGGAGAACAAGGGTCTCAACGTCTTCAACACCCGCTACATCCTCGCCGACCCCGATACCGCCACCGATGGCGATTACGATGCGATCGAGGGCGTGGTCGGCCACGAATATTTCCACAACTGGTCGGGCAACCGGGTCACCTGCCGCGACTGGTTCCAGCTGAGCCTGAAAGAAGGCTTCACCGTGCTGCGCGACCAGCAGTTCTCGGCGCAGATGGGATCGGCCCCGGTCAAGCGGATCGAGGATGTGCGGATCCTCCGCTCGGTCCAGTTTCCCGAGGATTCGGGCCCGCTGGCGCATCCGATCCGGCCCGATTCGTATCAGGAAATCAGCAACTTCTACACCTCGACGATCTACAACAAGGGCGCCGAGGTGATTCGCATGATGACCGTGCTGGCGGGCAAGGAGGCCTTCCGCAAGGGCAGCGACCTGTACTTCGAGCGCCATGACGGCGAGGCCGCGACCTGCGAGGATTTCGTGGTCGCGATCGAGGACGGCGCCGGGCTCGACCTGTCGCAATTCCGCAAGTGGTACGAGCAGGCCGGCACCCCGAAGGTCGAGGCCGAAACCCGCCACGATGCTGCCTCGGGCGAGGTGACGGTAACGCTGCGCCAGACCGTGCCGCCGACCCCGGGCCAGCCCAGCAAGGCCCCGGTGCCGATCCCGCTGCGCGCTGCGCTGTTCGACCGCGCCAGCGGCACCAATCGCGGCGAGGAACTGCTGGTGCTCGACAGCGCCGAGCAGGCCTTCACTTTCGCGGGCTTCGACGCACCGCCGGTGTTGTCGCTCAACCGCGGGTTCTCCGCCCCGGTCGCGATCGCCACCCAGCCGCCCGCCGAGGACCTGCTGTTCCTCGCCCGCCACGACGACGATCCGTTCGCGCGCTACGAGGCATTGCAGCAGCTGGTGGTGCAGCACCTGGTCGGCGCCGTAAGCGGCACGATCGCGGGCGCGGCCATCGATTCGGGCCGCCTGGCGATCGGCGAGGCGTTTGCGGCGGTGCTCGCCGATACGAAGCTCGACGACCTGATGCGCGGCGAACTGCTGATCCTGCCGGGCGAGACCTATCTGTCCGAGCAGTTGGTGGTGAACGAACCCGCGAAAGTCCACTCCACCCGCGAGGCGTTGAAAGCCTTTCTCGGCACGCACCTCGGCTCGGAATGGCGCGCGCTGCACGATCGCTGCGCGGCGGTGCCCTACAGCCTCTCCGCCGAAGCACGCGGGGCGCGCAAGCTGAAGACCCAGGCGCTGGTCTATCTGACCCCCGCCGACCCCGCCGAAGCCAAGCGCCGCGCCGAGGCGCAATTCGACGCGGCCGACAACATGACCGATCGCCAGGGCGCGTTGATGGCCTTGTGCGGCCTCGACGGTCCCGAGCGAGACGCGGCGCTGGCGGCCTTCCACGCGCGGTTTGCGGGCAATGCGCTGGTGATCGACAAGTGGTTCTCGCTCCAGGCGGGATCGCTTCATCCCAGGGCGCTGGAACACACCAAGGCGCTGCGGCTGCACCCCGATTTTACCATGACCAACCCCAACCGGGTGCGCGCACTGTACATGGCCTTCGCGAGCAATCCGCAGGCGTTCCACGCGGCGGACGGCGAGGGATACCGCCTGATCGCCGATCTGATCCTCGAACTCGATCCGCTCAATTCGAGCACGGCGGCGCGGTTCGTGCCCCCGCTGGGCCGATGGAAACGCATGGAGCCAGGCCGCGCCGCGCTGATGAAGGGCGAACTCGAGCGGCTGGCCGCCGAGCCGAGCCTGTCGCGCGACACCCGCGAGCAGGTGACGCGCAGCCTGGATGGGTAGTCCCGGCGCTACTGCTTTCCTTACCCTGCCCCTCCCCCTCGAGGGGGAGGCTGGGTGGGGGTGGCCCAAGGCCAGCGTTGACGCGAGGCATTCGCCTCGCTCCCCCTCCCCCATCCCCTCCCCGCCGGGGAGGGGGGCTTCGGCGCTGATTCTGAAGGTTGCGCGAGAGCTTCTGCGCAGTGCCTGAACCCGTTGAAGTCATCCGCGCGCCCGCTCTGGGCGCAATCCCACACGGCTTCCTGGGACGGCGCGGCGGGGTCAGCAGGGGCATCCACGCCGGACTCAACGTCGGCTGGGGCTCGAACGACGAGCGCGATGCGGTGGCCGAAAACCGCGCGCGCGCCGGAGCCGCAGTGCTGCCCGGCGCGGCGCTGGTGACCGTCCATCAGGTCCATTCGCCGAAGGTCGTAACCGTCACCGCCCCGTGGCCCGACGATTCGCGCCCGCAAGCCGACGCGCTGGTCACCGACCGCCCCGGCCTGCTCCTCGGCGTCCTCACCGCAGATTGCGCCCCGGTGCTGCTGGCCGACGCCGGAGCGGGCGTGATCGGCGCGGCCCACGCCGGCTGGAAAGGCGCGCTCGCCGGGGTGACCGACGCGACGATCGCGGCGATGGAAGCGCTGGGCGCGAGCCGCGCGCGGATTGCCGCCGCCATCGGCCCCTGCATCGCGCAGCCCAGCTACGAGGTCGACGCGGGCTTCATGGCCAAATTCGGCCCCGAAAACGCCCGCTTCTTCAAGCCAGGCCGCGAGGGCCACGCCCAGTTCGATCTCGAAGGCTACGTCGCCGCGCGGCTGACCGCTGCGGGCATCGCCGCGGTCGAACGCCTGACCCTCGACACCTACGCCGACGAGAGCCGCTTCTACTCCTACCGCCGCGCCACCCATCGCGGCGAGGCGGACTACGGGCGGCAGATTGCGGTGATCGGCCTCAGTTAAGCCCGCGGCGCCATTCGCCGATAACTCAGCGCCTCGGCTATGTGGATCCGCCCGACCGTTTCTGCCCCGGCCAAATCCGCAATCGTCCGCGCCACGCGCAAGATCCGCGTGTAGCCGCGTGCCGAGAGCCGCATTGCTTCTGCCGCCTGCAACAGCAGCTTGCGGCCCGGCTCATCCGGCGTGGCGAATTCGGCGAGGGCGTCTCCATCCAGTTCGGCGTTGGTCCGCGCGCCGGATGCTTCGCCGCGGGTGGTCTGGAGCGCACGGGCCGCGGCGACGCGGGCGGCGACTGCATCCGAGCCTTCCGCCGGGGGCGGCAGCGCAAGGTCGCTGGCCGAGACCGCCTCTACGTCGACGTGGAGGTCGATCCGGTCGAGCATCGGGCCGGAGACCCGGCTCTGGTAATCCGCCGCGCATCTTGGCGCGCGTGAGCAGCCGAGCGCCGGATCGCCGAGATGCCCGCAGCGGCACGGGTTCATCGCCGCGACCAGTTGCACCCGCGCCGGGAAGGTCACGTGGGCATTGGCGCGGGCCACGCTGACCTCGCCCGTTTCGAGCGGCTGGCGCAGCGAATCGAGCACCGGGCGCTGGAATTCGGGCAGCTCGTCGAGGAACAGAACGCCCAGATGCGCGAGGCTTACCTCGCCCGGCCGCACTTTCAGTCCGCCGCCGACCAGCGCCGCCATCGACGCCGAATGGTGAGGGCTGCGAAACGGGCGGGCACGACTGATCCGCCCGTCCTCGAGCGTTCCGGCGACCGAGGCGACCATCGACACCTCCAGCGCCTCGGCAGCGGTCAGCATCGGGAGGATGCCGGGCAGGCAGCTTGCCAGCAGCGATTTGCCCGCACCGGGCGGCCCGGTCATCAGCAGGTTGTGCCCCCCGGCGGCGGCAATTTCAAGCGCGCGCTTGGCGGTTTCCTGGCCTTTCACGTCTTTCAGATCGGCCTTGCGTTTCAGCGGCTTGGCCTCTCCCGCCACGGGCGCGGGCAGGCGCTGGGTGCCCTTGAGGTGATTGAGCAGGCTGACCAGATCGGGCGCGGCGACGATTTCGATGCCCCTCGCCCAGGTCGCCTCACCGCCCTGCCGCGCCGGGCAGATCAGGCCCTTGTCCGCAGCGCTCGCGTGCAATGCCGCCAGCAGCACGCCGGGCGAGGCGATGATCCGGCCATCGAGCGCCAGTTCGCCGACCGCGACGAAATCGCCGATCTGCTCGACATCGACGACGCCCATCGCCGCAAGCAGCGCCAGCGCGATCGGCAAGTCGTAATGGCTGCCTTCCTTGGGCAGGTCGGCCGGCGAGAGATTGATCGTGATCCGTTTGGGCGGCAGCGCGAGACCGAGCGCGGAGAGCGCGGCGTGAACCCGCTCGCCGCTTTCGCGCACCGCCTTGTCGGGCAGGCCGACCAGCTTGAATGCGGGCACGCCGCGCGCGATCTGGCACTGCACCTCGACGCTGCGCGCCTCCAGCCCGAGATAGGCGACCGTCGAAACCAGCGCGACCAAACCTTGCCCCCTGTTTGTTCCCGCCAAACCATGCCCGCACGCGTTGCGCGAGTCGAGCCTTAACGTCGAGACCGGCCACGGAAGCTAACCAGGAATTAACCAGAACCGTTGAAGAGGCAGCAAAGCGTTTCACGCCAGGGAGGGGCGATGAGAAACTTTGCTGCCCTTTTCCTCGCCGCGCTCGCGCTTCCTTCGCCCGCGCTGGCCGACGATATCACCACGATTGCGATCGAGGTGATCGCCGAGAGCTCTACCGGCGTGCCCGGCGGCGAGCGGTTCGTGGCCGAGGGCTCGTTCGATCCTTCCGCAATCCAGTCAATCGCCGCTTTCGGCCCGTTCCGCGTGATCGATCCGACTCGCGCCGCGCTGGTCGATTCAACCGATTCGGCCAGTCCGCGCGATTTCGCCCGGTTGCTGCTGGCCTTCCCGCAAGTCCGCACGCTGGAGATGATCGAGTGCCCCGGCACCAGTGACGATACCGCCAACCTGCGGCTGGGGCGGATGATCAACCGCGCCGGGATCGCGACCGAAGTGCCCGAGGGTGGCTCGGTGCGGTCGGGCGCGGTCGAGCTGTTTCTGGCCGGGGCGCAGCGCAAGGCCGCGCCGGGGGCCGAATTCGCAGTCCATAGCTGGCAGGATTCGGACGGGCTCGAAGCCAGCGACTTTCCCGCCGACGATCCGGTCAACCAGGCCTACCTCGCCTATTATCGCGAGATGGGGCTGAGCGAGAGCCAGGCCGCCGCATTCTATGCGATGACCAATGCGGTCCCGCACAAGGACGCGCGCTGGATGGATACCGTAGAATTTGCCGCTTACGCGCCGCTGGACTAGGCGAGGCCCTCACCAACCAGCGCCAGGTTGACCCGAATCGCGGTTTACCCTATCGGCGCGCTTCGAATTCGCGGGCGGGATGCTCGCCGAACCCAGGATTATCGACGATGAAGCGCACTTTTCAGCCCAGCAATCTCGTGCGCGCCCGCCGCCACGGTTTCCGTCTTCGTTCGTCGACGCCGGGCGGACGCAATATCCTGCGCGCCCGCCGTGCACGCGGTCGCAAGAAGCTGTCGGCCTGATTCTGCCGCCGGAGCCAACCGCTCCCCCACGCGAACCGGCGCGCCCCAGTGCGATTCGCCTGGAAGTTATCAGGCGCCGCCCCGATTTTCTTGCCGCCAACCGGGGCCTGCGCGTCGCGCGGCCCGGCTTCGTACTGCTGGTCAATCCCGGCGCTGCGCCTGAAGACACCGCGCGCGTCGGCGTGACCGTCACCAAGAAGATCGGCAACGCGGTGGTCCGCAACCGGATGAAGCGCCGCTTGCGAGCGCTGTCCCGCGAACTGCTGCCGCTCCACGGCCTGATCGGGGCCGACCATGTCCTGATCGGCCGCGAAGGCGGGATAGAGCGGGATTTTTCGAGCCTGCGCGACGAACTTGTCGCAGCACTCGCCCGCGCCACGGCTGGCAAGGGCGATCCGCCACGGCGAAATCGGCCCGGCGGAAAGCGCAAATGAAGCGGATCCTCATCCTGATCGCGCGCGGTTGGCAACTGGGCCCCTCGCGCATTCTCCCTCCCAGCTGTCGATTCGCCCCGTCATGTTCGGAATATGCGATTCAGGCGCTGGAACGGCACGGTGCGATTAAGGGTGGCTGGCTGGCGGCGAAGCGTCTAATGCGCTGCCAACCGTGGGGGGGTCATGGATACGATCCTGTGCCCTGAAACTGCTGGCCTCGCCGGCGATCCCATCCATCACGCCTTTGGCATGACTTTCGCAGGACCGGATTCTTGGAAAACCAGCGTAACCTGATCCTCGCGGTGGTGCTCACCGGGATGCTGCTGCTCGGTTGGGATGCCGGGATGCGCTATTTCTATCCCGCACCCCCGCCAGCGGCAAAGAGCGCACCCGCGACGACCGCTTCGACCGCTGCGGTTGCCGCTTCCGCACCGACCCGCGAGGGCGGGCTGACCGGTACCGCCATTGCCCAGGAGCGGCGCGATCTGACGAGCTCGCTCGCCAAGGGCGGTCGGGTGAAGATCGTGGCTCCGCGCGTTGCAGGCTCGATCGACCTGACCGGCGCGATGATCGACGACCTGACGCTGAACGATCACCGCGAGACGCTCGACAAGAAATCGGGCCCGGTCCGGGTGCTTTCTCCCGCGGGAACCCCGGCACAGCATTTCGCGCAGTTCGGCTGGGCTCCCAACCTTGGCATCCAGGTGCCCAATCCCGCCACGGTCTGGCAGGCCGACGGGACGACCCTCACCCCCAAGACACCGGTGACCCTGCGCTGGGACAATGCCACCGGGCAAAGCTTTGCGATCCGCTTTGCGATCGACGCCAACTACATGATTTCCGCGACCCAGACCGTGGTCAACCGTGGCACGTCCGCCGCGGTGGTGCGGCCTTTCGCGCTGGTCAACCGCACCGACCAGACCAAGAGCCTCGACAGCTTCAACGTCCATTCGGGCCCGATCGGTGCGTTCGACGGCAGCGTGGAATTCGGCGTCGACTACGATTGCGACGGGTCGTTCTTCTCATGCAACGGTCTGCGCGAATCCCGCCTGGTTTCCAACCCGGGCAAGGCCGACTGGGTCGGCTTCACCGATATCTATTGGATGTCGACCCTGATCCCCGATGCGAAGGCTGCGAGCACCGCCGATTTCCGCAGCCTGGGCAACCGGATCTACCGCGCCGACCTCCTCTATCGCCCCACCGCGCTGGGCGTAGGACAGCAGCTGACCCGCACCACCCGGCTGTTCGCCGGGGCCAAGGAAGTCGCGGTGCTCGACGATTACGAGCAGGCCGGAAATGGGGGGGGGATCACCAATTTCAGCCTGGCGATCGACTGGGGCTGGTTCCGCTGGTTCGAAAAGCCGATCTTCTCGCTGCTCGACTGGCTGTTCCGCACCGTCGGCAATTTCGGCGTCGCGATCATCCTGCTGACCTTCATCGTGCGCGGGCTGATGTTCCCGATCGCGCAGAAGCAGTTCGCCAGCATGGCCGCGATGCGCGCGATCCAGCCCAAGATGAAGGCGCTGCAGGAACGCTACAAGGACGACCGGCCGAAGCTCCAGCAGGAGACGATGGCGCTCTACAAGGCCGAGAAGGTCAACCCGCTGGCCGGGTGCCTGCCGATCTTCCTGCAGATCCCGGTGTTCTTTGCGCTGTACAAGGTGCTGATCCTGGCGATCGAGATGCGTCACCAGCCGTTCGCGCTGTGGATCAAGGATTTGTCCGCACCCGATCCGCTGCATATCCTCAACCTGTTCGGGCTGCTGCCGTTCACTCCGCCCAGCTTCCTGGCGATCGGCATCCTGGCGGTGCTGCTGGGGATCACGATGTGGCTGCAGTTCAAGCTGAACCCGGCGCAGATGGACCCCGCGCAGGAGCAGATCTTCAAGCTGATGCCGTGGGTGCTGATGTTCGTGATGGCGCCGTTTGCGGCGGGGCTGCTGATCTACTGGATCACCTCGAACGTGCTGACCATCGCGCAGCAGAGCTTCCTCTACAGCCGCCATCCGCAATTGAAGGCGCAGTCGGAAAAAGACGCCGCCGACAAGGCGCGGGCGACAGCGCGCGATACCGTGGTAGACCAGCCGGTGCTAGCAACGTCAGGGACGGTGAAGCCGGCGGCGATCAAGCCCGCGACGAAACCGGCTCCGGCGACGCCTTCGCCGCGCACGCCGAAACCCCGCACCGGCCCCAAGCCCAAGCCGCGCGGGCGCTGAGGTGGCGCTGGGAGAAATTAGGCGCTCGCAAAGGCGCAAAGGCGCGAAGGTGTCGCGCCTGCGGCGAAGCCGCTTCAGTCGGCTCGCGTCCGCTTATGTCGGACGGCTGGATCGTTTCACGACGCCTGCGGCGCGATCCCAGTTCTTTGCGCCTTTGCGCCTTTGCGAGGGCCAACCTTCCGTTCCTTATCGCAGTGGGACCGCATGACCGACGACCCTGCCGCCGGCGACCTGAACGAACGCGCGCGGCTGCTGTTCGCGGGGCGGATCGAGTTCCTGAAATCGGCCCCGGCGCTCAAATTCCTGCCCGATCCCGATGTGCCCGAGATCGCTTTCGCCGGCCGCTCCAACGTCGGCAAATCGTCGCTGCTCAACGCGCTGACCGGGCGCAAGTCGATCGCCCGCGCCTCGATCACCCCGGGGCGGACTCAGGAACTGAACTTCTTCGAGGTGGGTGAGCCGACCAGGCTGCGGCTGGTCGACATGCCCGGCTATGGCTTCGCCAAGGCCCCGCCCAAGGTGGTAGAACAATGGCAGAGGCTGGTCCGCGAGTTCCTGCGCGGGCGCGCGGTGCTCAAGCGCACGCTGGTGCTGATCGACGCGCGCCACGGGATCAAGCCACCCGATCTCGATATGCTCAAGATGCTCGACGAGGCCGCGGTCGGCTACCGCCTGGTCCTGACCAAGGCCGACAAGATCAAGCCGAGCGAGCTTGAAGCGGTGCTGGCGGCGGTCTCGGTCGAAGCCCGCAAGCACGCGGCGGCCTATCCGCAGGTCCTGGCGACTTCGGCGGAGACCAAGCAGGGCATCGAGGAACTGCGCGCGGCGGTGCTGGGGGATTCGGAGGTTTAGCGGCTGGCCTTCCGGCTCAAGTCACCTACCAAACTCCGTTCGTCGCCCCGTGCTCGACACGGGGCCCCGCTTTTCTTCCGCGCAACGCCGCGACACAGGCTGATGATGCGCAGACGCGTTTGGGCTCACCAGCTTTGCGAACCGGCACGATCTCCGCGACGTGTGGCTCGCAATTGAACCGCCGCAAAGGCAGCTGGGCCCCGCGTCAAGCACGGGGCGACGGCGGGGTTTGGATCAAGATAGAGCCCACAAGCCCGCTCAGACCATCGCTTCGTCGCCCCGTGCTTGCCTGCCCCGGCGAAGGCCGGGGAAACACGGGATCCTGCTTTCCTTCCGCGCGCGCTCGCCACATAACCTGGCAATGCAGAAAGGTGGCTGGGTCTACATCATGGCGGACCGCTATCGCGGCGGCACTTACGTCGGGGTGACGTCCGACCTGATCCGCCGAGTCCACCAGCACCGCGAAGGCACAGGATCGCGCCACGTCGCCGAGTACGGCAAAACCCGCCTCGTCTACGCCGAACGGCACGAGGAAATAGAACCGGCCATCGCGCGTGAGAAGCTCGTCAAAAAATGGCGTCGCGAATGGAAGTTTGCGCTGATCGAAGCCGAAAACCCTGACTGGCGCGACCTCTGGGATGAATGGTTCGCAGCCGAAAGCTAGTTTAGCCTCTCACCCAACTCCCTACTCCCCCGTCGCCCCGTGCTCGACACGGGGCCCCGCTGTTCTTCCGCGCAACATTGCGCGCTACCGAACTGCTGCAAAGGCAGCGGGGCTCCGTGTCAAGCACGGGGCGACGGGGGGCTAATGTTGAAAGCTGGCTTCGATGGTTAGCTATTCCATCGCTGCTGCCGATCCAGCACTCTCCAGCCGTTTTCAAAGCGCTCGAGCCGCCATGTCACCTCGTTCTCAGCGAAGTTTGTCAAAGCCCCCCACCCCCTACCTCGCAAACAACTGCCCCAGATCGGCAAAAGCCTTCATCTCGATCGCATTGCCCGAGGGGTCGCGGAAGAACATCGTAGCCTGTTCGCCCGGCTCGCCCTTGAAGCGGTTGTAGGGTTCGATTTCGAAGGTCGTTCCGGCGGCGCGCAGCCGTTCGGCGAGCGCGCGCCAATTGTCCAGCGTCAGCACCACGCCGAAATGCGGCACCGGGACGCCGTGGCCATCCACCGGGTTCGCCCCCGAAACCCCTCCGCCGCCTTCGACCCGGTGCACCACCAGCTGGTGGCCGAAGAAATCGAAATCGATCCACCGGTCCGCACTGCGCCCCTCGGGGCAGCCGAGCAGCCCGCCGTAGAAGGCGCGCGCCTCGGCGAGATCGTGGACCGGGATGGCGAGATGGAACGGGCGAAGGGTCATGCGGTTTTACTTTCCTACAGCCCACGCGGCGGGGCAAGATGGGTCCGTCGCACGCGGCGTGCCGATCCACCTGCGGAGGGGTATCAAGTTTTGCCAGTACCGTGTCACCTTCGTCACCTTTGTGACCTTTGCGAAATCTCTTTGTTCATTCTCGACACTCCAAACCTTAATCGTTAGGCCAAAATCTCCAATCGCAAGCGGGCAGCCAAGCGTGATGAAACTGATCATCGGCAACAAGAACTATTCGAGCTGGTCGCTGCGCGGCTGGCTGGCGTGCAAGCAATCGGGCCTGGCCTTCGAAGAAATCACCGTCCCGATCTATGGCGAGGAGTGGGACGAGGAGAAGAAGACCGACGAGCTTGCCCCGTCTTCCGGCAAGGTGCCGATCCTGTGGGATGGCGACTGCGTGGTGTGGGACAGTCTGGCGATCATCGACTTCCTGGCCGACCGGGTCGGCCGCGACCGCTTCTGGCCGCGCGACGAAACCGCGCGCGGGATGGCGCGCTCGATGGTCGCCGAGATGCATTCGAGCTACTTCGCGCTGCGCCGCCAGCTGCCGATGAACGTGCGGAAGCGGGTCGAAGGGCTCGAGGTCAGCCCCGAGGCGCGTGCCGACATCGTCCGCATCCTGGGCCTGTGGGCCGAGGCGCGCGCGCGCTTCGGCAAGGGCGGGCCGTTCCTGTTCGGCGCGTTCAGCGCGGCCGACATCATCTACGCTCCGGTCGTCTCGCGCTTCATTTCCTATGGCGTGCCGGTGCCAGGCTTCGCGGTGGCCTATATGCAGGCGGTGTGGGAGCACGAATGGATGCAAAACTGGATCCACGCGGCCGAGGCCGAGGAGTGGAAGATCGAGAAGTTCGAATCGCCCCAGCCTGCCTGACTGTTCAGCGCAGCCGTTTGGCGTAAGGCGAGCCGTCCCTGTGGACATAGGCATCGCCCTCAAAGCGCATGTCGATGTCCGAATAGGCGCCGCTACCGTCGAGATTGCCCGCGCCGATCGCGATGAAGACGCAGTCGGCCGCGCTGCGGTTCTGGAGATGGTGGCCATTGCCGTCGCCCGCGGCAAATGCCGCGACATCGCCCGCGCGCAGCACGGTTTCGCCCGTATCGTCGACCAGCACCGCCTCGCCGCTGAGCATGATTACCAGTTCGTCCTCGTCGTCGTGCCAGTGGCGCTGCGACGACCACGCGCCGGGCTTGAGCGTACATTGGCTCGCGCCCATGTGGGTCAGGCCGCCCACGGGGGCGAGGCGGCGATACCAGCGCCCCGCCACGGGTGCATCGAACGGCGGCGGATAGCCGGTGTCGTTCTTCTGCGGAATGGCTTCAAGATCGAGTTTGGGCATGGCACGGCTTCCTTCGCGCTTTGCGCTGGTATAGCGCAGGGTCCATGCCGAGCTCCACGCATTCATCCGCCCCGATCGCCGACGTCGCCACGCTGGCCGAGCGCCTGATCGAGGCACCCAGCGTCACCCCTGCCGCCGGGCTGGTGTTCGATGCGCTGGAGGCGATGCTCGAACCGCTGGGCTTCGCGGTCACCCGCTTCCACGCGGGCGAGGCGCCCGACGGGCCGGTCGAAAACCTGTTCGCGGTGCGCCACGGCCCGCCGGGCTGCCGCCACTTCGCGTTTGCCGGTCATCTCGACGTGGTCCCGCCGGGCGAGGGCTGGACCAGCGCGCCGTTCGCGCCCGAGCGCCGAGGTGCTGTGGGAGGCGAGCTGCTCTATGGGCGCGGCGCGGTCGACATGAAGGGCGCAATCGCGGCGATGGTGGCGGCGGTGGCAGAGGTCCCGCGCGAAGCCGGAACGATCAGCTTCATCATCACCGGCGACGAGGAGGGTCCGGCCCGGTTCGGCACGCTGTCGCTGATCGAGCGGATGCGGGCGATAGGAGAGACGCCCGACCTGTGCCTGGTGGGCGAGCCGACCAGCGTGAACCGGCTGGGCGACATGGCCAAGATCGGACGGCGCGGCTCGGTCAACATGTGGCTTACGGTCGCAGGCACGCAGGGCCACGTCGCTTACCCGCACCTGGCCGACAACCCGATCCCGAAACTGGTGGCGCTGCTGGGCGAACTAGAGGCGCTGGCGCTGGACAAGGGTACCGACTGGTTCCAGCCCTCGAACCTCGAGGTTACCGACCTGGAGGTCGGCAATCGGGCCACCAACGTGATCCCCGCCGAAGCGCGCGCGCGAATCTCGATCCGCTTCAACGATCTGCACGACGGCGCGGGGCTGGTGGAGCGGGTTACGGCCATCGCCGCGCGGCATGGCGCAAGCGTGCGCGCGGTGATCTCGGGCGAGCCGTTCCTCACCCCGCCGGGGGCCTTTTCCGACCTGCTGAGTGCGGCGGTGGAGGCCGAGACCGGGGTAACGCCCGAACTTTCGACCAGCGGCGGCACCTCCGATGCGCGGTTCCTCAAGAACCTGTGCCCGGTGATCGAATTCGGCCTGCCCAACGCGACGATGCACAAGCGCGACGAGGCGGTGGCGCTGGCGGACCTGGAGACGCTGGCGCGGATTTATCGCCGCGTTGCCCAAGAATCGCTCAAGGCGCGCGCGATTTCCTGAGCACGACATAGACCGCGCCCGCGCCGCCATGGCGCTGCGCGGCCGGGCGGACGGCGGCGATCCGGCTCGCGTGCGGGCTCGCCGCCAGCCAGTCGAGCAGCTTGGCGCGGATCGCCCCGCGCCGGTTGCCGCGCCCGGCATGATCGTCGATGCCGTGGTCGCCATGGGGGCGCGACTTGCCCGCAATCACCAACAGCAGCCGCGCCTGCATCGCCATCGCCTGCGTCAGCGCCGCACCGAGCCGGGTGTAGGCGGCATCGAGACCGAGGCCGTGCAGGTCGATGGTCAGATCGGGCGCGACCTGGGCCTTGGCCAGCTTGCGTTCCCACGAAGCGTCGAGGCCGTGGCGGGTCAGGTCCCCCTCCCTTATATTGGAGGGGTTGGGAGTGGGCATCTTCGTCTTGCTTGAGGGCGGCGCTGCTACGACCCCACCCCCGGCCCCTCCCGCATGCAGGAGGGGAGCAGGTTGCGCCAGGACAGCGGGTAATTTCACGCCCCTCAGCGGCGTCACCGTCGCCGCCACCTGCCGCCACAGCGCAGCCTCGCCCGGGCTGAGCCCGCGGGGATGGGTCATTGCGACTGGCGGCGGGCGAGCGTGCCTCTCGGGAGGAACAGCAGCGCCTTGCCGCGCGCGCTCATCCCCCCGGCAATTCGCGCCGCCTCTGCGCCCGCGCCCCAGAAGGTGTCGAAGCGGTTGGCCCCCTTGATCGCCCCGCCGGTGTCCTGCGCGATCCACAGGCCGTTGGCCTCCGCCCGGTCCATCGCCAGCCACACCGGCGCGCCGAGCGGGATGAACGCGGGATCGGCGGCGACGCTCGACAGCGTACGGACCGGAACGCCGAGCGCGCCAAGCGGGCCGTCTCCGGTCAGCTCGCGGAAGAAAATCCAGCTCTTGTTCTCGCGCATCAGCGCGCGGCCCTCGGCCGGCTTGTCGCGCAGGTATTGGACGATGCCCTGCATCGAGCCCGCATATTGCCCCGGCTGGTCGCCGATCAGGCCCCGTTCGCGCATCTCGCCGCCGATCCCGACATATTCGCGACCGTTCTGGCCGGCATAGCCGATCCGGATGACTTCCCCGGCAGGCGTCCGCAGCCGCCCCGAACCCTGGATCTGGAGGAAAAACAGCTCGATCGGATCGGCCGCCCAGGCGATTTCCAGCCCCTTGCCGGCCAGCGCCCCCTCCTCGATTTCGGCGCGTTCGTAATAGGGCACGAAGGCCCCGGTATCGTCATAGCGCCCGAGCGGCGCGCGACCGGTGCGTTCCTCCTCGGGGGTCTCGGCTGGCCAGGCGCGGACCAGATCGATCGGCAGCCGATAGACCGGCGTATCGTAACCCGCGATCCGGGTCCGCGACCCGGCGATCTCGGGCTCGAAATAGCCGGTAGCGAAAGCATCTCCGCCCGAAACTTCGGCGGTTTCGAAGAACTGCGCGAAGAATGCCGTCGATTGGCCGGCTGGCCAGGCGGAGGCCGCGCCACAGGCGGGTCGCCAATCGTCGCGCAGGGTCAATCCACTGGTGTCTTCACGAGTGAGCAGTTTCGGACACGATTCGGCAAAACTTCGCAGCGCCGGTCCTGCATCGGCCTCACTCAGCGCCAGTTTCGCGATGCCCGGCCCGGCCCGCAACGCGGCCGGAGCGGGCGTCGGGATGGGCAGAGGCGCAGGGGTGGAGATTGGCGGCAGTTCGCGCGACGGGGGGATTACCCGAACGCAGCCCGCCAGCACCGACATTGCCACGGCCCCCTGGGCCAGCAGCACCATCAACCGGCGCATCGGTGCAAGCCCTTGCCGGGTCAGCCTTCGTCCGTCTCGTCGATCAGCCAGTCTGGATCGCGCGACGTGGTGTCGCGCATGAAGGTCCAGATATCGCGCGCCTCGATGGCATCGTCGAGCGAGCCGGCAATCACGTGGCCATCGGCGTCGCGCGTGATCGAAGCGATGTCGGCCACGAAGCGCACCCGGATGCGCGCCATCGGAGCGGCATAATCGGCACCGTCGATGGTGGCTTCCTCGATCCGGATCAACCGGTTGTCGAGCGTCTCACCAGCAGCGACCCGCGCGTCAATCGCGGCGGCAAAACCTTCATAGACATCGCTGTCGCACAACTGGCGCAGCTCGTCCTTGTCGCCGCGCCAGAACGCTTCGAGTACCATCCCGTAAGCGCCCTTGGCACCATCGAGGAACTGGCTCACATCGAACCGGCGATCGGCCGCGATGATCGCGCGGATGCCGCTTTCGACAGTCGGTCCGAAACTGGGTTGATCCAGCTTGCCCGCTTCGGGCTTGGCCAGGCGCGTCGGGGTGCGCTCATCGGGGCGCGGAGGCGCGCTGCGGCCGGGCAGCGCTTCGGGCCGATGGGCCGGGCCCTGGATGGGTTCTTCGCCATGTTCGGCGCGGCGCCCCAGAACCGAGTAAAGCCGCAGCCCGAGGAAGGCCGCAACCATCGCCAGGATCACGATTTCAACAATCCCGTTCATGGCACCAGCTTTTCCCAATCAGGGCCGACAGACGCGCCGACACTCTCAATCTGCCCCAGATAGTGACGAAAGACAAATGAACAACGCGTGGATGCAGTGGCTTCCCGGACAAAATGCACGGGTGGGCGCTTGGTTGGTGCGGTCGAGGCTCGCGATGCTCCTTGCGTGGCC
>JBBSKI010000054.1:0-15641 GCA_038256425.1 Sphingomonadales bacterium
GGACTGCGTCGTTCACCACGTTTTCGTCGCGGGTGAAACCAAAGCGTTTCTGAGCGGTTCAGAATCTTCGAGGGCTGCAGGTGTTTGCGCGGCGGCCACGCTGCCTGGCGGCAACACTGCATTGCCAAGGAGATTCTGAAATGCGCACCCTTATTCTGCTTGGCATGCTTGGCCTGGCGGGCTGCAATGTCGAGAACGACCCTGCCAAGGATCAGGTCACGGTCAAATACGACGAGGCCCGAATCAAGAAATCGGCAGTGACGGTGGAACGGACGGCCAAGGAAGTCGGAACGGGCATTGCCAATGTCGCCAAGGGGACAGGAGACGCGATCAAGCGCGAGGTCGGCGATCTGGACGTCGATGTGAAGGTTTCCCGCAATCGCTCCGAAGCGAAAGAACCCGCCCGCGAGCCCAACCCCTGACGATCACGCTCCACCGAAGTTTGTGATGCGACCTCTTGTAGTCAGTTCCATATCGCGGGCCTGCGACCGGCCCAGCCGATCTCCCGTTCGAGCTGGCCCGCCAGCCTGAACAAGGTCGCTTCGTCTGCATAGCGCCCGGTGAACATCAGGCCGATGGGAAGCCCGCACGGCGCCGAGGCAAGTGGCAAGCTGATCGAGGGTTGGCCGGTGAAGTTGAACAGCGCGGCATAGGGATACAGCGCCGTCTGGCGGCGCACCAGCGTGGACGGATCGACCGATGCCCCGGCGATTTCGCCGATGGCGGGGGCAGGGGCGGTCATCACCGGGGACAGGTAAACGTCGAAGGCCTCGAACCGCTCGAGCACCCCGCGGCTCAGCATCCGCAACTGCTGATAGCCCCAAAAGGCCTGCTCGCCGGTAACCTTGCGCGATGCCTCAAGCGAGGCCCAGGTCATCGCCTCGAGGTCTTCCGGGCCGGGTTCGCGGCCCACCCGGGCAATGGTCCGGGCCATCCCGGCGGCAAAATTCGCACCCGACACCGGGGCGCGCGCCGCATAAAGCGCCTTGTAATCGATCCCGAGGCCGCCTTCGCTCACCTCGTGGCCGAGATCTGCCAACGCGGCCGCCGTTGTCTGGATTGCCTTTGCGACATCGTCCGAGGGTGGTCGGCCCGACGGGGTCTCGGTCGACCACACGATCCGCAACCGTCCCGGCGCGCGACCGACCTCATCGAGATAGGGTCCGGCCTTGGCCGGAATGGCATAGGGCGAGCCGGGTTCGGGCCGGCCGGTGACGTCGAGCATCGCCGCGCTGTCGCGCACGGATCGGGTGACGACGTGATCGACACAAAAGCCCATCGCATAGTCGAAGCCGTCGGGCAGGTTCGGGTTGCGGTCGCGCGTGACTTTCAGGCCGACAAGGCCGCAGCACGCCGCCGGGATGCGGATCGAGCCCAGCCCGTCGCTGGCGTGGGCGATCGGGACATAGCCCGCTGCCACTGCCGCAGCCGATCCGCCGGACGAGCCGCCGGGGGCGTGGCCAGGGTTCCAGGGGTTGCGCACCGCACCATAGGCGGCGGTATCGACATTGCCGAGGATGCCGAATTCGGAACTCGCCGCGCGCCCGATCGGGATCACCCCGGCCTCGCGATAGCGGCGCATCAGGCCGCTATCCTCGGTGTCGCGGATATCGGCGCAGAAACGGCTGCCCGAAGTGTTGGGCCAGCCCGCCACGCCGATCCCCAGATCCTTCATCAGGAACGGCACGCCCGCGAACGGGCCATCGATCAGCGGCCGCCGCGCGGCATCGCGCGCTTCGTCGAAGGCGCGGTGAACGATGGCGTTGAGCGTGCCGTCGTGCCGCTCGATCCGCTCGATCGCGGCATCGACCAGTTCCAGCGCGGTCACTTCGCCGTTGCGCACCATCGCTGCGAGCGCGAGGCCGTCATGTTCCGAATAGTCCTGCATCATCGTGTCCTTGGGTTCATCGGGCGCGGCCCCGGGCGCTGACCGGCCACAGGTCGATCAGCGTGTCTGCGCGCACGACATGGTAGGTGTCGTAGAGATTGACCGTCGGGTCGCAGTGCGGGACGGTGAGGGTCACCACGGCACCAGGCTTGAGATCGTCACCGATGCCCGGCCCGATCAGCGCGGCATGCTCATCGCCCATGAATACGAAACGCGTATCGGGCGGCGCACCGGATCGCACGACGGCAAGGCCGCCATCGGTCGACAGCGACTTGAACCCCGCATCGATCGTGACCAGCGCGGTGTGATTGGCGCTGACCACGCGCGTATCCACCCCGAGTGCGGTCTCGAACGGCGATTCCGGACCGTCGGCGAGATCGCAATCGAGATATTGGGCGTCCATGAAGACGTAGGAACCGGCCTGAAGCTCGGTAAAAATGCCGAGCGCGAGATCGATGCGATGCGTGCCGGTGCCCGATCCGGTCACGATCTCGGGAGCGAAACCCTCGGCGGTTAACGCGGCGATCACGTCCTGAAGATAGCGCGTCCGCTCCTCGATCGCGGCGCGGCGGTCGGCATAGCTTCCGATGTGTTGCTGCGCGCCGCAATAGAATTGCACCCCGCGATAGCGCAGCCGGGGCGCTGCTTCGATCGCCCGCGCCAGCGCGATCGCGTGTCCGACCGACGCGACACCGGTGCGACGGATGCCGGGATCGATATCGACGATCACGTCGAGCGTCGTATCCGCAGCGCCAAGCGCGCGGTCGATCGCTTGCGCGACATCGGGATGATCGACCACCGCCATCAATCCCGGCGACCGTCCGGCCAGCGTCGCCAGCCGCTCGATCGCGGCGGGGGCGGCGACCGGCGAGGTAATCAGCAGCCCGCCGATCCCGCCATCGGCGAGCACCTCGGCCTCGCCGATTTTCGCGCAACACAAGCCGGTCGCGCCGGCCGCGATCTGGCGGCGGGCGATATCGATGCTCTTGTGGGTCTTGGCATGCGGCCGCAGCTTCACGCCGTGCGCTGCGACCAGCGCGGCCATCGCGGCGAGATTGCGGTCGAGCGCATCAAGATCGAGCACCAGCGCCGGCGTGTTGAGCGCGGCGCGCGATCCCTGCCGGCCGATCAGATGCGCGTGGAGTTCGTGGTCGTTCATCAGGAAAACAGTTCGGCAAGATGGGCGTTGAGGAACTTGCCCGCCGGGTCGGCGGACCGGCGAACCTCGCGAAATCGCTCGGCCATCGGATACAGCGCATCGACGTCGGCGCGCGACAGCGTGTGCCGCTTTGCCCAATGGGGTCGGCCACCATTGCCGCGAAAAATCGCCTCGGCTTGCCCGAACAATTCGCGCCACGGCATCGGCGCGTACTGGTGCATCGATATGGCCGCCACCGGGCCTTGGTTCATCGGGCTCATCCAGATGTCGTCGGCCGCGACGACGCGATATTCGAACGGAAACGACACCGGCAACTGGCCCTTGCGGATCCAGCGCACGACCTCGTCGAGGGTGTCCAGCCCGGCCGCGCGCGGCATCTCATATTCCATTTCCTCGAAGCGCAGCGTCCTCTCCGATGGGAAGATGGTGTGCGCCGGACCCCAGCGGCGGCCCTCGATCGGTTCCGCCATCATCCGGCGTTGCAGCTCGGGCACCTTGTCCGGCGTAGCCCGGCCGATCTCAAGCATTCGTCCGAACCCCTGCTCGTCGGCAGGATCGGCGAGTAGCGGGGGATCGCAGGGATCGGTTGGATCGAGCGTCTTGAGGATAACGTCGTCGGCATGGGGGAACAAAAAGAACTCGATATGGCGATGCTGCTCGGCCAGTTGATCGAAGCTTTCGCGGACCTCGTCCCAGCTTATCTTTCGGGTCCGCTCGATCAGGTGGAAAGCGGGGACGACCGCGATTTCGATCTCGGTCGCGATGCCGAACAGGCCGAGCGAGAGGCGTTGGGCCGCAAACAGATCCGGCTCGGTCTTTGCGTCGCACCAGCGCGCCTCGCCATCGGCCATCACCAGCCTAAAGCCGCGCGCGAAGGTGGCGAGCGAGCCCAGTTCGCGCCCGGTGCCATGCGTCCCGGTGGCCAGCGATCCCGCCAGCGATTGCGGATTGACGTCGCCCTGATTGGCCAGCGCCAGCCCTTGCCCCCACAGGGCCGCAGTCAGCCGTTTCAGGCTCCACCCCGCCGGCGCGCGCACGCTTTGCCCATCAGGCGCAATGCTCAGCGTCCCCGCCATGTCTTCCAGCGATACGATCAGGTCGTCCGACTGGCACAGCGGCATGAATGAATGCCCGGCTCCCGTCGCCCTGACCGACCGCGCCTCCCCAATCGCCATTCCAAGCTCAAGTTCGTCGCGGGGACGCAGAACGGCGCGCGGGTGGCTGCTGACGCTGCCCGACCAGTTGGACCAGACCGAAGCACCCGATTGGTCCGCCGGAGCAGGCACCGCCGCCACGACCTGGTTGATCTTGTGCAGCGCTCCCGCCCGGATCGCCCGTGCCTCCTCCAGCGAAATCCCCGAAATCATGAGCGTCCCGCCGGCCAGTCCGAACTTCACGTCGGCATAGCCCCGGCGCTGTGCGATCGGTCCCTGCACGATCTCGACCGACTGAAGCTTGGCCAGCAAGGCCAGATCGAGGCGCGGCGCGAACCAGCCCTGTCGAACATAAAGGTGCTGGTCGTCGATCGCATGACGATCATGATGCCAGCGGAAGTGCGCCCGCGCGCACAGCAGGCCGACAAATGTCACGGACGCTACAGATACCGGCAGAAGCGCATGGGATGCCTGATCGAACCAGCGGCCGCCTATCCCAGCTGCAAGAACCGCGAGGCCCGGAGGAATGAGCGAAAGCAGAGTGCTATCGACGATTTGACGACGGCTGGGTCGGTGCCAGTCCGTTTGCGCTGGAGGCAGCATGAGGCCAGTCGCCACAACCACCGGAGCGATTTCGGCCATCCTTGCAAATGGCACGATCACGTGGTTGCCCGCCTTGGCATCCTGCGCCAGGCTGACCACGCTCAGGCCATGCCAACCGAACAGCCGCCGGATTATCCCGGTGCGCAGCACGAGGGCCTGCACGCGGTGGACGGGCATGATGACATCGCTCCGCGTCAACAGGCCGCGGCGGCGGCGTAGGCCCTTGGGGGTATCCTCAAGCCGGAAGCCGTAGTCGCGCAGCGCCGTGCGGATGATCCCGGTGGCGAGCCCGACCAATGACAGAAGTGCCACCGCGAGCGCCGCCGCGATGACCTGCGCGGCCAAACTGGCGCCCTGCAGCGCAGTGCCGGGATCGCCCAGCAACGCGGCCCAGCCCTTGGTGTCCCAGATGTCGAACGGCAGCAAAAAATCGAATTGCTGCGCCGCGCCCGCCAGCACGGCAAAGACGACCAGCGAAAACTCGAACAGGCCGAAAGTTGCCAGGCGCTTCCCATCCATTGCAAACAGGATTGGCGAAGCGTCTTGGGTCACACCGATTGCGGCGTCGCCCGTCGCGGCGTCGCCCATCCGAACGCGCACCGTCTCGCGCAGGGCGATGGCCTCCTCGCTCGAGACATAGCGGACCCGGACCTCGTCCTTGCCCCCCGCGCCGGTTTCGAATTTGACCTCGACCATGCCGAACAGGCGCGGCACCAGCCTCTGCTCGAGGCTGACGTCCTGGATCCGCTCGTAAGGCACCGAGCGCGCGGTGCGGCTCAGCAGGCCGCGCTCGACCCGGATGTCGCTCTCACCCAGCCGATAGCGAAACTTGCGCCACGCAAGGAAGCTGAACAACGCAGCGACCAGGCCCATCGCCAACAGTGCGGGGACGATGACGCCCCATCCCTGCCGGATCGCCCCGGTTCCGATCAACGCGGCCAGCATCGGAAAAACGGCACTGCGCAATGACAGAACCGCGCCGACGACGAAACTTAGCGGGCTGGTCCGCCGCCATTCGCCGGGGGCAGGGGCGGGGGCGGGGCTGCGCGGTTCGCTCACATTGTCTCGCGCTTCACGTGCGCCCGAATTTGCTCGCGCATCGCCAGGGCGTCGGCGTGGGCCAGTCCGGGCAGCGAGACCGAAGCGTTGTGATTGCCCGCGGTGTGGAGGATCAGGGTGCCCAGGCCAAAGACGCGCTCAAGCGGCCCCTGATCGACGTCGATGTGCTGGACCCGGCCGAACGGCACGATGGTATCGGAATTGAAGACCAGGCCGCGCACCACGCGCAGCTGGTCGACATCGACACGATAGCCGCGCGCCCGGTACCGCCGCAGCGGCGTGCGAACAATCATCCACAGCCCCAGAAGCGCGACTGGAACCAGCACCACCCCGCGCGGTAGTCCGCCGCGATACTCCAGGACTATAGCTCCGACGAGCGCCGGCAGGACAAGCAGCACGGCCACGAGCCGCAGCAGCTTGACGTAGTTGGGATCAAGCGGGGTCAGCTCACTCTCGTCCATGGTCCACAAGATGGACAACGCACCGGCGAAAGGCAATGATTGCCGCCGCCAGCGGGCGCATCAGCCGGCGAAGCGTCCCCCCGCCGCGGCTTTCGTCCGCAAGCTGTCATCGACCGGGAGGCCGTAACGGTCGAGCCCGGCAACGACAGTGTCCAGACCAAGCGAATCCGCCCAGAACATCGGTCCGCCCGTGTAGAGCGGCCAGCCATAGCCGTTGATCCAGACCACATCGATGTCGCTGGCGCGCTGGGCCTTGCCCTCGACGAGGATCTTCGCGCCCTCGTTGACCATCGGATAGAGCAGGCGCTCGCGAATCTCGGTCTTGTTGAAGCTGCGCTGCGCCTGCCCGGCCTTGGCCGCGAAATCGGCGACAATCGCCCTGGTTTCATCCGACGGGGTGCGGTTGCGCGCCTCGTCGTAATCATACCAGCCTTTGCCCGCCTTCTGGCCAAAGCGCCCGGCGGCGCACAGCGCTTCGCGGATCGTCTCCACCCGGGTCGGATCGCGGTGCCAGCCGACGTCGTTGCCAGCCAGGTCGCCCATCTGAAACGGGCCCATCGGGAACCCGAATTCGAGCAGGACGTCGTCGACGTCCCAGTAATTGGCCCCCTCCATGATCAGCGCCTGCGCCTGCTGCTGGCGCGGGGTGAGCATGCGGTTGCCGATGAAGCCGGGGCAGACACCCGCGACCACGGCCACCTTGCCGATGGTCTTGGCCAGCTTCATGCAGGTCAACAGCACCGAGTCCGAGGTCTTGGCCCCACGAACCATTTCGAGCAGCTTCATCACATTGGCGGGCGAGAAGAAGTGCAGTCCGACGACGAACTCGGGCCGGCCGGTTGCGGCAGCGATCTCATCGACGTCGAGGTAACTGGTGTTGGAGGCAAGGATCGCGCCCTGCTTGACGATCCCGTCGAGCTTGCCGAAGACCTCCTTCTTGATCTCCATGCTTTCGAACACCGCCTCGATCACGAGGTCGCAATCGGCCAGATCGGCATAGTCGAGAGACGGCGTCAGCAGCCCCATCGCACCTTCGACCTGGGCCTCGCTCATCCGCCCGCGCTTGGCCGAAGTTTCGTAATTGCGCCGGATCGTCCCGGTGCCGCGGTTCAGCGCCGCTTCCTCCATCTCGACGATCGTGACCGGGATTCCGGCGGACAGGAAGTTCATCGCGATCCCGCCGCCCATCGTCCCCGCGCCGATCACGCCGACCTTGCGGATGGGGATCAACGCCGCCGCGGGATCGACGTTGTCGATCTTGTTGGCGGCGCGTTCGGCGAAGAAATAGTGGCGCATGGCCGCCGATTGGGTGCCACCCATCAGCCCCATGAACAGTTCGCGTTCGCGCTTCACGCCGTCGGCATAGGTGCCGCTGAGCGTCGCCTTGACCGCCTGGATCCCGGCTTCGGGTGCCTCGAACCCGCGCAAGCTGCGCGCGTTGTCGCGGCGGAAGCTGTCGAAGATCGCCGGATCGCGCACCGCGTCCTGCTGCTTCGTGCCTTCCGACGAGCGCGGTACCGGCTTGCCGATCTGCGCGCGGGCAAACCCGATGGCATCGGCGGCAAGACTGTCTTCGCCGACGATCTTGTCGACCAGGCCGATCTCCAGCGCTTTTTTGGCCGATATCGGATCGCCCTTGACCACCATCGGCAGGGCATTGGCGACACCGACCACGCGCGGCAGGCGCTGCGTCCCGGCAGCTCCGGGGATCAGCCCGAGCTTGACCTCGGGCAGGCCCATTTTCGCCGAGGGCACCGCCACTCGGTAATGGCACGCCAGCGCGACTTCGCAGCCGCCGCCCAGCGCCGTGCCGTGGATCGCGGCGACCACCGGCTTGTCACTCGCTTCCAGCTTGTCGAGCGCTTCGCCCAGATTGGGCCCGACCGGCGGTTTGCCGAATTCGGTGATGTCGGCGCCGGCGAAGAACGTCCGTCCGTCGCAGCGGATCACCACCGCCTTGACGCTGTCGTCGCCCAGCGCCTGCTCGATCCCGGCGACCAGCCCCTGCCGCACCGCCGCGCCGAGGGCGTTGACCGGAGGGTTGTTGGCGACAATGACGAGCACGTCGTCGTGCTTTTCAGTGGTAACGATGGACACGTGAGAGGTTCCTTTTACGCGTAGCTCGTCTCGAGCGCGGAATAGATCATGGTCTTGAGCTGGCGGCGGATCGGATAGACCGACGAGGGATAGATCTGGGTCATGAAAACCATTGTCAGCTTTTCGACCGGATCGACGAAGAACGCGGTCGAATAGGCCCCGCCCCAGTAGAACTCGCCCCTGGATGCGGGCATCAGCGTCTTGGCCGGATCGATCACCGTTGCAAAGCCCAGGCCGAAGCCGACCCCGGCGTTCTGGCTTTCCGAAAACAGGCTGCGCGACAACTGGGTCAGATCCTGTCCTCCGGGGAGGTGATTGGCGGTCATCAGCGCCAGCGTCTTGGGGCTGACGATCCGCACCCCGTCGAGCGAGCCGCCGTTCACGAGCATCGCGGCGAACCTGTGATAATCGGCGATCGTCCCGATCAGGCCGCCGCCGCCGCTATCGAATTTCCCCGGCCCCAGCAGCCGTGATGTCGCCGCGCTATCGACCAGTTCGGGCGAGGCGCCCGGCTTCCAGCCATAGGCATCGACCAGCCGCTCGCCCTGCCCCTGGGCCACGCCGAACGCGGTGTCGGTCATCCCCAGCGGGGCGAAGATATGCTTTGCGAAATAGTCGCCGAGCCGCATCCCGGAAAGACGCTCGACGACGATGCCGAGCACGTCGGTCGACACCGAATAATTCCACTGCGTCCCCGGCGCGAATTCGAGCGGGAGCCCCGCCAGCACCTTCACGTAACCATCGGAATCGAGGCGATTTCGTGCAACGTCGAGATTGCTTTCGCGATAGGCGCGGTCGAGGTTGGTTCGGTTCTGCAGCCCGTAAGTCAGCCCCGACATGTGGGTCAGGAGGTCGACCATCCGCATCGGCCCACACCGCGTTCCCGGCGCAAAACCGACGCTGCCCCCACCACCGGCATAGACCGCAAGATCGGCGAACTCCGGGATCACCCGGGAAACCGGATCTTCCAGCGCGACAGCGCATTGTTCGACCAGTTGCATGAAGGCGATCGAGGTGACCGGCTTGGTCATCGAGGCGATCCGGAACAGCGCGTCATCGCGCAGCGGCGCGCCGGCCTCGCCCATCTTTCCGCCCGTAAAGTAGTAAACCGGCTGGCCGTCGCGCGCGACCAGCACCTGGGCGTTGGGCAGTTTGCCGCGGTCCAGATACTTTTCGCTGATGAATGCGCCGATCCGCGCCAGACGCTCTGCCGACATTCCCTGATCGGCGGCTGCCGATGCAGTCGGCAATAATGTTTCGGCCATCTCTGTTCCCACTTGTCCGACCTTGTCGGCGGCTGGCTCGTTTTCCAGCCTTGTTCGTTCGCGACATCCCCCGTAACCCCTCCAGTTGCAAAGCAAAACAATCGGTTTGAGAGGAAAAAAGGTTTGGGAGAGTTGATCGAGGCCGAAGAACCCGCGTGGGCCCCGCCCCCCGGCTGGCCCGCGATGAGCAATGACCAGGTCGCTGCGGTCCTGTGTGCCCCGGGTAGCAAATTCGAGATGGACCTCGTCGAGATCGAAGGCGTGCCCACCCGCGTGTGGAAATATGCTCCCGCCAACTTGCGCGTCGTTGCCGAAACTGCTCGCAGCTATGGCGACAGCCTGGCCACGATCTACCAGGACGAGCGCATCAGCTACGATGCGTGGCACCGCGCCGTCGCCGCGCTCGCCGCCGATTTCCAGAAGCGCGGCGTGGCCAAGGGAGATCGTGTAGCGGTAATCATGCGCAATCTGCCGGAATGGTCGGTCGCGTTTTTCGCCGCGACCACGATCGGCGCGATCTGCGTCCCGCTCAATGCCTGGTGGACCAGCGCGGAACTTGTCTTCGGGCTCGCCAACTCGGGCTGCCGGATCGCGGTCTGCGACGACGAACGCTATGATCGGATCGCTCCGCATCTGGGCGACCTGCGCGATCTAAAGGCTGTTCTGGTCGCCCGCTGCAACGGTATGCCACGCGCTCCAGCCGAGACCCTGGAAAGCATCATCGGCACCCCGCCCGAATGGGAAGGCTTGCCCGATGCGGCGTTGCCCGAGGTGGCGATAGCCCCCGACGATGCGGCGACGATCTTCTACACCAGCGGCACCACCGGCGAGCCCAAGGGCGCGCTGGGATCACACCGCAACCTTACCACCAACATCCTGTCGAGCGCGTGGTCGGGCGCGCGGACCCTCTTCCGCCGCGGCGAGGCGCTGCCCGAACCGGTGGCCAAGGTGGTCCTGACCGTGATTCCGCTGTTCCACGTAACCGCCTGTTCGGCAGGCCTGATGGGCGCGCTGTTTGCCGGGCATACCGCTATCTACATGCGCAAGTGGGATGTGGTGAAGGCGTTCGAGATCATCGAGCGCGAGCGCGTCAACGCGACCGGCGGCGTCCCGACGATCGCCTGGCAGATGATCGAGCACCCCGACCGGGACAAGTACGACCTCTCCAGCCTCGAGGCGATTTCCTATGGCGGCGCACCATCGGCACCCGAACTGGTCCGCAAGATTCGCGAGGTTTTCGGCGCGTTGCCCGGCAATGGCTGGGGCATGACCGAAACGATGGCGACGGTGACCACGCATTCGAGCGAGGATTACCTCAACCGCCCGACCAGTTGCGGACCCGCTGTACCGGTCGCCGACCTGCGGATCATGGATGAGGAGGGCGTCCGCGAACTTCCACTCGGCGAAGTCGGCGAGCTGTGGGCGCGCGGACCGATGGTGGTGAAAGGCTACTGGAACCGCCCCGAGGCCACCGCCGAGACCTTCGTCGATGGCTGGGTCCGCACCGGCGATCTGGCCCGGCTCGATGCCGAGGGGTTCTGCTACA
Organism: Sphingomonadales bacterium; assembly: GCA_038256425.1. Taxonomy (GTDB): domain Bacteria; phylum Pseudomonadota; class Alphaproteobacteria; order Sphingomonadales; family Sphingomonadaceae; genus Novosphingobium. Next base: position 11,233 of record JBBSKI010000054.1, read on the forward strand.
TCGTCGATCGCGCCAAGGACATGATCATCCGCGGCGGCGAAAACATCTATTCGAGCGAGGTCGAGAACGTGCTTTACGATCATCCCGCCGTGACCGACGCGGCGCTGGTCGGCATCCCCCATCAGACGCTGGGCGAACAACCCGCCGCAGTGGTCCACCTGGCCCCCGGAACGCGTGTCAGCGAGGCCGAACTGCAGGACCTGGTCCGTGCCCGCCTCGCCGCGTTCAAGGTGCCTGTCCGCATCCTCTTTTCCGCCGAGACCCTTCCGCGTAATGCCAATGGCAAGATTCTGAAGCGGGATCTCAAGGCTCTTTTCGCCTGATGGCGACCGAACCCGTGCGGATGACCGCGACCACACGCCTGTCCTACGGCGCCGGGGCGGCTGCCAATGGCATCAAGAACACCGCGTTCAACACGTACCTTTTGCTGTACTTCAACCAGGTCATCGGGGTCTCGGCGGCGATCGTCGCGACCGCACTGGCCTTGACGCTGATCATCGATGCGGTCGCCGATCCGCTCATCGGCCGGGTTTCGGACGTTACCCGCTCGCGCTGGGGCCGCCGCCATCCGTTCATTTACGCCGCAGCATTGCCCACCGCGGTGTTTTTCGGCCTGGTCTGGTTCGTCCCGGCGGGCCTCAGCGAGTTCCAGATCGGCGTCTGGATATTCTGCATTGCATCGCTCGCCCGGGTCTCGATCAGCGCGTTCGAGATTCCCACCTCGGCCATGGCTTCGGAACTCACCCAGGATTACACCGAACGGACCCGGCTGTTCGGCGTGCGCTGGTGGTTTGGCTATGCCGGTGCGTTCGGCTTCGGGGCCTTCAGCCTGGCAGTCTATTTCGCCGCGACGCCGGAATACCCGCGCGGCCAGCTTAACCCCGAAGGCTATGTCTGGTTCGCGCTGACCGGGGCGGTGCTGATCTTCATTGCAATGATGGTCTGCGGGTTGGGCACCCACAGCCACATTCCGCACTTGCGCCAGGCGGGAGCGCGCGAAGCGCCCATGCCGCTTCGCCGCCACTTCTCGGAAATGTTCACCGCATTTTCCAATCGCGGCTTCCTCGCGATCTTCGGCTTCGGCGTGTTCAAATACACCGCGATCGGGCTCTACAGCGCAACCACGCTGTATTTCGGAACCTACCTGTTCAAGCTGAGCGGGGGCCAACTGGCGCTACTGACGTTCGACGCGCTGATCGCAGCCACGCTCGCCGCGCCGCTCGCGCCGATTTTCGCGCGCAAGCTTGGCAAGCGCAACACCTCGATCCTGATGGCGTTTTTCGGGGTGAGCCTGGGCCTCAGCCCCTTGCTCCTGAGCTATCTCGACCTGTTCTTTCGGCCTGGAGATCCGTTGCTGGTGCCGACCTTGTTCCTGATCGGGGCGGTCTATGGCGCGATGGTCGCGATTTCGCTGATCAACACGTCATCGATGCTGGCCGACGTGGTGGAGGACAACGCGGTCAACACCGGGCAGCACAGCGCCGGTGTGTTCTTCGCGGCTGCCAGCTTCATGCAACAGTGCTCATCGGGCCTGGGGATCTTCGTCGCCGGGCTGATCCTCACCGTGTCGCAGTTTCCCAAAAAGCTCGACCCGGCTCAGGTGACCGACGCGATGACCGATTCGCTCCTGATTCACTATATTCCCACCGTGCTGCTGCTGTGGGGGGTTGGGTGCCTGATCCTTTTGTTCTATCCGATTGATCGCGCCCGCCACGAGGCCAATGTCGCGCGGCTTCGAGCCGAGGAAGCCGAAGCCAACGACATTATGCTGCGCGGCTCTGCGTCCGGTAACCCGGTACTTTAGAAGGATTTCTGCAATGGCTACCGCTGCCCCCGTCGTTCACGCCGATCCCGATGAAGCGTTCCGCGCCGAAGTGCGCGCGTTCATCGCCGAGAATTTTCCGGCCGAGCTCAAGGGCAGGAACATGACCTTTTCCTCGGTCGAGGGGCCGCCCGACGAGACCCCCGGTATGACCAGGTGGCGCGAAGAGATGGGCGCGCGCGGCTGGGGCACCCCGACCTGGCCAAAGGAATACGGCGGCGGCGGGCTGAGCCGGGCTCAGGCACGGATCATCGAGCAGGAACTGGCCCAGGCAGGCGCTTACAACCCGATTGGCGGGATGGGCGTGATGATGTTTGGCCCGACCCTGCTCGAATACGGCAGCGAGGAGCAGAAGCGCGAGCACATTCCGGCGATCTGCACCGGTGCGGTGCGCTGGTGCCAGGGCTATTCGGAACCCAATGCCGGATCGGATCTCGCAGCGCTGCAAATGTTCGCCGAGGACAAGGGCGATCACTACATCGTCAATGGCCAGAAGACCTGGACCAGCGGCGGGCAATGGGCCGACAAGTGCTTTGCGCTGGTCCGCACCGACCGGTCGAAGAAGCAGGGCGGGATCAGTTTCGTGCTGGTCGACATGGATACGCCGGGGGTCGATGTGAAGCCGATCCGCATGATCTCGGGTATGTCGCCGTTCTGCGAAACCTTCTTCACCAACGTTCGCGTTCCCAAGGCCAATCTGGTCGGCGAGGAAGGCCAGGGCTGGACCATCGGCAAGCGCCTGCTCCAGCACGAACGGACCAATCTGTCCGGCGGGGGTGCACTGGGTGCGCTGTTCGCCAACTCTCTTTCCGCACTGGCCAAGAAGCACCGCGGGATCGACGCCGAGGGCCGGCTGGACGATCCCGACCTGCGCGCCCGGATCGCCAAATTCGAGATCGACTGGGCGGCGTTCCTGTTGACCGCGCGTCGTGCCGCGACCGAGGGCAAGAGCGGCGGGGTCTCGACGATCAGCTCCATCCTCAAAAAGGCCGGGACCAAGCTGGGCCAGGAGCGCGCCGAGTTTGGAATCGAGATCATGGGTCGGCAGGGGCTCGGCTGGGAGGGCGAGGGCTTCTCCGAAAGCGAGCTGACCGGCGTGCGCGGCTGGCTGTTCGGCAAGGCGACGACGATTTACGGCGGCTCGACCGAGATCCAGAACAACATCGTCGCCAAGAATATCCTTGGCATGCTCGATCACCAGTAAGGCTTACAACGACATGGCAATCCTCAACGATGAACAGGCGATGCTGCGCGACATGGCGCGCGAATGGGCCGCCAACGAAAGCCCGGTCGGCGCCTGGCGCAAGGTCCGCGACGCGGGCGATCCGCAGGCGATCGACGCTACCGGGTGGGGCGCGATGCGCGAGATGGGCTGGGCCGGGATCGTCATTCCCGAAGCACACGGCGGCTCGGACTTCGGCTGGCTTTCGGCGGGGCTGGTGATCGAGGAGCTGGGCAAGAACCTGGCCGCGAGCCCGCTCGTCGCGACGACCCTGGCGGCAAGCGCGATCGTTCTGGGCGGCAGCGCCGAGCAGCAGGCGCAGTACCTGCCGCGGCTCGCCTCGGGCGAGCTGATCGGCACCCTGGCAATCGATGAAGGCGCGCGCCACACCGGCGCCGGCGGCGGCGCAGTGGTGACCGACGGAAAGCTCTCGGGCACCAAGACATTCGTTGCCGAGGCCCATTCGGCGGGACTGTTCGTCGTCTCGGCGCAGGACGGCCTCTATCTGGTCGAGAATGGCGAAGGGGCGATTTTGTCGGCCCGTTCGCTGGTCGATCGCCGCAGCCACGCCGAAATCACCTTTACCAATGCTCCCGCACACAAGCTGGCGGGCGGCGGCGATGGGCTCGCCGATCAGGTGCTGGATCGCGCGCGCATCCTGACGGCGGCCGAGATGCTGGGAATGGCCAGCCAGATCTTCGATACCACGCTCGCCTATCTCAAGCAGCGGGTCCAGTTCAACCAGGTGCTGGCGACCTTCCAGGCGCTCCAGCACCGGATGGCTGATCTGTTCTCAGAGCTTGAGCAGATGCGCTCGGCGGTCGAGGGAGGGCTCGAGGCGCTCGACGGGAATTACAATGTGCCGCTGGCGGCCTGCATCGCCAAGACGAAGGCCAACGACGTCCTTCACACGATGAGCCGCGAAGGCATCCAGCTCCACGGCGGGATCGGAATGACCGACGAGTACGACATGGGGCTCTATCTCAAGCGCGCGCGGGTTCTCGAAGCCTCATGGGGCGCCAGCGCATTCCTGCGCGACAGATTTGCAAGGCTGAGCGGCTACTGACGCTACTTTCGCGAGGTCAGAGCGCCCCCGCCGGTAAGGGCGCCGTGAGGACTTGGCCAAGCGGCGCGCCGGCTGTTTGCGCCAATCCCGGAGGTACGTTCAGCAGCAGTGCGGCCACGAAAAGCAGCCAGCATTGCGCAGTGTTGATCGGTTAGCACTTCGTCGCTTCATCTTTTGTTGGCCTCGTTGCCGTGCGCCAACTTACCGCCCCACTTTCGCGGCAAAGGCAAAGGCGGCGGCGAGAAGGCTGCACACCATCATCGCCATGAACATCGCGGGTAGGCCGCCCAGGCTGTCGA
>JBBSKI010000055.1:0-15472 GCA_038256425.1 Sphingomonadales bacterium
CGCCGTCCGACTGCCCCTCCCCCTTGAGGGGGAGGCCGGGTGGGGGTGGTCCGCCCTCTCGACCGTGGTGCACCCCCACCAACTCCAGCCAGGCAAGAAGTAGACGGCTTGCGATTTGACCGGGGCCTCGAATTCATAATCGCCCAGCCCCGCGCCCTTGGCGTCCGGCGTTGGAAGCCCCAGGGCGAGGGTCGGGCGCGGGCGCTTTTCCGGGGGAGGCTGTCGCGGCGAAAGCGTTTTCCTACTGGGTGCGGTTCTGCCAGACCGTGGGGATGTTTACCGCCCCACATCGGCACGTGCGTCTCGCTGGCGCGGTCGCGCTCGCGCCGGACTCTGTCACCTGTCACCCTGGCGGTGTGGGCGCCTTGAAAGGCCGTGTTAAATCAGCAGGTTGTTCCGCTCCCAGGGAGGGTGACACCAGGGTGACACCGTGTCACCCGCGTCACCCTGGCGCAGCGGCTATCGGCAGGCCGGGCGTTGCACCCGACCGGTTTCATTCGTAACGGCATCCGCCAAAGGAGACCAATCATGCGCGTCGGCACCGTTCGCGAGATCAAGAACCATGAATACCGCGTCGGGCTGACCCCGGAAAGCGCCAAGGAACTGGTGATCCACGGCCACGAAGTGTGGGTGGAAACCGGTGCGGGGCTGGGGATCGGCGCGTCGGACCATGATTACGAGTCTGCCGGGGCGGTCATCCAGCCCGATGCCAAGACCGTGTTCGACGGCGCGGAAATGATCGTCAAGGTCAAGGAGCCGCAGGCCGGCGAGCGGGCGATGCTGCGCGAGGGGCAGGTGCTCTACACCTATCTCCATCTTGCCCCCGATCCCGAACAGACTGCCGATCTGGTTAAATCGGGCGTCACCGCGATCGCCTATGAGACCGTGACCGGGCCTGGCAGCTCGCTGCCGCTGCTCAAGCCGATGAGCCAGGTCGCGGGCCGGATGAGCATCCAGGCCGGGGCGACCGCGCTGGAGAAGGCGCACGGCGGGCGCGGGGTGCTGCTCGGCGGCGTGCCGGGGGTGTTGCCGGCGCGGGTGATGGTGATCGGCGGCGGCGTGGTCGGCTTCAACGCGGCGCAGATGGCGGTCGGGCTTGGGGCGGACGTGACGATCCTCGATCGCGATCCCGAAGTGCTCGAAAAGCTCGGCATCCATTTCGAGAGCCGAGCCAAGACGCGCTTTTCCAACCAGGCCAATATCCAGCAGATGCTGGGCGAGGCCGATCTGGTGATCGGCGCCGTGCTGGTGCCCGGCGCGGCGGCGCCGAAGCTGGTGTCGCGCGAAATGCTCGGCTGCATGATGCCGGGTGCGGTGCTGGTCGACGTGGCGATCGATCAGGGTGGCTGCTTTGAGACCAGCCATGCGACCACCCATGCCGATCCGACCTATATCGTCGATGGAGTGGTGCATTATTGCGTGGCCAACATGCCCGGCGCAGTGGCGCGGACCAGCACCTATGCGCTCAATAACGTGACCCTGCCGCACGCGCTCAAGATCGCCGACCTGGGCTGGAAGGGCGCGCTGAAAGCCAATCTGCACCTCGCTGCGGGGCTCAACGTGCACAGCGGCAAAGTAACCTATGAGGCGGTCGCGGGCGAACTGGGTTACGATTATGTCCCGGTGGAAGAAATACTTGGGTGAATTAACTTTGCCCTAAGTCTGAAACCTTAATCCCGTCCCCAATGAACCGGGGGCGGTTTCTTGCGATCCTGGCGGCAGTCCTTGCCGCGCTGGCCGGGCTGTGGCCCGTGACCGCCGCCGGGCGTCCGGTGGCTGTCGCGCAGACCTGCCATGCCGGGGCGGCAATCGGTGAAGGCTGGCGCGCGATCGCCGCCGATCCGGCGCGCTGGCGCTGCGATGGGGCGGGTTACAGCCTCAAGCCCCAAGTCACGCTGATCCGCTACGATCTGCAGCGTGGGCAGGACGCAGCGCAACCCCGCAGCTTCGTCGCCCACTATGGCAAGTTCGCGGCGATCACCCTGATCGCGCTCGATCGCGATGGCTCCGCACGGCTGCGCACCTATCCGATGGATGCGGTCCACCGCATCAATGCCGGACCGTTCTTCAGCGCGCGGCTGCCGCAAGTGGGTCCGCAGACCGTGGCGGTCTATGCGATGATCGAGCGCCCGTGGATCAGCCACGCGCTGGCCCAGAACCACCTCGACGAAGAGCCGCTGGGCTCTGGCTGGCCGATCGGCGTGGTTTCGCTGCTGGCGATGATCTGCGGAATCGTGCTGGTGCCCTTGCTGCTCAACGCCGCGTTTTATTGGGCGCTGCCCGAACGCTATGTGCTGTGGCACCTGCTGATGGTGGCTTCGACGCTGGTTCAGGCGTCGATCCTGTCCGGCTTGGTCGCTGAGCTGGGGGTGGTGCCGCTCAGCGTCGAGGTGGCCCTGTCGGACCTCAGCTTCGCCACGCTTTCGGCGGGCGCATTGATGTTCCTGCGCGCGTTTGTCGAGCCGGGCACGCTGCGCCGTTCGTTGAGCCGGGCAATGTTGATCCAGGCGCCGCTGGCGATCGTGGTGGTAGCGGTGGTCACACTGCTCCTGCCCACTGCGCGTCCGATCGGCATTCTGGTGGTTCATCTGGCGATGCTGCCCGGCGTGCTGCTGTTGCTTGCGGCGATGTTCGATGCGCGGCGACGGGGGAGCCGTCTGGTGCTGTTCCAGATCATCGGCTGGACCCCCGTGCTGCTGGTTGCGATCTGGCGGATCGGCAGCTTTGCTTTCAGCGCGGTGCCCAGCGAGGCGCCGGTTGCCTTTCACGCCGCGCTGGCCTTCGAGGTGCTGGTGACCTCGGTCGCGATCATCAGCCGCTTCGCCATCCTGCGGCGCGAGCGCGATCAGGCGCGCGACCGTTTCGAACAACTCGAGGACGAAGCCGGGCAAGATCCGCTGACCGGGTTGCTCAACCGGCGCGGAATCGAGGCGCGCTTCGACGAATTGCGCGCCGCCGGGTTCGATACGATGGCGGTGATTGATCTCGATCACTTCAAGACGGTCAACGACGCCTGCGGGCACGCCGTCGGCGACAGCGTGCTGGCCGCGACCGGCCTAGCCTTGCGGGACGATGCGGATCTGATCGCGTGGCGACTGGGCGGCGAGGAGTTCCTGCTGATGCTGCGCGGGCGCAACGCCGCGGCCCGCGCCGAGGCTCGCCGTCAAGCGATCACCACCCGTGTCGCGGCGCTGGTCCCCGGCCTGCCCGGCCCGGTTACGGCCAGCATGGGGCTGGTGGAACTGCCACGCGGTGCGATGCTGGCAACCCCCTATGCCGAAATCTATGCGCGTGCCGACCACTTATTGTACGAGGCCAAGCACGCCGGCCGAAACCGCATGGTAGCGGAGAAATTCATGGTGTTCCTGGGCAAGGACCGCCGCCGCAAGGTGGCCTGAAGTCCTACAACCGCCGCCCCGCCTTCAGCACCGCCGCCGCGCAATTGTGGCCCGGCGCGCCGGTCACCCCGCCGCCGGGATGGGTGCCCGCGCCGCACATCCACAGACCCTTCAGCGGCCCGCGATAGCTGCCGTTGCCCAGCACCGGGCGCGCCGCCCACAGTTGTTCCAGGCTCATCCGCCCGTGGAAGATGTCGCCATCGACCAGCCCAAAGCGACGTTCGAGGCTTTTGGGGGTCAGCACCTGCTGGCCGACGATGGTGGCGCGCACCCCGGGGGCGAAGCGTTCGAGCGTGGCGAGTACCGCCTCGACCGCGCGGGATTCGGCTTCGTCCCAATCCCTGCCTTGGCCGCCGCCATCGGGCAGTTGCGGCGCGAATTGCTGGCAGAACAGGCTGGCGACGTGCTTGCCGGGAGGCGCGAGGCTATCATCGACCGTCGACGGGATGAGCATTTCGACCACCGGCTCGCGGCTCCACCCATAGATGCGCGCATCGACGAAGGCGGCGTCCATGTAGTCGAGGCTGGGGGCCATGATAATTCCGGCGGAGTGGTGCTTGCCCGGGCCATTTTCCGGGTGTTGGGGATGGCAAGCGAAGCGCGGCAGCTCGGATAGCGCGAGATTCATCCGCAGGCTGCCGCTGCCGGTCTTGAAACCATCCATCGCGCGGGCAAAATCGGGCGCGAGCGCGGCTCGGTCGATCAGGCGGCGGTACAAGAGCGCCGGGCCGACGTTGGCAATCACCCGTTTCGCGCGGATCGTTTCGCCGCCGATCAACCGCACCCCGGTGGCCGAACCGCGTTCGACCAGCACCTGCTCGACCGGTTGCGACAGCCCGATCTCGACCCCGGCATCGCGGCAGGCGCTCGCCATCGCCTGGGTGATCGCGCCCATCCCGCCGATCGCGTGGCCCCACGCGCCCTTGACGCCATTGGCCTGGCCGAAAACGTGATGGAGCAGCACGTAAGCGCTGCCCGGCGTGTCGGGGCTGGCATAGTTGCCGACCACCGCATCGAAACCGAACACGGCCTTGACCGGTTCGCTTTCGAACCATTCGTCGAGATATTCGCGTGCCGAGCGGGTAAACAGCTTCAGCGCCTCGCGCCGCCCGGGCAGATCGAGACTGGCCAGCACGCGCGATTGCAGCGCGGCGTCGATCATGGCTTTCAGCCCGCCGAGACCCTGGGTTCCGGTGTCGGGCGGGATGCGCAGGGCCAGCGCACGCAACACTTCGGCGACCTGCTCCAGCGCCTCGAAATAGGCGGGCAGCGCGGCGGCGTCCCGGGCGCTGAATTTCGCGACTTCGGCCTGACTGCGCGCAAGTCCGCCGCCCATCTTGAGGTAATCGCCTGGCTGGGACGAAAGCGGCAGGAAATTGGCCAGCGGGCGCAGCACGATCTTCAATCCGCGCGCTTCCAGCGCCATGTCGGCGATCACCTTGGGCTGGAGCAGGCTGACTGTGTAGCTGGCCACAGAATTGCGAAAACCCGGCGCGAACTCCTCGGTCACCGCTGCGCCGCCGACCACGTCGCGGGCCTCGCAGATCCGCACCTTATGCCCCGCGCGAGCGAGATAGTAAGCGCAGACGAGGCCGTTATGACCCCCGCCGATGATGACCGCATCATAACTCACGTCGTACGTAACCTTTCGGATCGTCCGCCCGAATGAACTGGCGAATGAACGATAGCCTGTGCCTGTGTTCACAGCACGGCAAGCGCGAATCGGGCATCCCGGGAACCATAATCGAACGATGAAAAGCGAAAGTGACCGCCATGGGCATGTTCAAACCCGATCTCTACCGCGCCTTCCTGATCGGCTTCCTGATCGGCTGCGCCGGGCTTGTTGCGACAATGAGCGGCGAGGTCCGCGCCCAGGTCTCGAGCGAAATCGGGCAGGTTCCTTGATGCGCCGGATCGCTGCACTGGGTGCCGTGGCGTTGGTATCCAACGCCTGCGCCGCCCCGGCCTTTGCCGAAAGCGTGGTCGCGGCACCGGCGGCGAAAGTCGTTGCTGCTGAAGGAAACGGCCTCAAGACGGCCGTCTTTGCGGGCGGCTGTTTCTGGGGCGTCGAGAGCGTGTTCAGCCACGTCAAGGGCGTCACCAGCGCGGTTTCCGGCTATCACGGCGGCGCAGCCTCGACCGCCACGTACAGCCGCACCAACGATGGCGATACCGGCCACGCCGAAGCGGTACGGGTGACATACGACCCGGCGGTGGTGCGTTACGACCAGCTTCTGCGGATATTTTTCGCGGTGGTCACCGATCCGACCCAGCTCAATCGCCAAGGCCCAGATCGCGGCACCCAGTATCGCAACGCGCTGGTTCCGATGAGCCCCGAGCAAGCCAAGGTCGCGGCCGCCTATCTCGGTCAGCTCAGGGCCGCCAAATTGTGGTCCAGGCCGCTGGTGACCAAGGTCGAGGCTTACAAGAGCTTCTATCCCGCCGAAGCCTATCATCAGGACTTCATGGTTAAGAACCCAAATCACGGCTATATCCGGATGTGGGATGCGCCCAAGGTTGCGGCGCTCAAAAAACTGTTCCCGACCCACTATCGCGTCAAGTTCCTGGCCGGCTGATTTGCGCGGGGCCAGCGCTGCGCCTATGTCCGGCGAATGAGCGGGCATCATCATCACGAGCATTCGGGCGCCAAGCTGGTCGATGCCGCGCGCGGCGCGCTGACTTTGGCGGGAGAGCAGTGGACCACCATGCGCGGCGATGTGTTCGCCGCGCTGGCCGCACGCGATCGCCCCACCTCAGCCTATGACATCGCCGAAAGCCTGGCGGCGAGCCGCGGCAAGCGGGTTGCTGCCAACAGCATCTACCGCATCCTCGACCTGTTTGTGCGGACCAACCTGGCCCGCCGGATCGAGAGCGCCAACGCCTATCTCGCCAACAGCCATCCCGGCTGTCGGCACGATTGCATCTTCCTGATCTGCGACGATTGTGGCCGCGCATCCCATGTCGACGACGATCGCCTCACCGGCGCACTGGTCGATGCCGCCCGCGGCGCGGGCTTTGCGGACATCCGCCCGGTGGTCGAAGTGCGCGGGCGCTGCGGGGAATGCGGGTAGCTAGAGCAGCTTGCCCATCGTTGCGCCGGGCACTGCAACGCCATTGGCACTCAGTCGTTCGACGCGCGAGATAACCGAATATCCGCACGCGCGATAAAGCGGCTCGCCCGCCAGCGTAGCCATCAGCTCGGCCCTCGAAAATCCGGCGGTGCGCGCCGCATTTTCGCACTGGGTCAGGATAAACCGCCCGATACCTTGCCGTGCAAGGCGGGGCTCGGTGTACATCGCCCGGATCCGGGCGGGTTCGCACTGCGGATCGAGCAGGCGCTCGTCGCGCAATCCGGAGGCGTGGTCCCCGCCATACAGCGTCGCGCGGCGGCTCCACCCCCCGGATCCCACGATCACGCCGTCCGCTTCGACGACGAAATAGGTCCCATCCGATATAAGCTGGGAATCCAGCCCCATGGACTGGCGGCTGGCGGCGATTTGCCGCGAATTCAGGAACGGCCGCTGCAACTCGGCGATGGCGCGATCCATCAGCGCGGCGATCGCCGGCAGGTCAGCGCGTTCTGCAAGGCGAGAGCTCAGTCGGGCCATCGCAGGTTGTTTGCCTATGAGCGTTGCCCGGTCAACGGGCGGGCGTATTTCTCCAAGCGGAATCGACAGTGTCGTTTGCGCCGTGTAAGTCATTGGTCATGACCGCCACCCCGGCCACTCCACTGCTCGACAGCGTCGAAATTCCGTCCGATCTCCGCCGCCTTCCGCAAGGCCAGCTCCGCCAATTGGCTGACGAGCTGCGGGCCGAGATGATTGCCGCAGTCGGCACCACCGGGGGCCACCTCGGCTCGGGGCTCGGCGTGGTCGAGCTGACCGTCGCGATTCACTACGTTTTCAACACGCCCGATGACCGTCTGATCTGGGATGTCGGCCACCAGGCCTATCCGCACAAGATCCTGACCGGACGCCGCGACCGGATCCGCACGCTGCGCCAGGCCGCTGGCCTGTCGGGCTTTACCCGCCGTTCGGAAAGCGAATACGATCCGTTCGGCGCGGCCCATTCGTCCACCTCGATCAGCGCGGCGCTGGGCTTTGCCGTGGCCAACAAGCTGGCCGGCACCCCGGGCAAGGGCATCGCGGTGATCGGCGACGGCGCGATGAGCGCGGGCATGGCCTATGAGGCGATGAACAACGCCGAGGCCGCGGGCAACCGGCTGGTCGTGATCCTCAACGACAACGATATGTCGATCGCCCCGCCGGTGGGGGGGCTTTCGGCCTATCTCGCGCGGCTGGTTTCATCGCGCCCGTTCCTCGAGCTGCGCGATCTGGGGCGAAGGATCGCGCGGCGCCTGCCCGAACCGCTCCATCGCGCCGCGAAGAAAACCGATGAATTCGCGCGCGGGATGGCGATGGGCGGCACCCTGTTCGAGGAGCTGGGGTTCTATTACGTCGGCCCGATCGACGGGCACAATCTCGATCAGCTGATCCCGGTGCTGGAAAACGTCCGCGATGCGGCAGAAGGCCCGTGCCTGATCCATGTCGTGACGCAAAAGGGCAAGGGCTATGCCCCGGCGGAAAACAGCGCCGACAAGTATCACGGCGTGCAGAAGTTCGACGTGATCACCGGCCAGCAGGTCAAGAGCGCGGCGGGGCCGCCAGCCTATCAGAACGTGTTCGGGCTGCATCTGGCCAAGGCGGCGGAGAGCGACAGCCGCATCTGCGCGATCACCGCCGCAATGCCCTCGGGCACCGGGCTCGACAAGTTCGCCGCGGCCCACCCGGAACGCTTCTTCGACGTCGGGATCGCCGAGCAGCACGCGGTAACCTTCGCCGCCGGCCTCGCCGCGCAGGGGATGCGCCCGTTCTGCGCGATTTATTCCACCTTCCTCCAGCGCGCGTTCGATCAGGTGGTCCACGACGTTGCAATCCAGAACCTGCCGGTGCGCTTTGCGATCGACCGCGCCGGGCTGGTTGGCGCGGATGGGGCGACCCACGCCGGATCGTTCGACGTGACCTATCTGGCCACCCTGCCCAATTTCGTAGTGATGGCGGCGGCCGACGAGGCGGAACTGGTCCACATGACCCACACCGCGATCCTGCATGACAGCGGCCCGATCGCCTTCCGCTATCCGCGCGGCAACGGGACCGGGGTGGACCTGCCCGAGGTGCCGGAGCGGCTGGAGATCGGCAAGGGCCGGATCGTGCGCCACGGCTCGAAAATCGCGCTGCTGTCGCTGGGCACTCGCCTGGCCGAGGCGCTGAAAGCCGCCGATGCTCTGGAGGCCAAGGGACTGTCCACGACGGTCGCCGACCTGCGCTTCGCCAAACCGCTCGACACCGACCTGATCCGCCGCCTGATGGCCACGCACGAGGTGATCGTGACGGTCGAGGAAGGCTCCATCGGGGGCCTCGGCGCGCATGTCTTGACGATGGCGAGCGATGAGGGCCTGCTCGATGCGGGCCTGAAAATCCGCACGATGCGCCTGCCGGACATGTTTCAGGAACACGATGCGCCGGACAAGCAATACGACACTGCGGGGCTGAATGCGCCGCAGATCGTCGAGACGGTGCTGAAAGCGCTCCGCCATAATAGCACGGGGGTGGAAGAGGCGCGGGCCTAGGGCCGATTTACAGGTGAGCTGATTGGCATCCCAGAGGATTCAGAGCGTCACAAATCCATTGCGGGGGTCGGCGTCAGGGAAGGATCACCCAACCCAGCGCCACACCCCCGCCGGCACATAGGCCAGCCAGATGTGCGCCCAGGTCAGCGCGAGCCACAGAGCCAAGGTCAGCGCCCACAGCCCCAGCCCGATCCCCGGCAGTGCCCCGAGCCTTGGCCAGTAGCTGGTCTTGGCCTCCCACGCCTTCCAGCCGTCGCCCATCAGGCCCTCCTTCTTACGGTCCTGCAGGTGTGCGCCAACCAGCGCGAGGAAGCCGATTGCGCCTGCCAGCACCAGCGTGCGCGGGGTGGGGGCGATGAGGATGTGGCTGAATGCCCACAGCGCAAAGCCCCACATCATCGGATGGCGGGTGACGCGAAAGACGCTGGTCGGCTGCCTGGTCGCCAGACCGGCGGCGGCGTTCAAATCGGGCAGCGCCGGGTTGCCGCGGAACGAACCGAGCAGCAGCGCCAGCGAGACGATGCTGACCAGGCTGGCGATGACCCACAGCACATCGCTGCTACCGTCCCACAGCGGCATCCCGCGCCGGGTCATCGCGCGGAACGCCAGCACCATCCACACGAAGGTCGCCAGGCTCACCAGCGAATAGACGCCCATGAAGCCCTTTTCGCCCAGCGCGCGCACCATCGGCGCGCGCAACGGATGCGACATGGCGAAATGGGTGCCGACGAAAGCGATGCTGGCGGCGATCAGCGAAGTCAGAGCGGGGTCCATGCGGTGTTCCTCCTCCCCCTTAATATCACCAATCGTAGGCCTTGGGCAGGTCGCCTTCGCCTGCCGTGCGGTAGCGGTCGCGCAGGCGGGTCTGATGGTTGTCGAGCGGCTGGGCGATCCCGTCGATCCACACCGCCTCGGGCGCCGATGACAGCTCGAGCGGATCGCCGCTCCAGATCACGACGTCACCCGAACGGCCGGCTTTCAGCGAGCCGAACCGCCCGCCCATCCCGAGGATCTCGGCGGGGATCGAACTGATCGCGGCGAAGGCCTGGCCCCAGCTCAGCCCGGTCGCCCCGGGCACGCGGCCCAGTGCGACGAGATTGCCGGCGTACTGCGGCGCATAGCGCGGCTGGTCGTTGTCGCGCAGGTTGCCGATCGCGACCTTGACCCCGGCGGCGCTCATCCGCCCGATGTTCGATTGGGTCGCGGCGAGCTGTTCGAAGCTGCCCGGCAGGTCGACCAGTCCGCTGGCGATCACCGGCACACCGGCGGCGGCGATTTCGGACGCGGCCAGCCAGCCTTCGGTTGCCCCGACCAGCACCAGCCGAAGCGCCGGAAATTCGCGCTTCAGGGCCAGCGCCGCGCGGATATCGGCTGCGCGTTCGGCGCGGATGTACAGCGGCTGTCGGCCGTTCACGACCGGAACCAGCGCGGCAACATCGAACCGCGTCAGCAGCACGTCGTCATCACGCTCGCCATTATTGGAGGCCAGGCGCGGGTCGATCGGGATATCGTCTCCGCTGTCCACCGGAGCCCTCGTGCCGCCGCGCAGCGGTTCGCTCATCCGGGAAAAGTCGCGCGCCTCGCGCAGCGCATTGCGCAGCAGTGCATGGCTGGTAAGGCGGCTGCCCCCGGCAAGCTGCGCGCCGTTCTCGCCCAGTTCGACATACTGGAAGACCCGCGCGGCGGTGATCGCCGATGGGTCCGCGCCCAGATCGATGATCGCGCCTTGCCCGGCAAAAATGCTGCCACCCGCAGCCGGAACCACAGCGGCGCGCGTCACCCCGCCTGCACGGCTGACCGCGATCGGCTGGGCCGACGGGTTGATCGCTGGGGCAACATCGAGCGCGGCGCTGAACGGGCCGCTGCCCTTGGTGAAATCGTTGGTCTCGGAAACCCCATCGACGTCGACCAGGCCAAGGTCGGTCAATGCCACAACGATGCCGGGCGTCACCCATTTGCCGATGCCGTCGATGACCTGCGCCCCCGCCGGTACCGCGACTCCAGCCCCCGCGGCGATCACCTTGCCGCCGCGCACCACCACGGTACCGCCTTCGACCGGCGCACTGCCATCGCCGACCACGACGGTGGCGTTGGTAATGACGAAGTCCTGTGCCGCAGCCGGCATGGCCAGCAGCGCGGCACCAGCGAGCAGCGCGTTTCGCATCCGGCTCACTTGGTGTCTCCCATGCCCGGTTGGCCCAGTTCGAAATCGCTTACCGGGCGCCGCTTCGGATCACTGGCATCATACAGCAGCGCGCCATCGACCCACACCTTGTCGGGCCGGGCATAGACCGACAGCGGATTGCCGTTCCACAGCACCACGTCGGCCATCTTGCCGGGCGCGAGGCTGCCGGTCTGGTCGGCAATACCCATGGCGGTCGCCGGGTTCAGCGTCAGCCAGCGGATCACGGTCGCGTCGGGAATGTCGATCCCCATCCGCCGCCCATCGGCCTGCGCCTTGGCGGCTTCCTGGTTGAGCCGCTGGATCTGGTTGGCGTCGTCCGAATGGATCACCACGCAGGCCCCGCCGTTCTGCAGCAGCGCGGCGTTTTCGGGGATCCCGTCGTAGCTTTCCATCTTGAAGCCCCACCAGTCCGCCCAGATCGCCGAGCAGGTGCCGCTGGCTTTCAGCAGATCGGCGATCTTGTAGCTTTCGACCGCGTGATGGAACGCAGTGACCTTGTAGCCGAACTCGCGTGCCATATCGAGGACCAGCGCCATCTCGTCGGCGCGGTAACAGTGGTTGTGGACGAGGATGTCACCGTCGAGCACCCCGACCAGCGTTTCCATGCCCAGGTCGCGGGTCTCGAGCTTGCCCGCCTCGCGCTTGCGGCGGTATTCCTGCGCCTTGATCCAGGTCGCGCGGTTGACCGCGAAATTGCCCATCCGGGTTGAGGGGATGCGGTTTTTGCCGCCATAGACGCGTTTGGGATTCTCGCCGCAGGCCATCTTGAAGCCATAGGGCGCGCCGGGAAACTTCATGCCCTGGACGGTCCGGCTGGCAACGTTTTTCAGCGTCACCGAGCGCCCACCCATCAGGTTGGCCGAGCCCGGCAGGACCTGCAGCGCGGTGATCCCGCCGTTGGCCAGCGCGCGGCTGAACCCGGGGTCCTGCGGCCAGACCGAATGTTCGGCCCACACGTTGGGCGTGGTCGGATCGGTCGCTTCGTTGCCATCCGAATGGGCAGCGACCGACGGGCTGGGATAGTCGCCGAGGTGGCTGTGGATGTCGATGATCCCCGGCGTGACGAACCGCCCACTCGCGTCGATCCGGGTGTAGCCCTCCGGAATCGACAGGTCGGGCCCGCCGACCGCTTCGACCTTGCCGCCCGACAGCAGCACCGTGCCGTTGTCGATCCGGCCGCCCGCACCATCATAGATTGTCGCCCCGACCAGTGCGGTCGGCGCGCCGGCATAGGGCTTATAGGACGATGGGTAGGGGTCCTTGTCGAAGTTGGCGGCGGGCGATGCCTTGCCCGACGACCCCTTGCCCGACGTCGCCGACCGTGTTTCGCCGGTGGTGGCACAGGCGGTGAGCCCAAGCGCGCAGGCCAGCGCCGCGGCGCCCCGCAATCCGTACTTCATGATCATCAGGCTTTCGTTCAGGGGCGATGGGGTAGCGAGGGATCGGCATTCTCGCGCTCGCCGTCTCCGCCCCAGACCTTGGCTTGGTCCGCGGGCGTGACCCGCTCCTCCAGCGTATCGAGGTGCATCCAGCGTTTGACGAATGGCGAGACCGCCAGCACCAGAACGCTGATCCCGATCGCGACGAGGCCGATCTGCCAGTAAACCTGCAGAACCAGCTCGCGCGACATCTCGCCGCCCTCGCCCCCGGTGGCCTCGCCGATCTTGCCAGCAACGAAGTTGCCCACCGCGGTCATGTAGAACCACGCCCCCATCACGAAGCTGGCCAGGTGGAGCGGCGCGAGCCGCGCCATCGCCGAGAGGCCGACCGGAGACAGGCACAGTTCGCCGGTGGTGTGCAGCAGGTAGATCAGGAACACGAAGATCACCGGGGTCATCGCCGCTGCGCCGACGCTGTTCGCGCCCCACACGAAGATCAGGAAGCCCAGGCCAACCTGCGTCAGCGCGAGCCCGAACTTGGCCGGTGCGCTCGGCTCCAGCCCCTTGCGCCCGAGCCACTGCCACAGCGCGGCAAAGATCGGTGCAAGGATCACGATGTAGATCGGGTTGATCGACTGGAACAGGCTGGTCGGCACGCCCGAGCGATCGACATAGCGATCGGTATAGAGGTTGAGGCTGCCACCGGCCTGCTCGAACAGGCCCCAGAACAGCGGGTTGAGCGCGATCAGGAAGAGCATCGCGAAAATCCTCTCGCGCGGCTCCTTGGGCAGCTTGAACGCCTCGTACAGGGTATAGGCGAGCATCGAGAGACCCGTGACGATCAGCAGGTTCTGGATCACGTCCTGGAACTGGATCAGGCCCCAGCATACCGCGACGGCGGCAAGGCCGATGCCATAAAGCGTGAATTCCTTCTGCCGGGAAAGCGGAGCGGGCGCTTCGCCCCGGCCCATCAGCGCCGGCTTGCCCAGCACGAAGATGATCAGGCCGATGATCATGCCGATCCCGGCCATGCCGAACCCGTAAGCCCAGCCGATCGTCTCGCCGAGATAGCCGACCAGGATCGTGCCGAGCGCCGCGCCGACATTCACGCCCATGTAGAAGATCGTGTAGGCCGCGTCGCGGCGCGTATCCTTCATGTTGTAGAGTTGGCCGACGATGACCGAGATGTTGGCCTTGAGGAAACCGGAGCCGACGATGATGAAGGCCAGCGCGGCCCAGAACACGTTGATCGTGGGATCGGCTTGCCCGCCGACGCCCTCGACCGCCATCAGTCCATGTCCCGCCGCGAGCAGCAGGCCGCCGAACAGCACTGCCTTGCGCTGGCCGAGCCAGCGATCGGCAAGGATTCCGCCCAGCACCGGCGTGATATAGACCAGCGCCCCATAGGCTCCGTAGATCAGGGTCGCTTTGCTATCATCGTAGAGCCAGTGCTTGGTCAGATAGAGGACCAGCAGAGCCCGCATCCCGTAGTAGCTGAATCGCTCCCACATCTCGGCATAGAACAACACGAACAGGCCGCGCGGGTGGCTGGCGAATTCGTCGTGCTTGCGCGCGGCGATCAGGCCGCCCACCGCCAGCACGGCGAACAGCGCCACTGCTGCGATGGCGGCGATCCAATCGCCCTCGTTCCACAAGGCCATGTCTTTCATATGCGCGACACCCGTTTTGATTGCTTGACCTGACGGACGAACCGTCAAACGCGAACCCTAACCGCCAAATTTCGGTTGTGAAGCCGTTTGTTGCAATTGTGACTGTCTGACCGAGGTTCCATGTTGCCGGCCGGAACCGCAACCGACCGCCAAGCCGGAAACAAATTGCCCGCCACGCTGTATTATGGCACTGCATCACCATGCATGTCGCAACCCGCCCGGTCTATCTCAAGCTGCGCGACCAGATCGCCGCGGCAATCATCGACGGAACCTATGCCGAAGGTGCGATGTTGCCTTCGGTGCGCGCTTTTGCGGCCGATCAGGGCGCCAATCCCTTGACCGTCGCCAAAGCCTATCAGGCGTTTCAGGACGACGGGCTGGTTCAGGTCCAGCGCGGAGTGGGAATGTATGTCGCGCCCGGTGCCGCCGCCGCGCTCAAGGCGAGCGAGCGGCGCGCCTTCCTGGCCGACGAGTGGCCCGAGATCGCGGCGCGGATCGAACGGCTCGGGCTGCGTGCGCAGGACCTGCTGACGCCAGCCTGATTACGCGGCGGGGCGTGGCAATCGCGCATGGGGGCGTGCGCGCGGTTACTGCGGCAATCGGCAATTGTATTTACTTGTGCGTTCTGTCACAGCAGCGCGTAAGAACGCTGTTTTCTAGACGGAGTTCCCAGGGATCGCGGAAATACATACGGGCGTGCTTGGCATGGCGTGATCGCACGCGCCGCCGGGACGAGGAGGGGAAGCCCATGATCCGATCGGAACTGCTCCAAGCGCTTGCCAAGGAAAGTCCGGGCCTGCGCGCCGAAGAAATCGAACGCGTGGTCGATGTATTCTTCGACGAGGTCGCCCAGCGGCTGGCCGATGGCGGCCGGGTCGAGCTACGCGGCTTCGGCGCATTCTCGACCCGCGAACGCGAACCGCGCAAGGGCCGCAACCCGCGCACCGGCGACTCGGTAGAAGTCCCGGGCAAGCGCGTACCCTATTTCAAGCCCGGCAAGGAAATGCGCGCGCGCCTGAATGCCGATTGATTCCGTCGGCTGAATGATGGCTTGAGCAGATTGATGCGTCAGGCTTGCCCAGCTAATAGAGGCGTTCTGCGCACTCACCGTAAGGCGAACGAGCGCGCGGGCGTGGCGGAATGGTAGACGCCGGGGACTTAAAATCCCCTGAGCTTTGCTCGTGTGGGTTCGAGTCCCACCGTCCGCACCA